>CAZNYG010000021.1:10066-30419 GCA_964577205.1 uncultured Elusimicrobiales bacterium | reverse complement strand
TAGAAAAGGTATACGCGGAAGTCTTGAAGAAATTCAACCTGAAAAAACTTCCGTATTCTTTCGGGACCATGATCGAGATCCCGCGCGCGGCGCTCGTCGCCGACAAGCTCGCGGAAGTCGCCGAGTTCTTCTCGTTCGGCACCAATGACCTGACCCAGATGGGCTTCGGGTTCTCCCGCGACGATATCGGCGGCTTCGTGCCGGAATACCTGTCACAGGGTATTCTCGCTGACGATCCATTCCAGACGATCGACCAGGAAGGCGTCGGCCAGCTGATCGAATACGGTGTTGAGCGCGGCAGAAAAGCCCGCCCGGGAATGAAGATCGGCATCTGCGGCGAACACGGCGGCGATCCCCGCTCCGTTGATTTCTGTCATCGCGTCGGCATGAGTTACGTTTCCTGCTCTCCGTTCCGCGTGCCCATCGCCCGCCTGGCGGCGGCTCAGGCAGTGATCAAAGGCAACGGGAAAAAAGCGGCAAAGAGCAAGAAGAAGAAATAAGGACTGATAGATGAACGGGAAGCCGGTATGCCTGAAAAGGTATGCCGGCTTCTCTTTTTTTTCGCGCCGGCCGCCCGCTTCAATATTTGCGGGAAGCGGCACTAATTTGGTATAAGGACAGATATGAGAAGGTTTTTCTTGAATTGGATCATCAATACGGTCGCGCTGCTTGCCGTCGCCCGTATCGCGGCCGGTATCCATGTGGAGAATATCGCGGCCGCCCTTATAGCGGCGCTTGTGCTGGGGTTGTTGAATGTTTTCTTAAAACCGATACTTGTCTTTGTCACGCTCCCGCTGAACATCCTTTCCCTCGGGCTTTTCACTTTTATCATCAACGGTTTCGTTCTTTTTCTCGCGGCAAAGATCGTCCGCGGGTTCTCAATCGCGGGTTTCTGGAGCGCTTTCTGGGGCGCTTTGATATTCAGTGTCATCAGCCTTCTGCTGAACTGGTCCTTCAATACCCGGCCGCCCGGAGCCGGCCGCCGTCCGCCGCCATCCCCGCCCCCGGCCCGCAGGATCATAGACGCGGAGATAGTTGACGAAAAAGACGACGCTGGACACTAGACGCTGGATGGTCGTTCTTGCCTGTTTCTTGTCGTTTCGCCGTTGCTGTTACGTGTCTCATATCTCATGTCGCCTGTCAAGCCCATATCCGCCGTTAGAAAGGAGTTGTCATGATAACGAAAGGCCTGATCGACCGCGTTTATTCCGCGGCCAGCATCCAGCGATGGAACGACCATGCGCGGCCGGTGGAATTCACTGAGCTGGACAAACAGGCGCACAAGATGATCATCGCCTACGTTATCGCAAAATTTGAAGAAGATACTGAAACGAAAAATCCCGTCGACTGGCCGGCGCTCATCGAGGGAGGGATCTTCGAGTTCCTGCACCGCATCACGCTGACCGACCTGAAGCCGGCTGTTTTCCACGAGCTCATGACGAGAGAACGGGAAAAACTCAACCACTGGGTGCTGGAACAGCTGGAAGGCGAGATCAGGGACATCGGCCGCGGGTTCAGGGACCGGTTTTCCCGTTACCTCTCCGATCCGGCGTATTCCCGCCGGGAGAAACGCATACTCAAGGCCGCTCATTACATGGCCACGAACTGGGAATTCAAGATCATATACAACGTCAGCCCGTTCATCTACGGCATCGAGAAAACCAAGCAGGAGATAGAGAACCAGATCGAAGACCATTACGACCTTATCGGCGTGCAGAAGCTTTCGCTTGGGAAAAAATCCTACGGTTTCATCGACCTGTGCGGGCAGCTGCGTTTCCAGCAGCGGTGGGCCCAGTCGCCGCGTCTTCCCAAGACATCCGTCCTCGGCCATCTGCTGGTGGTGGCGACATTGTCGTACCTGGCTTCCATGGAGCTGGGTTTCAGCGGCAAACGGGTATACAACAATTTTTATTCGGCCCTGTTCCACGACCTGCCCGAGGTGCTGACCAAGGATATCGTCCATCCCATAAAACGTTCCATCGAGGGCCTGGAAAAGATCATCCGGAACTATGAGCGCAAGCAGCTCGAAGAGAAGATACTTCCGCTTCTGCCGGTTCCCTGGCACCGCGAGATAACATTTTTCGTGGAGAACGAATTCGATAACCGTATCCTTCGCGGCGGACAGGCGGAGAAGGTAGCGGCCATCGGCGAGGATATCTCCGGAGATGAATTCTCTCCAGTGGACGGGAAGATCATAGAGATCTGCGACAAGTTCGCCGCGTATGTCGAGGTGTGCCTGTCCATGGATCTCGGCATATGCCCGAAGAATTTCGAGCAGGCGAAGGAAAAACTGTACCGCGACTATCACGGCGCGGACATCTACGGTTTCCCTTTCGGAACGCTGTTCGATCATTATCGTGAGGGGTGAGAGAGAAAACTCCCCCAGCCCCCTCTTTGTGAATAAAGAGGGGGAAATGAAAAAACCTCTTTCTTTGTGAAGAGGTTTTTTCAAGCGATCTTACAGCGAACGTCGAAACGTCAGCTACACGATCTTCCCGGCGGAGGGGATCCCTTTGTTCCCCGGGCATTACTACTATAGCAGGCACTGAAAAAAACGTCAAGGATTCTTTTCTCGGCCATAATGCGCCCGTACATTTTTGTGTCAATCCTCGCGGGGACCGCCTCCTTCCTGTTCGTGTCTTTCCGCAATGATCTTCCTTTAGCCCGTACCGCGCCGCGTCCCGTCATCCGCGTCGAGGCGGTTGATCCTGTCCCAAAACACCTTCCGGCGGTATGGGTCATCAATGATTTTGAAACGGAAAAAGACCGTTTCAATTGTTTCATCGAGTATGAGACTCCGGGAGGCGTCAGAAGCAGCCTTTCAGGGAACCGTGCCGCCCACGGGTCGTCTTCGCTTCTGGTCGTGTGGCGGGAGAAGAAGTGGGGCCAGCTGGTTATCACGCATTTCCCGCGCGACTGGCGCGGTTACGCGGCGCTCGCGTTCGACGTCTATAATCCGGGGGCTCCGTTCATGATGGAGATCCGCGTCGGAGACTGGTACCATCGGTATACCCATGACCCCAACCTGAGCCGTTTCGTACTGCGCAGGACAGTGTCTTCCGGCAGCAACGAAATCCGCATCCTTCTTGAAGATATCTCACGCAGGATACGTCCGAATGCGGCACGGAGGATCATCCACTTTTCCATCGAAGACAGGAAGCAGCCGCGTACTTTTTATCTCGATCACGTGAGGCTTGAGCGATGAGGCCGACCGGACGGACAGTATTCTGGACGGCCTTCGCGCTGTGCTCTCTGGGAGCATGGCTGTTCATTCAAACCGAAGGGATCGTGGTGGAAAAAAGGGCTTTCAGCGACGGGGATCTCGCCCGCGTGTGCGCTTCCGCAAGGGTTATCCAGTTGTCCGACCTGCATGTCGAGAGGTATGGCTTCAGGGAAAAAAAACTGGTTTCACTCGTCGGGCTTATCGATCCGGACATCATATTCATCACGGGGGATCTTGTTTCTGACAAAAGAGGAGTGCCTGCCTGTCTGTCGCTTGTTGAACGGATATCCGCGGGACGAACCGTCATTGCTGTTTTCGGGAACAACGACCATCCCAACCCCGATACCGGGAACCCGGCCGTAAAAGCTGTTCGTGGACTCTACGCGAAGCTGGCGCCTTACGATGTCAGGCTCGTCATCGAACGGGTACTGCCTTTTCTGAGGCCTCCGCGCAGGCCGGCGGGCAAAAGCGATCCGAACGGCGTGGACCCGGCGCGGTTCGCCGCGGAACTGCGACGGAGACGGGTGATCGTTCTGCTCAATCAAAGCGTGGAACTGACGGTGGACGGAAGGGAAATGTACGTGGCGGGCATTGACGACAACTTCCTGATGTACGACGATGTCTTCGCGGCGACGGCAAACATCCCCGCAGGAGCTCCGGCCATCCTTCTGGCACACAGCCCGCATATCGTGGACAAGGCCGACATGCGGGATATTTCCCTTGTTCTTTCCGGGCACACTCACGGAGGCCAGATAGTGATACCCGGTTTCGGCCCGCTCTACCTGAACCATTCCTCACGCTCATCAAAAAAGTTCGTGTCGGGATATTATCCGCGGGACAAAGTGTATGTCAACCGCGGCATAGGCACCGTCCTGCTCCCCCTGCGCATCTTCAGCCGCCCGGAAATAACGATTTTTAACTTCAGTGAGTAAGTGAGTGGGTGAGTAAGTGAGTAAGGAACAGCGGAAAGACAGTGCGTAAGCACGAAACGACAACAATACCATGCAAAGATAACGTTTGCCGTTAGAATCCTTCCTCGTCGCCGGGGATCTCGTTGACCTTTCTGTCTTCCGGCACTTCCTCCTGCGGGTAGTAGTCTTTCGGCTCCGTCCCTTTTACGAACGATTCCAGGAACGCGCCGGGCGTTTTGCTGAGCGCCAGGAGGCCGGTGCGCGGATCGATAAGGGTGAAGACCACGTCGCCGGGGGAATTGAAGTTCAGTACCGGTTCGCCGTTCAGCGCGCCGCTCATGAACTCGGTCCATATCGGGCAGGCCAGGCGCCCGCCGGTCATCTTTTCACCCAGCGACATGCGGGTGTCGAACCCTATCCATACTCCCGCGACCAGTTGTGGAGTATAGCCGATGAACCAGGCGTCGCTGTAGTCGTTGGTGGTCCCGGTCTTTCCGGCGCAGGGTCGGCCCAGGGCGCGTGCCGCGGCGCCGGTGCCGCGTTCCACAACGCCGCGCATCATGCTGGTCATGACATAACATGTCTGGGCGGACAACGCTTCCTGTTCTACGGGAAGGTTTTCTTCAAGCGCCTTGCCGTTCTTATCCAGCACGCGGATGACCGCGTAAGGCCGCGTCCTGATGCCGCCCGAGTCCAGCACGCTGAACGCCGATACCATTTCAATAAGCGTCACGTCGCTCGATCCCAGGGCGAGTGAAAGCGTGCCGGTCAGCGGGCTTTCTATGCCCATGCGCCTGGCGAATTCGATCACTTTGGCTACGCCGATCCTGGAAAGTATCTCGATGGAGCAGACGTTAAGCGAATGCTCCAGCGCCGAACGCATCAGCACGCGGTCATGGTATTTCCTGCCGTAGTTCTCCGGCATCCACACTTTCATCGGGTCTTTCAACATCTCGGCGGGAAGGGTTTTCAGGAAGCCCGGGTCGCGGGATTCCAGCTTCCAGTCCTTGCCGTCATTGAGGAAGATCATGGGCTTGTCTTCTATCACCGTCGCCGGGGAAAAGCCGTTTTCCAGCGCGGCCGTGAAAATAACGGGTTTGAACGAAGAGCCGGGCTGCCTGCGCGCCTGTACGGCGCGGTTGAACTGCGATTCGCGGAAATCGCGGCCGCCTACCATCGCGCGGATGCCTCCGGTCTTGGGATCGATCGCGAGGAGCGCTCCCTGCACGCGGGAGCGCGAAGCCTTGCCGCCGGAGGCAATCGCCGCGGACGCGCGGGCGACGTCATAGGCGTCCAGGGCTTTGAACATGGCCTGTTCCGCTGATCTCTGGGCTTTCAAGTCCAGTGTCGTGTAAATGGAAAGGCCGCCGCGGTAGATCATGTGCGTGCCGTATTTCGGTTCCAGCTGCAGCCGGACGAACTCTATGAAATAGGGCGCGATATCCGTCGGGATCGATGACTTCTTCGTGGAAATGAGAACCTCGTTGGCCGCTTTTTCCTGCTCGGGGGTGATGAATTTCATTTCCCTCATCCGCATCAGTACGACCGCGCGGCGGGTCTTCGCGCGTTCGACGTTCGCGAAAGGGGAATAGTAATTGGGCGCGCGGGGCAGCCCCGCCAGGAGCGCGCATTCGGCGAGGTTCAGGTCCTTCACGTGTTTCGAGAAATAGATGCGCGCGGCGGACTCGACGCCGTACGCTCCGGCGCCGAAATAGATCTGGTTCAGGTACAGCTGCAGGATCTCGGATTTGGTATAACCGCGTTCGATCTGCAGGGTCAGTACAAGTTCCTTGACCTTCCGCTCCATGGTGCGGTCCGGGGTCAGGAAAATCGTCTTTGCCAGCTGCTGCGTTATCGTCGATCCGCCCTGCGCGACGCGCCGTTTCACAAGGTTGTTCAAAGCCGCGCGCGCTATGCCTTTGACCGAGATGCCCCAGTGGCCGTAGAAATCGCTGTCTTCCGTCGCTATGACGGCGTTCTGGAGATCCGCGGGAATGTCCTTGAGAGGGATCAGCGTCCGTCTCTCGGTGAAAAGCTCCGTGATAACGTTGCCCCGGTAATCATAGATCTTCGTCACCTGGCTCGGGGTATAGGTCTCAAGGGTGTGGATATCAGGGAGGTCTTTGATTATCTTTTTGACAGGATTGCTCCCGGATGCCGGGATCGATCCCGCCAGACACAAGAGGGCGGTGATCGTAAGAATGAACATGCGTTTTTTAATGGACATGATGGAGGTAATACCGCCTTTTTTGATTGCGCCGCGAAGAAGGGAAAGCGTATGTGCGGACGATAAAGACCGATCCGGCGAAATACCGGCAAACCCGCCCCTGATTATATCCTATATGGCGTTGCTTTGTCAAAACGTAAAACCGGTTTTTTCGGTGAATGCCTTTGCTGCCGGAAACGGCGTATCTTTTGCAATTTTCAACAGGATTTGTTAAAATTCAATATAATTCCCGCGGACGCGGGAGGGAGCCAGCGTCGAGGCCTGTCTAACTATGGCGGCTCCACAATTCGAGAGGTGAACAATGCACGCGGTTATAATGGCCGGCGGTTTCGGGACGCGTCTCAGACCACTTACCTGCAACGTTCCCAAACCCATGGCCCCCATGGGCAACAAGCCGATGCTGTACCACATCATCAGGCTGCTCAAGAAGCATGATCTGGCCGACATGACCATGATGCTGTATTACCAGCCGGAGGTCATTACCAGCTGTTTCGGCGACGGTTCAGCCATGGGTGTCTCGGTTAAATACCTGCGTCCGGAATCCGATCTCGGGACCGCGGGCAGCGTAAAGTTCGCCGAGAATAACATCGACGGCACGTTCATGGTCATCTCTGGAGACGTGCTCACTGATTTCGACCTGACGAAAGCGATCGAGTACCACCGCGCAAAGAAAGCCGTGGCCACCATGGTTCTGACGCGCGTACCCAACCCTCTCCAGTTCGGCGTCGTCATCACAGATGACGACGGGCGCATCGAGCGTTTCCTCGAAAAACCGTCATGGGGTGAAGTCTTCTCCGATACCATCAACACCGGCATTTACATCCTCGACCCGAAAGTTTTCTCCTATATCCCCCCCGATAAATCATTCGACTTTTCGAAAGACCTCTTCCCGCGCCTCCTGAGCGAAGGCCAGCCGCTGTTCGGCTACATCGCCGAAGGCTACTGGAGGGACGTCGGCAACCATGAAGAGTACCGCATCGCCCATTATGACATTCTGGACGGAAAGATCGCTATCGACATCGACGGCCGGCCGGTGAAGGTCAGCGACAAGGCTATCATCTGTGGAGATAACACCGTCATCGAAGACGGGGTGCAGGTTGACGGGCAGGTGATCCTTGGCAGGAACTGCAAAGTGGAAAAGGGAGCGCGGCTGGGGCGTTCCGTCATCGGCGACAATGTCACCATCCATGCGCGGACCGAGATACTGGGATCGGTCCTGTGGAACGGCGTCGAAGTGGGCCGGGAAGCCCGGCTCAAGGAAGCCGTCATCGGCGAAAAGACCCGAATAGGCGACCGGGCCGTCGTTCAGGTGGGGACCATCATTTCCGACGAAAGCTTTATCGGGGCCGGCGCCATCATCAGGACCAATCTGCGCATATGGCCGCACAAGATAGTGGAAGAAGGCGCGATCCTTTCCACCAGCCTCGTCTGGGGCGAAAAGTGGAACCGGGCGCTGTTCAGCGCGTACGGCATCACCGGCCTGGGCAATATCGAGATCACTCCGGAGTTCGCGGCCAAGATCGGTTCCGCGTACGGCGCGTACCTCGGCAGGGGAGCCTACGTCATCACTTCGCGGGACGCGCACAAGGCGACCCGCATGATCAAGCGTTCCATGATCTCCGGCCTGCTTTCCGCCGGCGTCAAGGTCGGCGACCTCCGCACGACCCCTATCCCGGTGGTCCGCTACGAACTGGGCAAGGAAGGCGAGGCGGGAGGAATTCATGTCCGCCAGTCGCCGTTCGACGCCCGGCTTATCGACATCAAATTTTTCGACGCTCACGGTTCGGACGTTTCCATCAAGCAGGAGAAAGCCATCGAGCAGCTGTTCTTCCGCGAGGATTTCTCCCGCGCCAACATTGACGACGTGGGCGAGATCACCGTGCCGCCGCAGGCGGTGGAGTATTACAAGGGCGGATACCTGAGGACGATCGACCGCGGCGCCATCAGCAAGGCGAAGTTCAAGGTCGTGCTCGACTACGCGTATTCGTCGGCTTCGATCATATTCCCGACCATCCTGGGCGAACTGGGCATGGATGTCGTGGCCCTCAACGCGTACGTGAACCCCACCAAGATCACGAAAACGGAGACGGAATTCCGCCATTCGCTCAGCCAGCTGTCGGATATCGTGACCACGCTGAAAGCGGACGCGGGTTTCCTCATAGATACCGGCGCGGAGAAGGTCTTCCTTGTCGATGAGCGCGGCCGCATACTTCCCGACGACATGGCGCTGGTGCTGGTCGCGGACCTGGTTATGCGCACGTACAGAAAAGGAACTATCGCGGTGCCTGTCCACGTCTCATCCGTAGTGGAGGAACTGGCGTCCCGTTACGGCGTAAAAGTGCGCCGCACCGCGGCGAGCCCCCGCCAGATCGGCGCGGCGGCGCGTGAAAGCGATGTTATTTTCGTGGGCGACCGCGCCGGCGGTTTCATCTTCCCGGAATTCCAGCCGGCTTTAGACGCGATGTACGCCATCGGCAAGATACTGGAAATGATGGCTCGCGAGAAGATACACATGAACCGCATCAGCCGGGAGATCCCCACTTTCGACGTGCTGCACAAGAAACTGCCGTGCCCCTGGGACAAGAAGGGTCAGGCCATGCGCCACGCCATCCAGGAGGCCAAGGGCAGGAAAGCCGAGCTTGTTGACGGAGTGAAACTCTTCATCGACAAGAGCTGGGTGCTGCTCCTGCCGGACCCGGACGAGGCCTATTTCCATATCTGGGCGGAATCTGACGACGAAAAGACGGCCCGCGGGCTGCTTGATGAATACGGAGAGAAAGTCCTGCGGTGGCAGGAGTAGAGAAAGACATGGTAAATCTAAAATCGCAAAGTGCAAATTGAACGGCCAGGCAATGCATAAAGACATTGCGTATCGTAAATCTCGGATTGCAGAATGAGAGCCAAAGATAGACAAAGATTAACGATAGGTTTGGGAAGACAGACGGTAAACGACAGAGGTACAGACAGTTAAGCAGAACGCTTCGTTCATTAACATGCCGAATATATTTTAATATGTTCGTCATTTCGAGGCAGTTGATTTTGCTTTTCAATTTTTGATTTGGAATTTGCGATTTGAAATTCTTTCGAGGAGTGCTATGATAACATTCGGGACGTCGGGCTGGCGGGGGATCATCGCTGAAGAATTCACTTACGATAACGTGCGGCTGGTCACGCAGGCGATCGCCGAATTTCTGACGAAGGACGAGGCCGGAGGGAAAACCGGAAAACAGAAGGCGGTCGTAATCGGGTACGATACCCGTTTCCTGTCCGAAAGGTTCTCGGAACTGTCTGCGGAGGTCCTTGCCGCGAACGGCATTAAAGCGCTGTTGTGCAGGCGCGACACGCCCACCCCGGTCATCTCGTACGAGATCCTGCGCCGCAAAGCCGACGGCGGCATCAATTTTACCGCGAGCCACAATCCGCCTCAGTACAACGGGCTGAAGTTCTCTCCATCCTGGGGAGGCCCGGCGCTGCCGGGGACGACGAAGGCGATCGAGAAATACTGCCGCGAGCTTTCGCCCGCGCAGGTAAAACGCGTCCCTTTCGAGGAAGCGAAAAGGCAGAAACTGATCGAGTATATCGATCCGCGCCCGGCTTATCTGAAACGCATCAGGGAACTGGTCAACCTCAAGGCGATCAAGAAGGCCAACCTGAAGATCGCGACCGACGTGCTCAATGGAACGGCGGCGGGCTACCTGGACGAAATTCTCGATGAAGCAGGCATCCGCCAGACCGTGACACGCGACTGGCGCGACGTGTTGTTCGGCGGCCGCGCTCCCGAGCCCAATGAAGAGAACCTGAAGAGCCTGGCCTCGCTGATGAAAAAAGAATCTTGCCGGCTGGGCCTTGCCACGGATGGCGACGCCGACCGTTTCGGCATACTTGACGCCGACGGCGCGTTCATCAATCCCAACCAGACGATCTCGGCCCTTCTGTACCATCTGATAAAGACGCGCCGCTGGTCCGGCGTTTGCGCCCGCAGCGTCATGACGACACACATGATCGACCGTATCGCCGATAAGTTCGGCGTGAAAGTCATTGAGACGCCGGTCGGTTTCAAATATATCGGCGATATCCTGGTCAGGGAAGGCGACGGCTTCATCATCGGCGGCGAAGAATCGGGAGGCCTGACGATCAGGGGACATGTGCCCGAGAAAGACGGCATACTGGCCTGCCTTCTTGTGGCCGAGATGGCCGCGATGAGCAAGAAACCTATCCGCAATATACTAGCCGAGATGGACAAACTGGTGGGGCCCGTGTATTCCGGCCGCGTCAACTTCCATCTGATGCCTGAAGAGATGGATGCTTTCAGAAAAAGACTCGGGCAGAAAATGCCGGAACGTTTCGGGCCGTTCTCCGTGGAACGCGCGGTCACTTTGGACGGATACAAATTCATTCTTTCCGGCGGGAACTGGATGGGCGTGCGCCTTTCGGGGACCGAACCGGTCGTGCGGCTGTACCTGGAAGGGGCCTCTCCCGCGGCGCTGAAAAAGCTTACGGCCCTGGGAAAGGCATTCGTTAAAGGCTCGTAACAGAAAAGGCATAACGGCGTTCTTGTGTTCGTGTGTTCTCGTGTTCTTGAGTTGACGATGTCTACCCTGGAACAGAGATCTATTGCAAAAGAAACATTCCATTTGTTGCTCAACTTGTTAATGTCGTTTAAATAACACGAGAACCAAAGAACTCGAGAACCCGAGAACGCCTTTTGTTGTTGTCTTATCACCTATGTCCGAAAACCTCCCTGTTTCTCATCATCTTATCGAAGCGAATCGAGCCCTTTCCTCCACGTTGCGACTGAGCGACCTTCTAAGGCTGATCATGCGGCTTGCCGCCGGAGTGGTATCCGCGGAGACGTCGTCCATCCTTCTGTTCGACGACGCCACGGAGGAGTTATATTTTGATGTGACGCTGACGGAACGGGAAACCGAATTGAAGGCGGTGCGACTGAAGCTGTTCGAAGGCATCGCGGGAAGCGCGGCGGGCGAACGCGCGGCCGTCATTGTCAACGACGTGAATACCGACAAGAGATGGTCGCCCGGGGCGGATTCACGTACGCATTACACCACGCGTTCCGTTCTGGCGGTCCCTTTGATCTACCGTAACCGGCTGGTCGGCGTCATCGAAGCCATCAACCGGTCCGAAGGTGAGTTCGACGAAAGGGACGCGTTCGTCATGGAAGCTTTCGCGGCTCAGGCCGCGGTGGCGATCGTCAACGCCCGCGTCTTCGAAGCGCTTGGCGCCGAAAGAGAAAAGCTGCGGGCGGTCTTTACCCAGATGTCCGACGCGGCATTGCTCGTAGACGGGAACGGCACGATCCTGGATCACAACCTTGTCGCCGAGATCCTGTTCGGCAGGGAACGGTGCGAAGGCAAAAGATTCTCGCACCTTATCGAGGGATATGACATGTCGCCCGGGTTCATGGCATTCCTGAGCGGCACCCAGGTCTCGTATCCAGTGGAGATAACCCGGCGGCAGGGAAAACCGTTGTTCTTCCAGGGTACGGCCAGCCGGATCACCGGGAATGACGGCCAGCTGATAGGCATCATTTTCGTGATCCGGGACGTCACCAGCGAACGCCGGGAAAACAGGCTGAAACAGAACTTCCTTTCCCTCATCAGCCATAAACTGCGGACGCCGCTGGTGGCGATCACGGGATACTGCCCTCTTCTTCTCGACGATCCGGCGCTGACCGCGTTCCAGAGGAAAGCGTTGAGCAGTATCCAGAGGCAGGGGACGCATCTTTCGAGCCTTGTCGAAAAACTGCTCAGTTTCGCGCAGGTGGACAGGGAGGATCTTTCACTGACGCTGGCGCCGGACCCTCTGGGCCCGCTGGTCAGCCAGGCCGTCGAAAGCATGCATGCCTTCCTGGAAGAGCGTGACGCCGCTGTGGAGATCGCGGAAAGCATTTCCGCTCTTGCTCCGGTCATCATGGACAGGAACAGCATCGTTTCGGTCGTGCGCAATCTTGTGGAGAACGCCGTTAAATTCAACCCGCGGAGGCCACGGAAGGTCCGTATCGAGCCGCGCGGAGGTGACGGGGTCGCGGGGATCTCCGTCATCGACAACGGCCCCGGCATCCCGGCGGAAGAACGCGAAAAGGCCTTCGAGAGATTCTACCAGATCGATGATTCTTTCACCGGGCAGGTGGAAGGCGCGGGGCTGGGCCTGGCGCTGGTGAAACGGATCATAACGGCTCACGGCGGACGGTTCGGCCTTGAAAACGCGCCCGGCGGCGGCGCTATCGCGTACTTTCTTCTCCCGGTGATGAAGTATCATGCGTAAGGCCAGTTATTATATGACCATTCATCGTAAAGATCCTTCTCATGCTGTTCCTCCGGTCACGACCATAGGGGAATACTACGCCGACAGCGCGGTAAGGGACAGGATTGCGCAGTATTGCGGCGGGCAGCAGATCGATCCCGAGTCTTTCACCGCGGAATACCTTGCCGGCGTCAGCGAGGAACTGAAGGCCGACCGCTATTCCGAGGAATACTTTCTCTCGACGTCCCGGTCATCGTTCTTCAGGCTGCTGGAACAGGGCATGGATATATTCCGGGCGGTCTGGGACCGGAACGCCACTCTCGGCGTCCTGGACGTCGAGTATTACAATCTCGTCTATCCGGCGGAAGCCTACTTCAAGCCGCGGGAAGTATTTGAAAAACTTGAACCCCTGTATCAGTTGATCATGAGGGCGTTTGGATCTTTTGGCATAAAGGTATTGCCTATCATGACCGGGCAGGGCTATCATTTCAGTTTCCGGGTGGATTTCGCGAGTCCCGTGCACCGGAAACTGGAGGCGCTGGGGCCGGTGAATCCGGTACTGGAACAGAAATATCATTCCCCGCGGGGTATCCGCTGCCGTCCCGTGCCCGTGAACGCGGGGCTGGCATTCGAGGGCATGGGCAGGCTGCTGGAATATTTCGCGCACCTGATCATTGCGGAACTGGGGAAAAAATACAAGGGGATACCGGTTATGTGCACCGATGTCGCCGTCGGAGGGGCGGAGAAGGAAGCTGTAGCGCTGGACCTTTCCATGTACGGCGACCCGCTGTACACGCGCGACGTCCGCTGCCCGTTCTCGGTGTATCAGAAACACCGGGTGCTGCGCGATAAATTCGGGGAGAGGGCGGCTCAGGAGATCGCGGTGATGGCTACCGTTCCGAGGACGCCGGACATGGACCTGGATAAGATGCTGCGGCTGCGCGGCGATTTTGACGCGTGCTCCCGTTTCGCCCGTCATGTCGATACCGCAATACCGGAATCGTCCGAAGGCGTCAGCGGCCTTATACGTTCATACCGGTCGTCGAAGCTGTCCAGGTTCCATCATTCTTTCGATTCCGTTCAGCAAGATCTCCCGGAAACGTGGCCCGCGACTTACGACCGGCTGGAATTGGACAGGCTGCCTCCATGCGCGGCGCATTGCCTGTCACAGCCCAATGACAATCTGTTGAAACCCACGAACCTTCAGACGGTGACACGGGTGCTGATGAAGACGGGCTGGCATCCCCGGCACATAGCCGGGCTCGTGCGTTCCAGGTTCGAGAAGGATTTCGGCTGGGGGAACCAGTGGGAACGCTACGACGCTTTTACCCGCGCGGATTTTTACGTCCGCCTGTTCGCGGGACTGGTCAGCGCCGGCCTGGACAGGAAAGAAGATCTGAACTGCTTTTCCCACGGTGAAAAAGGGTACTGCCTTACCCCCGGCTGCGGCTGGAATTTGATGGACTATAAATAGTGAAAGCAAGTGAGTAAGCGAGTAAAGAAGGGCTGAGAAAAGCAAAGGACGGAAAAAAGGATAATTCGATATTCAAGGGAGTAAACCGGTAAGTGTTCACTATTCAAATGATCTTTATTTCTTTGATTTTCCCTTACTCACCTACTCACTTACTCCCTTACTCACTTCGGGATCTTCAATGAACATCGGTATATCAACGGGGATTTTTTATGACAGGGATATCCTTCTTGCGCTGCCGGCGATCCGCGAGGCCGGCTATGACACGATAGAGATATGGGCCAGCCCGGAAAAGAACGGTCAGTATGTGCATTTTAACTGGAATGAGCCCTCTAAGATACAGGCCCTCGATCTGCTGCTGCGTGATCTGGGTTTGAAGGTGAATTCTATCCACGCGCCTTTTTCCGACGCTATAGACATTTCTCATCCTGATGAGGCACATCGCGGGCAGGCGGCGGTGACCGTCACAAAGACGGGGGAAGTCCTCCGTTCGCTGGGCGGAAAATTTCTGGTGCTCCATCCCGCAAGCAACGAGCGGTCGCTGCATGACCGGAACTGGCGTTTTCGTCAGAGCAGGAAAAGCATCGAAGAGATCGTCCGCGCGCTGGCCGGCAGCGGCGTGCGCCTCGCGGTCGAGAACCAGCTGCCGCACATCCTGGGCGGAGACGCCGCGACGCTTCATGCTCTCATCGAAGGGCTTCCGGAAGACGGCGTAGGTTTCTGTTTTGATACCTCGCACGCGCACCTTTATCACGGGAGGTCGCTGGAACAGACGTTCAGCGATCTCGCGCCGAGGGTCCTGACACTGCACGCCTCCGATAACAACGGGCATACGGATGAGCACCGCAATCTGGGAGAGGGAAGCATCAACTGGACGCGCTTTGCCGCGCTTCTGCGGACAAGCGGATATAAAGGCGATTTCGTGATGGAACTGATGTTCCATGACCATCAGCAAGATTCCATGACTCTGCTCAGATCGGCGAACACCCGCGCCAGAGAACTGCTGAAAACGGGATCCCCGCCGGGATAAAAAAGACAGTGAGGTATTATCATGAACTTCAAGGCACCGCGGGGGACGCACGACATTTGGGGCAGGCAGGCGGAGATGATGTACCGGCTGGAGGCCATAAGCCGTTTCATTTTCGCGGCTTACGGAGTTTCAGAGATACGTGTCCCCTCTTTCGAGGACGCGGGGCTGTTCACCCGTTCGATCGGAGAGGCTACCGATATCGTCGAAAAAGAGATGTATGTTTTTGAAGACCGCAAAGGACGGAGGCTCGCGCTGCGTCCCGAAGGGACCGCTTCCGTAGTCCGCGCGTATCTTGAGAATCAGCTCGCGCTCCAGCTGCCGGTAAGCAAACTGTTCTATATCGGGTCCATGTTCCGCTACGAACGGCCGCAGGCCGGGCGGTACCGCGAATTCTTCCAGATCGGCATGGAATATTTCGGCAACGCGAGCCCGTCCGCGGACGCGGAAACCATCCTCGTGGCCAACGACCTGCTGAAAGCGGCGGGGCTGAAAGACCTGAACGTCCATCTGAACACCCTGGGCTGCGCCGCCTGCCGTCCCGCCTTCCGCACAGCCATTACTGATTATTTTTCGTCTAAAACCGATCTCTGCGGCGACTGCCAGCGCCGCCTGCAGGCCAATCCACTCCGCCTGCTCGACTGCAAGGTTGACGGACCGAAATTCGACGCGCTGCCGAAAATGGAAGACCACCTGTGCGGCGAATGCCGGGGCCATTTCTCCATGGTGCGCTCCCTTCTCGACGCTGCCGGCTGTGTGTACCATATTGATCACCGCCTCGTCCGCGGACTGGACTATTATACGCGCACGATCTTTGAAATACGGTCGGCCCACGCGGGCGCCCAGGATACCCTTGCCGCCGGAGGCCGTTACGACAATCTTGTCAGAGAACTGGGAGGGCAAGATACGCCCAGCGTCGGTTTCGCGCTCGGGTCGGAACGCGTGATGCTCGCCGCGGAAAACCAGGGCGGCGCGCGGGAGGATACACCGCGCGAATGCATTTTTGTGGCGGTGGCGCAAAAGGAACTCGAAAAAGATGCTTTTACGTTCGCTCAGAAGCTCCGGCAGCTGGTCGGGAGTGGACGGCCCGTTATTGTTGAAGGCCCCTTCGCTGAACGCAGCCTGAAGAACCAGATGAAACTTGCCGACAAACTGAAGGCGGGAACGGTGTATATATTCGGCGAGGAAGAAGCGAAGCGCGGCGCTGTGATAGAGCGGAATATGGCGACACAGGAGCAGTCCGAGCGCCGCGTCGAGGATATACTGAAAGCCTGATAAATGGAGTAAGCACATGTCTATTTGAAATTTAAAATTTGAATACCATCTTTGATGCATGGAACACTTAATAACAGCCAAGGTATCGTGCGTAAGACCAGTGAGTTAGTCAGTCTCTGCCGCTCGACTGGTCCCGTGTACGGGACAGGCGCGTAAGCGAGTAAGTATTCATAAAAAAATCCCCAGCCGTCGGGGGGGGTGTTTTGCATAAATGACTGCAAAACCAAAATAAATCTTGCGGTTTCCACTGTCTTCCATTATAGTTATTATGTTTCGCATTATTCTTATTCTTTCTGGAAGGACGTGAGACACGTTCATATTCCTGTCATCAGGGTACACACCATCTCCTCTGCTCCCTCAATCGCCAACGCTGCCCCTGTTTCGGCAAAACACGGCCTTTTCTTCGCACATTTATTTCCTTTTCAAACATATGAAAACCGGCAGCCCGGCCTGGAGGGTTTTATGAATCGACGGATCACGACGAGTATCGCGGTTCTTTTTCTGGCGTGTACGGCAGGCCGCGCGGCATTCATCAGCGCCGTCAAGGGGACCGCGGCGTTGCAGGTCAAAGGCACTCAGGAATGGCAGCCGTTGAAAAAAGGTTCGGTGGTGACCATGGGTGACCGCGTGCGCTGCGGCGCCGACGGAAGCATCGACATAACCGCCTCGAACGGCCACCGGGTGCGCGTCGCCGCCGGTTCCGAGATCGTGCTGGAAGATATAGACGGGGAGAATACCCTGGTCAACCTTATGAAGGGCAAAGTGCGTTCCTGGGTTAAAAAGCTGAGAAAGGCCCAGTCGTACCGGGTGAAGACATCGGTCTCGGTCTGCTCGGTCCGCGGCACGGATTTCGCCGTCGAGACCGCAGGAGAACAGGGCGCGCGGGTGGAAGTCTATGAGGGACAGGTGGCCGCTCGGGAAGAAGCGACCGGCGAGGAAGTCGTCGTCAACAAAGGCGAGTTCACGACGATCCAGTATAACCAGATGCCTTCTCTTCCTGAGCGTATTCCGGAAGACGGGGGGCAGCGAGACGGACAGCCGCAATACATTAATGAAAGCCGTGAGGAAGCGCGCCGCGAGATATTCCAGGAAATATCCCGGGATGCGGTCCTTTCCCGCGCCGCGGAAGAAATAAGGATCGCGGAATACCAGAACGGCAAAACGGCGATCGACGCTTCCGGCAACCGGATCCGCATGGAGGAGTACATCGTCCGCACCCGCCCCGAAGAATTCAAATATGTTGTCCTGAATACCCGTGAGAACCGGTTTGATTTCGGCAAGATCGTGTTCACGTTCGACGAGTCACTGCCGGACGACCTGACGTTGGCGACAAAGAATATGTATCAGTACACGGGTACGGTGAAGCCTCAATGGCTTTTGACCGACGTGCTGTCCATCATGTCGAACACGGCCGACCAGGTGAACGAAGAGGCGCACGGCGGCGACATGTTCGCTGACAACCCTTCCAATCCCCGTTCATGGAAACACGGTTTTGCCAGCTATACGTTCTCGGTCAACAATAATGTATGGTGGCAGTACCAGGACACCAACAGCAACGGACGCGTCGAAGCGGCTGAGATACTGGACGGCTCCGGCAGCCGGCTCACGGGCCTGGCCTCGGTTTCGGATCAGCCTTCGGGCGGCACGACGATGCATTTTTATGCGAAGAACACTTACAGTGACGGCAAATGGATAGCGACGAACGATTACGTCATCAACGACAACGGCAGCATCATTTCCATCGCCGATTACGCCGGGAAAAGCCCTGAGGAACGCAACAAGATCGCCTATGAATCGAATTTCGAGCGCGTATATGAAGCATCGGTCTTAAACGGCAGGAAGATCGACCTGGTCTTCAGCGCGAAACTCCTCATCGACGCCGGCATGCTGAGCCTGCCGGCATCGGGAAACTGATAACGGCATTTCAAATCGCAAATATCAAATTGCAAATTGTACGGCAGGAAGCGTGGTAGGCAACGGCTTCAGCCGGCGCGGTTGTAAAAATAAATGAAAATGGGAGACATGATTTATGGGAAAAGTCAGGATTGCCGGCATTGTCCTTTCATCCCTCCTCGCCGTGGCTGCAACAGCGGGATACGCGGGGACGAAGATCGTCCCCATGGGGAATATCCTCATCATGGGAGGGCAAAGCGGGGAATCGGCATCCTCCGCCGACACGTTTGGGGGGAATATCGATATCCTTATAGCTCCCGCGATCAATTTTTCTCCCCGTGCGGCGCTGATCCCGATGTACAGGGGCAGCTACAGCTCCACCAAGGATGTCAGGGAGATCGTCGGGGGCGGAACGCTGACCCGGGAGACGCAGGATCACGCACTGACGTTGAGATTCGTGACTAAGCTTTCGGACATGTGGAAAGTAAAAACGCGCGCCGGTTACAAGATCGAATACCTTAAGGAAACGAACGACGAGGCCTGGGGGAACGGATCGTTCGACCATCGCAAGCTCACGTTCGGCGCTGAAGGAGAATACACCCGGGGGAACAATAATGTACGCTTCGGCGCGGATCTCTACACCATGCAGTATCCCAATTACTCATCCCTGATAACGAAGAGCCAGTTCCAGCAGTCCCTGGATACGGCCACTTATTCGGAGCTTTCCGCGCAGGCGGGAAAAGATGTCCTGGATAACACCGCGTTCGCGTGGTTTGTCGAAGCGGGCAGAAAGCTTTCTCCCTTGACGGCGGGATACACGCGCTGCGAAATGTCCCTGCAGGATTACAGGGACCAGCGCGTCGTGCTGGCCAGCGGAAAGTTTTCCGAGGATAAACGCAAAGACATGAACCTGGCGCTGACCTTCGGCATCGATACCGCCGCGCGCCGCGCCGCTTTCGCGTTGTCCGATACGGTCCAGTACAATACATCCAACCAGAACTCATTCGATATCGCGAACTCAAAATACATTGATCATTTTTATGACTACGTGTCCAATACTGTCAGCCCTTCGCTTACCTTCAACCTCGGGCCGGCCGAAAAACTGTCAAAACTCTCGCTGTACTGGGAGATCACCTATCGCAGGTACGCGCAGAGGGTCGCTCAGTATGAGGACTCCACGTACAAGGGATCGGAGAAGCTTTATCAGACGTTCAATACCGTCGGGCTCAGTTACGCGTATCCGGTGACGCCGTCATTGACCGCCCGTTTATCGGCAAATTACCGGGACGCTTCGTCGAACACGCGGTACGAGAGAGCATATAAGTACAACTACTACATCTTCAATTACTACTGCGGCCTCGGCTGGGAGTGGTAATACAGACCGGGAACGGAATCAAGGCCCGGGAACGGACGGAAAGACAACACCGGCAACGATGCCCGTTATCAACAGCTCGGAACGGCTACGGCACGTGTGACGGTTGCGGGGCCTGTTTACGGCTATAACGTGTATTGTGACCGACGTCGCTGTTCCATCCGTTCACGAGCTTTCCCAACGGGCATCGTGGCCGACACCCGTGTCGTTATTGTTCCGAGTATTTTCAGGAGGGAATGATGCGTAAGGCGATCATAACATTGCTTATCTGTGCCGGTATCATGGGTAACGCGTACGCGGCCACGTTGACCGTGCGCGTCAAAACCAGTGCGGAACAGGCCGTTCCAAACGCTCTGGTGGCCGTGCTGGCATTCCCGGTCAACGGGGACACCAGCGTTCCTGCAGGTTCCCATTCCTTCGTGTCGGCGACGAATGCCGTCGGTATCGCTTCTTTCACCATCGTGACGAATTTCGAATATAATGTCTTCGTTTCCAGCCAGGGCATGAACCCGACGGTCATCCAGCAGAGGAATGATCCCGACTGCCGGCCGGTAAAGACGACAGGACAGGATATCTCCGTTGAGCGCGTCCTGGATCCGGATAATACTCTCGCCGCTGGTTCGGGCGGGATCTCTGTTACGGTGTCCGGATTGAGCACCGGGACTATCGTTTACGGGGACATGATCAATACGC
>CAZNYG010000021.1:0-10056 GCA_964577205.1 uncultured Elusimicrobiales bacterium | reverse complement strand
TCCGTGGCGCAGGGCATGGGAAAAGCCCCCGGAGGGACGAGCCCGGTGAATGCCCGCATCCTTATCAATAATGCGCCCGTTGCCAATGCGGATTATTACCGCCTGTTCATCGGTATCCCCGAGCTGAAATACGGTTATGAAACCATAATTGATACCGGCATAACCAGCGGATGGATCCGTGAAGTTGCAGTTAACGTATCTTCTTTTTCTGCCGCGCAGACGGTGGAAAGACAGGGCGAGGATGTCTCCGTTGAACCATCGTTTTGCGGGAGGATCGTTGACCAGTCGCAGCAGCCCATCAAGGACTGCGTGATCAAACTGAAGACAAAAGATCCGGATAACAGCGATCATATGTGGGCATGGAACAATGCCCGGACGGTCTCGGAGACCAGGACCAATTACAACGGATACTTCGCGTTCTACGACGTGGCGGTGGATTCTTATGCGTTCGATATCGGAAAAAGGGGATATGAGGGCCGCTTCATCTCACGCGGGAACGAAGGGTTCTTCCCGGGACGGGAGCGCTGGATAGCTGAAGGCGGGAACGTGAACATTACCCTTCCTCCGGCGCTCGGAAGGATCAAGGGGTATGTTTATCTGTGGACGGCAGGCGGATTGTTCCCCGTGCCCGAAGCGAACGTAAATATATGGGGAGACTGGGGCACCTGGCCGGTGCTTTCCGGAACCATGCCCACTTCCCGCGGAGGGGCGTCGGGCCCGGCCGGCGGTTTTAACAACTATTATTCAACCGGCATGTTCCGTTCCGCGAACGGCAACGCGAACGTCCGCACGGGTTCTGACGGATCGTTCGTGATCGAAGGGCTTGCCGCCGGAAATTACACGATGAACATCTGGAGCCAGTTCAGCTCGAATCAGGGATATAATTTCAATGCCGATTCCACGGCAAACAATTCATCCGGTTCCGGATCTCATGCGCCGGGCGAAAGGCGCATCACTGTCTCCACCTTCACCGTGAGCTCGGCTGACGGCGATTACTGGGCGGCGAACATCGCGCGCGGCGACGGCGCATTCGTCAATCAGGACGCTTACGCCTCTCCCCTCGTCGTGGTCATCTCAACGGCGGCGGCGCGGCCGGGAAGGATCACAGGGACGCTCACATTTGATGTCCAGGATTCCTCGTTCACGATCGCGTCGAGTTCCGGTATCGTCGTATGGGCGTACGAACAAAATAACAATGGCGAGAATCAGAAACGCTTCTTTACGGTGATCCAGGGGACGATACTCGGCAAAACGACGGATTACTGCATCGAAGTGGCTACGAACACGAAGTACTGGGTGCAGGCGCGGTCGCGGCACTGGGGCATCGTCAACCGGATGGAAAACGGGGCTGACCTGCGGGAGAGGGACACGGTCAGCGGGCTGGACATGAAACTGGCTCCGGCCGGATGCGTGCGCGGCATAGTCAAGCTGCCCGACGGCAGTATTTTCAAGAAGAAGTGGAATAATGCCTATGAGGACTGGATACAACTTGAGGCGTCCGGCATCAATACGAACTGCGGCGAAGGAACGAACGTCAATGAGGACGGGATCTTTGAGATAACGGGCCTGATCCCCGGATCCTACAATATTTCTGTCGAAGGCGTCAGGTATATGCACAACGGCGGCAGTTATCTGCCTCTCGAATGGCCCGGCACGACGGTGCGGGGCGTCAGCGTCCGTACGGGCCAGGAAACGTACCTGGAGGTGCAGCTTGCCAACGGAGCGATCGTCATTCCCCAGACGCCGGCTTTGCCCGAGATATCGTCGTTCACTGTTTCGGGGATTGAACACTATACCGTGTATGGCATCGTCCAGCTGCCTTCCGGCAGGGATGTCACCCGCGACACGTTCAGCCAGCTTATAAAGGGCAAAGAGAGTTTCAGCCAAACGGTGCCTTTCACTTATGACGAAGCCAGTCAAAGCTCTCCGTGGGGGCAGCGCAGGGTCCTTCCCGGGCGCTACGATTACCTCCTGGCTCGGATCGATCGTTTCTCGCCGGGAGACGACAACATGCTGCCCAGCGACCATTTCAGCATGAATTTTATCAGCCAGTTGAAAAATACCGACATAAAGCTCGATCCCCTGAAACCGAACACGACCACATACCTGCAATTTGAATCCGGCACGCTCGGGAGATCGGTTTTCAGAGGGCAGGTAAGGGGCGTCAATCTGTTTACGCGGAAAGACGTGGATCTTATCGCGGCGGCAGGCATGGAAAAGTTCATGACCTATATCCCGTCGCTCACGCTGTACGACGCGGAAGGCCAGATGAAGGCCTTCGGGATGGCGCTTCCTCCCCCGGCGCGCATTATGGCGCCGGACGGCTGGGATGGTAAAATAAATGCGAACGCTTTCACTCTGCCGTGGTTGAGCAATGAACTGACCGCTTATCCTCTGCAGTACCGTATCGACCGTCTGCCGGCTGGCGATTACGTGGCGGTATTCGAAACGCCCAACTATCCGCCGCTGATGAAGAAAATGAAGCTGGTCGCCGGAGACAATGAGCTGCTTGTCAATTTCGATGATAATATTATCGCAGGGTCCAGCCTGCAGGGTGTCGTGAAAAGCACCGATGGCGCGCCGATCTACGGCGCGGCGGTCGTTTTGACCCATCGAACCGTCAACAAGACGATAACTACGGATGAAAGCGGGCGGTTCGCGGTCTCAGGACTTCCCACGGGCGTGTACCGCATGACCGTGACGAAGCCGGGATACGCGCAGGCGTGCGAGAAATTCGGACTCGGCCTGGACGCGAAAGTCTTTGACAACGGTTCCGGGATACTGCTGAGGCGTTCGGATTGCTCGATCAGGGGAACTATCTATTCCCAGACCATGCCGGTGGCGAAAGTCATTTCGGGAGCCCGGGTCGTGGCCTACGACGAAACGTACAATACGCAGAACCCCGACAAGATGCTTCCGGTCATTACCTGTATAACCGACGATGAAGGTACCTATGTTCTTGAAGGCATGATCTCCAGCCAGAAGTACAAGGTGTACGTGCTCGCTCCCGGGCGCCTGCTTGAGTGGAAGACGATGGGTACCGCGCAGAACCCGCTTGCGGCCGGCGATAACGCTGGCGTGGATTTCGTGCTGAAAACCCTCCCGCCGCGGCTGAAGGTCTCCATGTCGAAGATCTACGAGAACGGGCGTTTCCTTTACAAGTTCCTGATCGAAAGCCCGAAAAAGATCATTAACCCGCGCAATCCCGCGGCGATCGCGGCCCCGTACTGCCAGTACAGCCCGGTCGACAGTGCTTCCTCGGCGTTTGACGCTTCCTCCGCCATCGAAGTTCTGCCGAACGTGGGGCCGGAGATCACCGGTACCGACGGCGTCAAAACATACTCCTACAGCCTCAAGATCCCGGTCATCCAGGACAGCGAGTTCTACAAGCTCAGGGTCGAAGCGACCGACGGTTCATCCGATTACACGGAAGACATATTGTTCGGCCCCAAAATAGACGCCAAGGCCAAAAGGGATTTGAAGGACGAGCTGGCCCAGGGCGGCGACGTGACGCTTGACGAAACGGGCTATGACACCACCCGCATCACGGTAGATCCCGGGTCCATCACGCCGGCGAACGCCGAAACGACGAACCTGCGCGAGGATGACGTCGACATACCGATCGGCGGATTCCTGAGCGCTATGCCCAACTTCAACCTGTCGAGGACCGGGTCCTCCATGTCTTCGGCGCTTTCGCGCATCTCGCAGGACGTGCTCGCCAGCGACGTGTATGAATTGTCCCTGGGCGACGCCCAGTTGAACCGGTCGCTTTCCCTGAACCTGAAGTTCGACATGGCCCGCGTCAACAGCAGCGACCTTGCGAACATGGGCGTTTACCAGTACAACAGCGCGACCGGGCTGTGGGAGCCGGTGCGCGGGGCCGTGACCGTGGATCCCGTTTCCAGCCTTGTAGCGGTTGAAGTGGATTCTCTTGCAGGTTCATCGGGATCTTCGTCGGCTCCCGGAAAGGGCAAAGCGGTGGTGAAGAACGGGGTGTTCGCGGTGAACCGCGCGGCGGCGACCACTCAGACAGGCGTGTACGCGGTCTTTAAACAGGACCCGAACACGGCGAAAACCTACGCGGGCGGCAGGTTCGAGATATTCAATTTCCCGAACCCGTTCAACCTGAGATCGAAGAACGTGACCATGCAGGACGCGAACGCGAGTTTCAACCAGATGATCAACGGAACGCTCCTGAAGTATTCCCTTCCCGCCGACAAAGGCGGGCGCGTCCGGTTCTACATCTATAACCTGGCCGGCGAACTGGTCAAGGATATCGATGAGGGAGCAAAGACCGGCGGATATTATTACTATACCGAGTGGGACGGCAGGAACAACAGCGGTGAAGAATGCGCCTCCGGCGTCTATTTCCTGATCGCAAAATCCGACGGAAACAAGCTTAACGATAAACCGTATAAGCTGGCGATACTCAAATAAAGAAGTGAGTAAGTGAACGGCAAAAGGATAGAGACAATGAGTGAGAAGCCTCATAAGTGATTGAAAGTCTGGGAAGAATCACTGGTGCTTGCTAAAATGAGGAAAGCTGCCGTATCAATATACAGCAATATTGCAGAAGGAGCGGCAAGGATGTCAACAAAAGATAAAATGCATTTTTTTATCATTGCACGCGGTTCCTTAAGTGAGCTTGATACTCAATGTGAGCTTTCTCGACGGCTGGGTTATTTAAAAAGCAATGATCTTTTCGATCAATTGAATTATGCCGGCCGTTTATTACAAGGCCTTATTGAAAGCCGTAGGAGGCTATCATGACTCGCCTGTGCTTTTACTCACTCGCTCACTCGCTCACTCGCTCACTCGCTTGTTTTGTATTTTCCTTATTCCTTTGCTCCATTTCTCATGCGGGTGCCGGGAAAACGGCGTGCCAGTTCCTCAAAATACATCCTTCGGCCCGGGCGGCGGGTATGGCGAACGTCTCGCCCGGCAGCGATGTGTTCTCTCTTTATTCCAATCCCGCGGCATTGGCGGGCCTGGAGAAAGCCGAAATGTCGGCGACCTATCTCAGGTATTTCGCCGACATCAATTACGGTTTTGTCGGATATGCTTCGCCCCTGAGCGCTCAAGGGGTTTTCGGCATCGGATACACATACCTGCTGGTAAGCGATATAGAGAAGAGGGATGTCAACGAAACACGCCTGGGCACGTTCAACGCGAAGGATATCAGCCTGGCCGCGGCTTATGCCCGCGGGGATGTCGTTCCTTCCATTCTTGAAAATCTCGATGCCGGCGCCAGCGTCAAGGTGGTCAGTTCCGAAATAGACCAGACCATCGCGTACACGGTAGCGGCCGATCTCTCGGCTTCCTATCACGCGACCGACAAGGTGACGACATCCCTGGCGCTCCAGAACCTGAGCTACGGCATCCGTTTCAACGAAGTTACCGACCCTCTTCCTCTCGACCTGAAGCTCGCTGTCACTTATCGCCCCAGCGACACGCTGACCGTAGGCAGCGAGATCGACGAATACTTCATTGACAACAAATTCTATGCAGGACTGGGCGGCGAGTACTGGGCCGCTAAACAGTTCGCGCTGCGCGGCGGCTACCGTTTCGGCTACGATACCGAAAGCCTCGGTTCTACGGCCGGGCTCTCTTTCGGCGTCGGTTTCCGGATATGGTCGGTCGGCATGGATTACGCCTTCGTGCCGTTCGGCGAACTCGGCGACACCCACCGCATAAGCTTCAATGCCAGTTTCTGAGAGCAATGAGCTCATAGCTCGTAAGCTCATGAGCTGTCTTTCCGGAGAACGCGACCTATGAACAAAAAATCGAAGATCAATCTCATCATTGCCGTTGCGGCGAGTATCCTTGTCCTTTTTTTCTGGCTTCTGGGACTTTTCGACGGGCTTGAGAACCGTTCCCTGGACGCCCGTTTCCGCTGGCGCGGGCCGGTCGAGCCGTCAAAAGATGTCGTGATCGTCGTTTTCGATGAGGGATCCCTGAAACGCCTGGGAAAATGGCCCTGGCCGCGGTCGCTTCACGCGCAGGCGGTTGAACGGTTGAGCCGTTCGGGCGCGAAGGCCATCATTTTCGATGTGCTTTTATTCGAGCCGGACAAAGAGCGCCCCCGGTCCGATGACGCGCTGGCACGGGCCATGGACGGGGCAAAGAATGTGGTACTGGATTCATATTTTTCCGAGGATGAAGAACACAATCCCGTCGCCCTGAACATGCCGGTATCCCTGTTCAGGTCGCGGGCAAAGAACATCGGGTTTGCCAACACGTTCACGGACAATGACGGGGTGAACCGCCGGATGCCTGTTTTTACGGTATACAACGCCATGCTTGTCCCGTCGCTTTCTCTGGCGGGCGTGTCCGCGTTCCTGGACCGTCAACCCGACGATCTGCTTTCTGAATGGCGGCTCCCGCTGAACGCGCGCAACGAGCTCGCGCTGAATTATGCCGGGGGGCCTGACAGTTTTTCTTCCATTCCCTTTTACAAAGTCGTCGGCGGCGAGTACGATGACTCGGCGGTCAAGGGGAAGATCGTCATACTCGGCGGAACCGCGCTTGGCCTTTTTGACAACAAGCCCACGCCGTTCTCCGCGACCAATCCCGGCGTGGAGATACATGCCACGGCGATGTCGAACCTCCTTGTGGGGAACTTTCTGCGGCCGTGGGACGATCTGGTCACGGTGTGCGTCATCCTGCTTTTCGCCCTGCTCCCCGCGTTCCTTTTCAGCCGCTTCTCTCCGCTGAATGGGGGGATCGTCTCCCTGGCGCTGTTCTGCGGATATACTGTCATAGTCAACTGGCTTTTCGTCAACAGGAATATAGCGGGAGCGCTTGCGGCTCCCCTTTTCTCCCTCGGGTTCAGCTATGTGGGCCTGATGTTCTATAACTACGTATCCGAAGAAAAGGAAAAACGCTGGATCAAGAACACGTTCAGCCAGTATCTGAGCGCGCGGGTGCTGGAAAGCATCATGGCGGACCCGGACAAGCTCAAGCTAGGGGGCACCCGGGAGGCCATGACCGTCCTGTTCTCCGATATCCGCGGTTTTACGACGATATCGGAATCGCTGCAGCCGGAAGAGGTCGTAGAGCTGCTTAACGAATACCTGACGAAGATGGTGGAAGTGGTGTTCCGCCATGACGGCACGCTCGATAAATTCATCGGCGACGCGGTCATGGCGTTCTGGGGCGCTCCGGCGAAACAGGCCGATCATGAGAAAAAGGCGGTACTGTGCGCGCTGGACATGATGGAAGAGCTGCATAAGCTTCAGGAAAAATGGAAAAATGAGGGTAGAAAGATAATAGACATCGGCATAGGCGTCAACACGGGAGAGATGGTCGTTGGCAATATCGGTTCGCGGCAAAAGATGCAGTTTACGATCATCGGCGACAACGTCAACCTCGGAAGCCGCCTTGAGGGCCTGAACAAGGAGTTCAAGACGCATATCATAATATCCGAATCTACCTGGAACGCGGTCAAGGACGCCGTTAACACCCGCCCTCTGGGCGAAGTAAAAGTGAAAGGAAAAGAGATCGCCGTCAAAATATTCGAAGTAACGGGAAGGAAATAAAGTAATGAAAAATGTAAAGGGTAAAATGAAAAGTGACAAGGCAAAAAGGCGGGATACATACAAAGCACTTCGACAGTATTGAATATGCATCGCCCATGACTTGAAAATCCTGTTCCCAGTTCTATCGTCCTTGTTGTTATCGTTTTACATTTTTCACTTTACATTTTTAATTTATCATGTACATCTTCTGGCGGCTCATCCTCGCGCATCTTCTGGCGGACTACACGTTCCAGACGGATTACATTGCCCGCTGGAAGCGGCAGAGCATGCTGGGGGGAGTGGTACATTCCTCAATTTTCCTTGTGTGCGGCATGGCGCTCTGCGCGGGGTATCTTGGATCACCCTGGCGTATTCCGGGCGGGAATATCTTTCTTCCCGGATGGCTCGCGCTGGTCACGCTTTCCCTGCTGCATTTCCTTGAAGATGAATGGCGGGTCCGCGTGGTGCGCAGGCTCAGCGCGCGGGACACGCTTTTCTTTTTCCTGTGGGACCAGTTCGTCCACGTCATCCTGATCTATGCTTTCTTCCCGCGTCAATTCGGCCAGCCGGCGGAAAAATGGGTGCTGCTGTTTTCGCTGTTCATTCTCGTCACTCACTTTACGTCTATTCTCGTGTTCTTCATTGAAAAAGGGGCCAGGGGTACGGCCGATATCTCGCTGAAGGGAAAATACTACGGCATGGCGGAACACCTGGTCACCGCGATGATCATAGTCCTGCCGGGATACTGGTCGTTGACGCTTCTCTTTCTGTGGCTGGCAAGGATCATAATGCGGCGTTTATGGTTCGAACAGGACGCATCGTGGCTTAGTATCGCCGCCGGCAATGCCCTGGCGCTTCTCTTTGGATTTATTGCCCGGCAGGTATACTGGCGCTGAATATGATAAAATAACCCGGAATGCGGGGCAGGTAGCTTTTCAAAATGAGAACAAGAGGGAACTGTGGGCGAACTGAACGATCTCATCAAGAGCATTGAAAAACTGGATACCGCCGCGTGGCCGTTGCGGGAGATGGAAATGATTATCGCGTACGGCGCTGAAGCTGCCGGGCCCGTGATCGAGTGCTTGAAGAACGGTGAACCCTGCGACGAACTTCCGTTCATCGTGATCCTCGGATTGATCGGATCGCCGCAGGCGGTGCCGGTATTGATCGGCTTTATGAGGGATATACGGAAAAGCGCCGAGGCCGCCGCCGCGGCGGAAGGGCTCGCGCGTATCGGATCGCCGGCCTTTCCCGCGATCCGCGAAGCCGCCGAACAGGATGCTTCCGTGCCTGCCCGGGTCATGGCTTACGGCGCGCTTGGATACATGCAGGCTCCCGAAGCTTACGAGTCGCTCACGGGTCGGCTGGGAACGGATCCCGAAGCGGCCGATGCCGTCGCCCTTGCCCTGTCCCTTTACGGCAAAAAGGAAGATGTCGGCAGGCTGTACGCGAAGTATATATCGCTCCCGCCTGGATTCATGCGCAACAATTTTGAGGAAGCGGTCCATTTCTGCGCGCATCCGGGAGCGGCCGGTGTCAATACAATGAAGGAAGACTGGCGCATCCGCTACCGCCGCCTGCCCGAACTGGACCATTTTCCCGTCCCTTCACCGTTCGAGCTGATAGCCCTGCTTCACGCGGGGAAGGCGGAACCGGTCCCCGAAGAACCGGCTAAAAAGCTTGAGGACATCCTTGCTCACCGGGACGGGGATGACCACGGAGAGTGCGGCTGCGGCGGGTCCCACGAAGATGAACCGATGGAGAACCGTACCGGGATAGCGGTATGCTTTGAAGACCTTCCGACGATCATCGCTTTCCAGAAAGCGATCCTCCGTGAATACATGAAGCAGGGATGCGCCACGATGCAGCAGTCCTATGACCTTCTCGACACGTTCTTTGAGCATGTGCTGGAAGAGAAGGATGACACGCTGCGCGGGCAGAAGGAAGAGATGTACAATATCGGCTGCGCTACGATCGATTATCTTTTGAAAAGAGGCATACACGACCTGTCGAAAGGCGTGGATAAGCTGGAAGACATAGAACGGCTTGTCGCTGAAGAGTACAAATACCGGCTTGGCCGTTTTCCCGATGTTTCCAGCACCGCCGGTTTTGACGAATAGATCTTCCGGGATCATTCTCCGTCATGTACTGAAAGATGGTTGTGGAGGTCCGCGACGCCGCGGACACCGCGCACGATGGTGCATACCGCGTTGAATGACAGCATATCGCGAACCGTCCCGGTAAGAGTGACTATGCCTTCTCTGACCATGACGGTGACTCGGTCGACCTCGGAACCGAGCAGCGTCTTCAGGTCTTTCATGATGCGGGGGCCTATCTCTTCGTCCCTTTCAGAGGGTGGTTGATTACAACCTCTTCACAAATGGTAGAACAATTGAAAGGTATATTCAGTGCCTTGTTAACGCAAATCATTGACTATATTCCACTAAAAGCATTGTATTTTCATTGTAATTCCAGGTCGCCCTCCGCCATTGATTTTGGCGGGGCATTATGATATAATACTCTGAAGGCATTTATGCGC
>CAZNYG010000020.1:21155-30855 GCA_964577205.1 uncultured Elusimicrobiales bacterium | reverse complement strand
AGGCAACCCGGGAGTATATGGAGCATCCGGGGGCGGTCGCGGTCCTGCCGTTCACCGATGACGGGAAGCTTGTCATGGTGAAACAGTACCGTTACCCTGTCGGAAAATTGACCATCGAACTGCCTGCGGGGAAACTCGATAAGGGAGAACAACCGTCGCGCTGCGTGAAAAGGGAACTGCGGGAAGAGACGGGATTTGCCGCGGGCAGGATACGCAGACTGCTTTCTTACTGGCCCACGTCCGCCTTTTCCAACGAGATCATCCATATCTACTGGGCGGGGGATCTGAAGCCGTCGAAGAAATCCCCCGATGAAGACGAATTCATCGACCATATCGTCGTCCCTTTCAAGCAGGCGCTGGAATGGGTTAAAAAGGGCAGGATACGCGACTCCAAAACAGTTATCGGGATACTGTATTGGGCGTTAAACAAAAGTAAAAACGTAAAATGTAAAATGTAAAACGAGGGTCAACGACAACCAAATTGTTTCTAATTTCTATTGATTTTTTGTTCCTTGTTTTACACTTTACACTTTACATTTTTCATTGCTTCTATGAATAAAACTCTCATCCTTGTCGGGAATCCAAATGTAGGCAAATCGGTGATATTCGGGAAGTTCACCGGGCGTTACGCGGTCGTCTCGAACTATCCGGGGACGACCGTGGACCTCAGCCGCGGCATGATGATCTCCGGCGGGGCCACCTGGCAGATCATCGATACGCCGGGGACCAACTCCCTGATGCCCGTCTCCGAAGACGAACAGGTGACCAGGGATGTCCTGCTGCGCGAGAATCCAGACGTCATCGTCCAGGTGGCCGACGCCAAAAACCTTGCGCGCACCCTGCAGCTGACGCTCGAACTGATCGAGCTCGGCGTTCCGATGGCGCTCGCGCTGAACATGCATGATGAAGCGCGCGACCGCGGCATACATATCAGCGTCCGCCGGCTTTCCGACGCGCTGGGGATCCCGGTAGTGGCGACGGTCGGAGTGACCGGCGAAGGGATAAGCGATCTGAAAAAGGCTGTTTCAGCCGCCCGCGCGGGAACGGTCTTTACCGCCTACAGTCAGGAAATTGAAGAACTGGCCGGACGCCTGGACAAACTTATTCCGGAGAGGATCCGTATACGCCGCGCGCTCGCGCTTATGCTTGCCGCCGACGATGACGGCGCGTGGAGTTATGTCCCTCCGGCGGCCGGAGAGAGAATACGTTCCCGGCTGCGGGAAGAGCTTGCCGGCTTCCCTCAGGAACCGAGGCTTATGATCTTTAACCGGCGCAACATGATGGTTAACGAGATCGTCGCGCAGGTACAGGAAACAGGCAGCGTCCCGCCACGCCCGTGGCTGGCGCGGCTGGGCAACCTCGCGATGCGCCCTTTCCCCGGATACGCCGGCGTGGCGGCCGTGCTTTTTGCCATGTATCTTTTCGTCGGCGTCCTGGGCGTGGGAATATTCGTGGATCTCATGCAGAGCATTGTTTTCGGCCGCTATATCAACCCGCCGCTGGCCATGGTGATCGAACGGTTCGTCGCTTCCCCTTTTCTGAGAGAGTTCCTTATCGGCCCCTACGGCATTTTTTCCATGGCCGTTACGTACGCGTTCGCCATCGTGCTTCCCATCGTGGGGACGTTCTTTCTTTTCTTCGGCCTGCTCGAAGATTCGGGCTATCTGCCGCGGTTGTCGGTGATGACCGACCGGCTCTTCCGCGCCTTCGGATTGAACGGGAAAGCGGTGCTGCCGTTGATCCTTGGCCTGGGATGCGGGACGATGGCGGCGATCTCCAGCCGGATACTGGAGACCCGGCGCGAGCGGCTGCTGGTGATGATCCTTCTTTCCCTGACCATTCCCTGCTCCGCGCAGCTGGGCGTCATACTCGGCATGCTGGCGGGGCTTTCCTGGAAAGTGACGGTGATCTGGCTGTTGTCCATTCTCATATCGATATACGGGACGGGGGCCGCCGCGCACCGGCTTATCCCCGGAGAAGAAAGCGCTTTCATCATGGAGATCCCTCCGCTGCGCGTTCCTTCGTTCACGAACATCGTCATGAAAGTCCGTATGCGCATGGTATGGTACCTGAAGGAAGCGGTGCCTCTGTTCATCCTGGGGACGGCCATACTATTTTTTATGGACAGGATCCGTTTTCTCGGCGTTATCGAACGCGCCGCGTCGCCTGTGGTCGTACATTTCCTCGGGCTTCCCGCCGAAACCACCAGGACATTCCTGATCGGTTTTCTCCGGCGCGATTACGGGGCCGCGGGCCTGTTCTCCATGGCGAAGGAGGGGCTGCTGGACCCGCGCCAGATCCTTATCAGCATAGTGACCATCACACTGTTCGTTCCCTGCATAGCCCAGTGTTTCATGGTCGTCAAGGAACAGGGCTGGAAATATGCCGTACTCATTTTCATATTTGTCGCCGCCTACGCCGTGCTCTTTTCCGGCGCCATCAACGCCGTCGTCGGCTGGCTGGGAATTCTATAAAAACGGCGTCCATGAGTTGACGAGTTCATGGGTTCATGAGTGAACGTCAAAAAAGTGAACTTCTTGAAAGGAACACGCGACAGCATGAGGTTCATGTCCTGAATGTTGTTTTGTTCAGGCTGTTAACTCATGAACTCATCAACCCATGAACACATGAACGCCTTTTTGGGAGGTCGTTATGTTGCCTCAGAAAAAAATTGAGCGTGAAGATGCGTTGAGCATCATATGGGCGGCGCGGGAACAGGGAGAGTTGTCGGAAGAAGCGCTGCGCAGGCAGATCACCGAAGAGGTCTGGCCCGGGGCTATAGACACACTGCTAAAGGAGGGTATGATCGCCGTTGCTGAAGGCAAGGTCTCCCTGACTGCGCAGGGCGACGAAGAAGGGAGAGATGTCATCCGCCGCCAGCGGCTCGCGGAAAGGCTGCTCGCGGACGTTCTCGAAGTGCGGGGCGACGCCATGGACATGACGGCCTGCGAGTTCGAGCATATCCTTTCAAAAGACGTCGCGGACGCCATCTGCACGCTGCTGGGCCATCCCCGCGAATGCCCGCACGGTTCGCGCATCCCTCCCGGGGAATGCTGCCGAAGGGCTGAAGAAAGCATCGAATCCATCGTTGTCCCTCTGCCTCGTCTTGCGGTGGGGGAATCGGGGGTTATCGCCTACATCGTTACCGGAAACCATCCGCAGCTGCACAAATTGTTGTCGCTGGGGGTCGTTCCCGGCACAACCGTCCACCTGCATCAGCGTTCGCCATCCCATGTCATCCAGGTCAACCAGACCCAGATCGCGCTGGACGACAAAGTAGCGGAAAAAATATTTGTGCGCAAGACGGGATAATAAAAAGAAAAAACCCTTTTTATTGCAAGGGTTTTTTCTTTTTATTCAAAAACTTCGTTCAGTGGATCAACGGGATTTCCTGTAGGTTGAAGTTTTTGTGGGTACATTTGAGTCTTTTATGGCCGGAACGGCGACTTTCATAGCTTTGATCTTGCCCGCAGGCACGTTGACGGCGATCTTTGATACTTTCGTTGAATTTGCCGGCGTGCTGATCTTTGTGACTTTCTCTTTTGTGGCCGGAACGGCGACTTTCATAGCTTTGATCTTGCCCGCAGGCACGTTGACGGCGATCTTTGATACTTTCGTTGAATTTGCCGGCGTGCTGATCTTTGTGACTTTCTCTTTTGTGGCCGGAACGGCGACTTTCATAGCTTTGATCTTGCCCGCAGGCACCGCCACTTTAACCGCCTTGTTGACTTGAGTCTTCTTGTTGTAGAGGTCCTGCGCGTCGCAATGGCTGGTCCCGTCAGGGTAACATATGACGTTTGCCATCGCCTGCCGGGCCTGGAACACCGCCGTCACCGCTAAAACCGCCGCAAACACCGCTGCCACATACCCTTTCTTCATGATAATGCCTCCCTGGAGAATTTTTACCTACCCAGTAAGATGTTATTGGCTTTTCAGGTAAAAGATCGGGAAAAGATGTGAACAAGTTGAAAAATGGATCATTGATGAGATTCCCGTTCGGCACGCATGAAAGCGGTCGCTTTCATGAGCTCAAAAATAACGATACTGATGATAGCCGCGGAAAGGCACAGTATGATATCTATCGTATGGAGGGGGCCGAACAGGAAGAGGTTCCTGAGAAAAGGCACAAGGAGAGTCAGTATGAGGAACACCGCGGCGCCGGTAACGACAAAGACAAGCGCGGTGTTATTGCTTCGTATCATGCGGGGGATGGTCAGTTCCCACGACCGGTTGCTCATGATAAGGCCGATGTTGCCGACGATCAGCGTGGTGAACGCCAGCGCGCGCGCCTGCGCGGTATTTTCGCCGAACCGGCGGGCTGCCGCGTACACGGCCAGCACCGTCCCCAGCAGAACGACCCCCTGGAGGACGCTGGTTACAACCGCGGGCAGGGAAAAGAGCGATTCGTTGATGGGGCGCGGCGGGCGGTCCATGATGCCCGGCTCTTCCCTTTCCGCTTCGAACACCAGCGAACATGCCGGATCGATGATCAACTCAAGGAACACGATGTGCACGGGGAAAAGGATCAGCGGCCATTTCAGGATAACGGGCAGGAGGCTCAGCCCCGCTATGGGCACATGGACAGCCAGAATGTAAGCGATGGCTTTTTTCAGATTGTCGAAAATACGCCTTCCCATGCGTACCGCCGCCACGATCGACATGAAGTCGTCGTCAAGCAGGACCAGCGCGGCGGATTCGCGGGCGACATCGGTGCCTCTGCCGCCCATGGCTATGCCGATGTCCGCGGCTTTCAATGCGGGAGCATCATTAACCCCGTCGCCGGTCATTGCCACTATCTCTCCGGAGCGCTTGAGCGCCTGCACGATGCGCAGCTTCTGTTCGGGCACAACCCGGGCGAACAGGTTCACCCGGGAGATCCTGTCCTTCAGTGTTTCGTCGCTCATGGCATCCAACTCGCTGCCGGTGATCACTTCTTCCCTGTTGCGCAGCCCGATCTGTCCGGCGATACTGCGTGCCGTGCTTGGATAATCGCCGGTGATCATGACGACGCGTATCCCTGCCCTGTGGCATTCCTGTATGGCGCCGGGAACGGGTTTGCGCACCGGATCGGCCAGGCCTATCAGGCCCAGGAATTCAAAGGCAAGATCATGCTGTCCGTCGGGCAGCACGCGGGAACGAGTCGATGACCGCGCGACGCCCAGCACGCGCAATCCGTTTCCCGCGAAACGTTCCGTCATATGAGCGAGCGAAGCCGTCTTTTGCGTGTCGAGATGGCACAGGTCTGCGATCGCTTCCGGCGCGCCTTTGGCCGCGATGACGAACGTGTCGCTGCCCCGTCTTTTCCACGCGCGGGACATCGCGAGGAGCGAAGGGGAAAGCGGGTACTCATGGATCATCTCCCAGTTGCGGTGGATATGTTCCGTCCCCGCGAGGCATTTTTCGCCCAGCGCGCGTATGGCTTTTTCCATGGGATCGAACGGATCGGTCTGGCTTGCCAGAATGCCGTATTCAACCACTTCATGATACCGCTCATCAATGCTTTCGGTACACCCGTCAACGGCATACGCGGTATCTCCGGCTGACAGCATGCTTACCTGCATTCTGTTTTCCGTCAGCGTACCCGTCTTGTCCACGCAGAGCACTGTTGCCGAGCCCAGGGTTTCCACTGCCGGTATCCGCCGGGTGAGTACACGGTTTTTGGAGATCCGCCACGCGCCGAGAGACATGAATACCGTCATGACAACGGGAAATTCTTCCGGTATCATCGCCATCGCGAGGGTCAGGCCGGCAAGGAATCCGTTGATCCAGTCGGCGCGCGTCAGGCTGTAAAAGAGAATGACGGCTCCGCAAAGGGCGCCGCCGGATATTCCTACGATCCTGACCATCCGTGCGATATCCCTTTTCAGGAACGTGTCTTCTTCCGCGATGGATTCGAGCGATCTGCCGATCCTGCCCATCTCGGACCGCGCTCCGGTGGCATACACTTCGGCGATGCCCCGGCCCTGTACCACCAGCGTGCCGGAAAACACGCGCGATGCCCCGTCCGCGTATTTGGCGACCGGCACGGACTCGCCGGTCAGGAGCGATTCGTCAACGGAAAAATTGACCGCTTCCCTGAGGGATGCGTCTGCCGGCACGCGGTCTCCTTCAGCAAGGATAACGATATCGCCGCGCGCCACTTCCCGGCCCGGGATAAGTATTTTCGTGCCGTCGCGGATAACCGAGGCCCGGGGACTCGAGAGATCGCGCAGAGCTTCAAGGGCCCGTTCGGTTTTCCGTTCCTGAATAAAGGTGATACCCATGATCACAAAAACAAAGCCGAGCAGGATTAAGGCTTCCTGAATATCGCCCAGAAGGAGATAGATCGCCCCGCATGCCACCAGAAGAATAAACATCGGTTCTCTGATGACGGCCAGGGCGATTGTCAGCGCATTTTTCCGGCGTGCCGAAGGGATCTCGTTGTACCCTTCTTCGCTCAGTCTCCGAGCTGCTTCACTGCTTGAAAGTCCCTGTGATAACGATGGATGAAAGAGAGAAGAGTCCATATAGATATAGTCTATGCTTTTTTAGATTTCATGTCAATTTGGGGGAAAACTGTAGAAAGCTGGTCAGAAATTTGCATTATCATTATTGCGGGGTGTCAGGTTCCCCGGTCTTTGGTTTTTTTGTGAGGTAAAAATTCAAAAAGCACGTAATTAACAGCCATATTTCAGCTTTGTCTTTCCATGCGGCACATTTCCCATCCGGGCCCCGTCCGGCCGGTTACCTATTTGTATGCAAAGAAAAAACCTTCTATTTGTCGCGATTTTCATTATTCTTGGCGCGCTTGCTGCCAGAGCGGAAGCGGCCGGGACAAACCTTCTTTCAGGTTTTAATCCCGGTTTTGAGGACGATTCCGCCATGCTGTACTGGTCCGCCGGCAATAGTAATGCCTCTATAGGGCGGTCTTCGGGGCTGGTACGCACCGGCAGCTATTCCTGCATTTTTGCCACTCCCACGGCTTCCTTTGAGAACTACGTTCTGGTTTCCAACACGGTACCGGTTACCGGAGGGCACAAGTATACCCTTCGTTCATGGTGTGCCATCAGCCAGAACCTTCCGGGATTGTTCACTGACACGGAGATCCGTTTGCGCGTGGCGTGGATCAACGCGTCAGGGGTTGTTGTTTCCACGGGCGGCTATTCTGCCGGGCAGCTGCTTTCGGCGTTCGACACCTGGCAAAAACTGGAAGTCTCCTCCGTAACCGCTCCCTCGGGTACAGTTGCCGCGCGCCTGATACTGGACTGCCAGGAGGTAGTCGATAGCGACAACCCTGTCTATCTCGACGATGTCGAGTTTGAAGACATCCAGGTACTTTCGCCGGATAGTTTTACGGGCGTGGCTTTATCCCCGGCCGTTATTGACTGGTCTTGGCTTTCCGCTCCCGGCGTGGAAGGGTACAGGCTCGTTACTTCCACAGGCAGTTCTCTGAGCGGGAATCTTCTGCCCGGCGTCACTTACTGGCTGGAGCAGGGATTGCAGGGTAACGCCGCCTGCACGCGTTCGGTACAGACGTATATCGGCAGTGAATCCAGTACGACGGTCGCGGTCAGCATGCTTACTCCCTCGCAGATCCCCGCCCCGCCCCTGGTAACGGCGATAAGCAGCACCAGCTTTCTTGTTCAGATCAACACCGGCGCCAATTCCTACAGTACGACCTACTCGGTCAAGATCCTTTCGTCCGGCACGACCTATTACCTGCAGACTGACGGCAGTCTCGGGCCTTCGGTCGTTTATCGCACCACGACGACCTGGGGTGCCGCGGCTGCCCTTAACAACCTCTCCATCAACAGCCTTTACTCGATCTCCGCCAATTCACGCGACAATCTCATGAGGGTCACCGCCTATTCGACCGCTGTCAGCTCATACACGCTTGCCCCAGTTCCGGGCGCGCCTGTTCTAACGGCCGTGTACGCATCCAGCGCCGCCATCTCCGTGGTCCCCGGCGATAACATTTCTCCATTAACGGAATACGCGGTGCGTATATCCTCAGCCGGGGACGCCTGGGTCCGCTATGTCGACCCGGCAACCGGAGCCTTTTCGGCGGTTCCCGCGTACGCCACCACGACCACCTGGACCAGCAGCTTTGAATTTTCCGGCCTGACCCCCAACACGACATTCACTTTTTCAGCCGCGGCGCGCAACTTTGACAATGCCGGCACCGCCTTCAGCGCTTCACGCAGCACGGTAACGCTCGCGAATCAGCCGGTATTCGATCATCTCGTTCAGCAGACGTACGCGCTGAATGTCAGCTGGGCCGGCGCGCAGAATCCGCCTGACACCCGGTACACGATAGAAGACACGGCGCTTGGTGTTTCTTCCACGACACAGGCTTTGTCCTGGCTGGAATCCGGTCTTGTCCCGAATACTACCCATTCTTTCCGCATAAAGGCAACTAACCGGAACGGCATCGATACGCCCTGGCTATCGCTGCCCGACGGATGTACCCTGGTCGAACAGCCCGGGAAACCCGGGATACTGGACGTCGGCATCACCAGCATGACGGTCATGATCAACACTGGAAGCAATTCAAGCTATACCGGCTATGCCGTGCGCGTTTCTTCGCCGGGCTGGACACGGTATCTTTCCGGCGGGAACGGCGAGCCTTTCAGCGCCGACGCGGTTTACCTTACCACTACAGTTTGGTCGGGTTCGGGATCGGTCTGGGTCGCAGGCCTTTCCACGAATACGTTGTATTCTTACACGGTCGGAGGAAAGGGCGGTTCGCATCAGACGTCTTTCGATCATACCTGCTCAACCGCAACGCTCGCAGTGGCTCCGGAAAATTCCCTTGTGACGGACGTATACGCTTCTTCGGTAACACTGGCGTGGGGAAACGCCGCCAATCCTTCGTGGACCCGGTACGAGGTGACTTTTTCTTCCGACAATTTCACCGCCTCGGTTTCGACCGCCGCAAGCCTGGCTTCAGGATTGCGGGCATTAACGACCGGCATTGTCCCGCTGACACCCGACACCACGTTCTGGTTCAGGGTCCGGGCTTATAACGAAGACGGCAGGCCTTCCGGCTATGACGCGAGCGTTGCCTCCGTCACGCTTGCCCGGATACCCTCGGTATCCGGCATGCAGATATCGAGCGGCACGCTGCGGATCGCGTGGGGAGCTAACGGCAACCCGTCATGGACGCGATACGTTGCGGAGAACATCGTTGCGGGGAGCAGTATACCCGCGCAGGCGGTTCTGGCCTGGCAGGAAACGGGCCTGATGCCGAACACGACGTACCAGTACCGGGTGAAAGCGGTGAACGGGAGCGGCATTTCGAGCGGGTGGGCGGCGTTCTGGTCGACGTCGACGCTTGCGGTGGCTCCGCCGGCTCCGGCGTTCAGCGGTGTGGGTATATCGAGCGTGAACTACCGGATCAACGTCGATGTGAACCCCGGCTGGACGGAATACGGCGTGCGGATATCTTCGGACAACAACAACTGGGTGCGCTACGCGCGGCCGGACGGGACGTTCGGCGCGGCGCCTGTATACGCCAGCACGACGAGCTGGGGCGCGTCGCCGTGGGTAAGCGGCCTTACCGCGAACACGGAGTACCGCCTGAGCGTAGTGGCAAGGAACAACAACTGGGCAGCGACTGATTACAGCGCGGTGATAGATACCCTGACCGTTCCCGCGGCGCCTTCGGGCCTTGTGCCGGCGTCTGTCAACACGACGAGCATCGTTGTGTCGTGGAACGCTA
>CAZNYG010000020.1:1500-21055 GCA_964577205.1 uncultured Elusimicrobiales bacterium | reverse complement strand
ACGGCAACCCCGGCTGGACGAGGTACGAGCTGAGCTATTCGACGGACAATTTCACCGGGGATGTCCGGACGGCTTTCACCTGGGCCGACAACCACACGGCGGCGGCCGGGACGCTGAACGGGCTGCTACCGAACACGACCTACCAGGTCCGGGTGCGTGTCTTCGGCGAGGATGGATCGGTGTACGGCTACTCGAACGTGGTCAGCACGATCACGGTTCCCTGGGCGCCGAACGGGCTGTCCTGGTCGGATGTCGGGATATCGAGCGTGACAATTGCCTGGACGGACACGTCGGAGAATCCGGACGATTCGGTGTACCGCGTGGAACTGAGTACCGGCAGCGGCTTTACCGGGACGATCCTGTCGAGCACGACGGTCAAGGCGGCCGGGGGGGCTTACTTCGGGTCGCTTTTGCCGAACACGACGTACTACGGCAGGGTGACAGCGCGTTCGTGGTCTGGAGCTGAGACGTCTTCGGCGATGGGCAGCCGGGTGACGTACGCGGCCGCGCCTTCGGTATTGTCCCTGGCGGCGGTGAATGTCTCTTCGGTCAGCCTGTCGTGGAACGCGAACAGCAACCCTTCCTGGACCCGGTACGAAGTGACGTGTTCCACGGACGATTTCGTCAGCGGCGTCAGCACGCCGATCGCGCTGGGCGACGGGCATACCGCGGTCACGGGCGTGGTGTCCGGCCTGGCGGCGGATACCACTTTCTGGTTCAGGGTCCGCGCATTCAACAGTGACGGCGCGTCCGCCGCGTACGCGGACACTGTTTCATCGATCACGCTTTCCTTTACGCCGTCTCTGTCCGGGATGGAGATATCGAGCGACACGCTGCGGATAGCGTGGGGGGCGAACGGCAACCCGTCTTGGACGCGATACGTGGCGGAGAACATCGTTGCGGGCAGCAGCATATCCGCGCAGGCCGTGCTGGCCTGGCGGGAAACGGGCCTTGCGCCTAACACGACGTACCAGTACCGTGTGAAAGCGGTGAACGGGAGCGGCATTTCGAGCGGGTGGGCGGTGTTCTGGTCGACATCGACGCTTGCCGTGGCGCCGCCGGCCCCGGAGTTCGCCGGGGTGGCGGTATCGAGCGTGAACTACCGTATCAACGTGGATGTGAACCCTGGATGGACGGAATACGGGGTGGGGATATCTTCGGACGGCAACAACTGGAGGCGCTACGCGCGACCTGACGGGACGTTTGGCGAGACGCCCGTGTACGCGAGCACGACGAGCTGGGGCGCGTCGCCGTGGGTGAGGGGCCTGACGGCCAACACCATTTACCGGCTGTGCACATTTGCCCGCAATAACAATGGCGTGGAAACGAATTACTGCACGGCTGGTACCACCCTGACGGTTCCTTCGACGCCTTCGGGTCTTGTGCCTGCGGCGGTCAACACGACGAGCATCGTTGTGTCGTGGAACGCTAACGGCAACCCCGGCTGGACGAGGTACGAGCTGAGCTATTCGACGGACAATTTCACAGGCGATGTCCGGACGGCTTTCACCTGGGCCGACGGCCACACGGCGACGATTGGCCTGGCCGGCGGCCTTACCGCGAATACGACTTACCAGTTACGGGTACGGGTCTTCGGCGAAGACGGCTCGGTGCACGGCTACTCGAACATCGTGAGCACGGTAACAACTCTCTGGGCGCCGAACGGGCTGGCCTGGTCGGATGTCGGGATATCGAGCATTGCGGTTGCCTGGACGGACACCACATCCAATCCCGACGACAGCGTCTATCGTTACGAATTAAGCACCGTTGCCGATTTCAGCGGCGCGGTCCTTTCAAGCGCGACCATAAAGACGGCAGGCGCAGCCGTCATTTCGGGCCTTGTCCCCAATACCACTTATTACGGGCGTGTTACAGCGCGTTCCAAGGATGGCCGCGAGACGTCCGCCCCGCTTGTACCATCCGGTACCGCGACACAATGCACGGATCCCGCCGATATTTCCATTGCGGCAGTCTACCAATCCAGTGTCACCATGAACTGGAACGCGCGCGGCAACCCCGCCTGGACCAGATACGAGATATCATGTTCGACGGACAACTTCATCGTGCATCAGGCCGTTGCCGGAGCGTTCAGCGACTCCATCATATTGACGACATTCACCGCGCAGAACCTCGCGTCCAATACCACCTGGTATTTCCGTGTCAGGGCGACAAATTCGGGCGGTTTCACCACCGCCTTCACCGCCGTCGTTTCAACGGTGACCGCGCCCGCCAGGCCGGGCGGGCTTGCCTGGGGAACGGCATATCCAGACGGCCTTACGATGACCTGGCCTGAGATCGGAGGCAACTCCGCCGATACGGTTTACCGTTACGAATTGAGCGAGAACTCCTCCTTCAGCGGCGCCGTACTCTCGAGCACGACGGTCAAAGGCGCTGCTTCCGCCCTGATAACCGGCCTCGCGGTAAACACTACGTACTACGGCCGGGTCATTGCTCAGGCGCGCGATGGGAGGGAAACGGCTGCCGGCGCCGCCTCTCCCGCCGGAATGATGACGCTCGCGCTGCCGCCGGGCAATAGCTCCATCACCGGTGTTTTTGTCTCCAGCGTTTCATTATCATGGGGAGCGAACGGCAACCCCGGCTGGACCCGTTATGAAATTACCTGTTCTACCGACGCGTTCGCGGCGCACGTCTCCACAGCCGCCGGTATCGCTGACGGCTATACCGGTACATCATTTACCGCTTCCGACCTTGTGCCCAATACCACCTACTACTTCCGGGTGCGCGCGGCTAACGGTTCATCCGTGCCGGCCGCGTACGCGAACGTCGTTTCTTCCGTTACGCTGCCCCTTGCTCCGAACGGCCTCTCATGGGGCGCGGTTTCCGCGCATACGATCGCCGCGTTATGGGCCGATACTACTGGCAATCCCGCGGATTCGCTTTATCGCTACGAGATAAGCGCGACGGCTGATTTCAGCGGGACGATACTTTCAAGCATGACGGTGAAGAGCGCCGGCACGGCTGTCGTGGGCGGCCTGACCGCCAATACAACGTACTTCGGCCGCGTCGTTGCCGTATCGCGCAATGATATCAGAGCCGCATCCCCGCTTGCCCCCGCGTGCGTTGAGACCCTGAGCGAAACACCGGCTTCGTTCGATTTCACTTCGATCCACTTTACCAGCGCGACGGTCTCCTGGCTGGCGAACGGCAATCCGCCGGGCACCCGCTACGAGATATCGTATTCGACCGACAGCTTTACGCAGTATTTCTCGACGCCCGTGGCGCTTGCTGACGGTTTGACCTCCGTGTCGGCGGACCTTGCCGGCCTTCTGCCGGGCACGACGTACTGGTTCCGTGTCCGCGCGTTCAGCTCCACCGGACAGGCGTCCGCGTTCTCGAACAGCATCAATACCGAAACGCGGGAAAACTACGTCTCCATGAGCCTGAACGGAACGCCGGCGACCGATCGGGCGGTGGACGATAATTTCATACCTTCGGACGGGTACGAGAATTTCGTCAGCGCGGTCGATACCGCCACCGTGCGCGTTGACGGCGACGGGGACGGGAAATACGATTTTCTGGTCTCGACCGCGGGCAGCCTTCTGCCTGAAGTTTACTGGGATCCGGATGCTCACTACTTCACTCACGTGAGTATCGGCGACGTGGACGATGACGGCGTCCCGGACTATATATTCGATACGGACGGCAACGGATACCCCGATACATATTACAACGTCACGCTCAGCTCGGTCATGGCCTATTACCCCTTCGCGGCGCGCGATGTCAACGGCGACGGTTCCGACGACTATGCTTATGACGACAATGTGAACGTGACCGACGGTTTCGAGTCGTATCGCAGCCTGGTCACGACCGCTGCCGCCCGCGTTGACGGTGACTTCGACGGCAGGTACGATTTCCTTATCTCGACGGCCGGCACGGCCGACCCCGAGGTTTACTGGGACCCCGATGAAGATGTTTTCGGGACCGTTGAGCGTATCGACATGAACAACGACGGCCTGCCGGACTGGGTTTTCGACGCGGACGGAGACGGCATGCCTGAAAGCTATTACGACGCGTTTGCGAGTTCCGTCACGCGGGGCGTCCCTCTGGCGGGGACGGGCATGGGTATCCCCGGAACATTTATCGCCGCCGACGGGAACACCGCGTCCGGATATGATGTCTACGTCGATCCTTCCGGCCAGTCGGTATCCGTCATGGACCTTGACTGTGACGGCGACGGAAAATACGATTTCTTCATCGACATCTCTCACGACGGTATCCCCGACCGTTACGCTGACCCGGACAACGGCTTCGCGACCGTCGTAACGCTGAGGGATTACGACGGCGACGGCACGGCCGACTGGGGGATCGATACCGCCGGCACCGGCGCGCCCGACAAATACTATCGCATGCCCGGCGGCCCGCTTCTTGCCGCTTTCAGGATCACCCGGGAAAAAGCATATACGATCTCGCCCAACCCTTTCTATTCCGACAGGGAGACCGCCGTGATAGTCTACGACATGACGGAAGCCGGAGAGGTGATCATCGATATCTATGACATTGCCGGCGAAAAGGTGGCGGTGCTGGTCAACGGCTACCGTTCCGACGGCCGCCATCAGGTGCGATGGAACGGCGGCAACGGCGAATTCGACGCGGCGGACGGCTCCACCGCGGGCAGCGGGGACAAACTGGCGAAGGGCGTCTACATCATGAGGTTCAAGTTGCCCGCCGAGCAGTATCTCAAGAAGATAGCGATAATACGGTAAACAATTGTAAATCGAGTCAATTGAAAAAGTGGGCGCCGCTTTAGCCGGCGCGGCCGTAAAAAGTAATATCGTTTAATGAACAAACTAACTCGTTTAATCATCGCCCTGATGTTGGTGGCCGGCAATACCGCGGCGGCGAACGCGCTCAACTCGAACGCGGGCACCCGCGCGGGCGCGTTCCTGCGCATCAGCCCTTCGGCACGGGCTAGCGGCGCGGGCGGCGCGTTCACCGCGGTGACGGGCGAATCGATCTGCATGGATCACAACCCCGCAGGCATTGCCACCGTCCGCTCGGCGCAGCTCAGCGCCACGTATGCCAACTGGCTGGCCGACACGAAGTACGGCAACGTTTCCATGGCATGGCCCGCCGGAAAAACAGGCGCGCTCGGATTCAGTTACACGTCCCTTGATTACGGCTCCCTGACCCGCGTCGGCGGCCAGGATGCCTACGGCGTTCCCATTGAGAACGGATCGTTCTCGGCAAACGACATGAGCCTTGCCGTAGCGTATGCCCGGTCGTTCCGGTTCATGGATATACCCGTCATGGCGGGAGCCGCGGTAAAGAAAGTCCGCCTGTCGATCGACAGCAGATCGTCTGTCGGTTATGGCGGCGACGCCGGTTTGGATGTCGTGTTGGGCCGTAACACGCTCGGTTTCGCGGTAAGGAACATGGGCCAGTCAGGAGTAATGCATAATCGCGATGAACAGCTGCCTTACGAGACAGCACTGGGCATTTCACGCAGGTTCCCCGTGCGCGGGCAGAGCCTGCTGGTGATGTTCGACGGCGTGAGGCCCATTGACCACGCTATGCATTACCGCGCGGGCGTGGAATACGTGTACCGTTCGGCGCTTTCGATGCGCGCGGGTTACCGGGGCAATTACGACACGGACTGGATGACGCTCGGCGCAGGGTTTGCCTACCAGAATATGAGAATCGATTACGCCTACGCTCCGTTCGCCGTTCTGGGCGCGACGCACCGCATGTCGTTCACGTTCTTTTTCCCGGACGGTTTCTTCCGCCTGCCCGAGAAGCTGAAGATGAAACGGAAAGCGAAAAGACCCGTCGAAAAGGGAGAGCCGGCCGAAGAGACCGCTCCCGTACCGGTTCCGGCGGCGGATCAGGGAGCGTCAGTCCTTCATGTGATCGGACCGAAACTGACTGAACCCGCCGTCAGGATGGATGAGCCGCTGACGATCGTAGAAATGATACGCGCTCTGAATCTCACCGCCCGCGACATCAATTTTGAAACCGGCAGCGCGGACATAGCCGACGGGAACATTCCCCTTCTTGATGATATCGTTAAAACACTGAAGAAGCATTCCGGGTACCGTGTGCGCGTTGAAGGGCATACGGATTCTTCGGGAGGACTGGAAGATAATTTCGTCCTGTCCCAGGACCGCGCCGAGAACGTTAGACGCTACCTTATCATGAAGGGCTTGACTGCCGGTTCGGTCATCGCGCGGGGATACGGCCGCAGCCGCCCTATTTCCGATAACTCGATCGAAGAAGGCCGCCGCCTAAACCGCCGCGTCCAGTTCATCTTCATAACCCCCGAAGGCCAGGAAATCCGCTGAACTACAAAATAGGGGACACAAAATAGGGGACGGAGTCAGGTAATTAGGTATTGTCAATGCCGTCCTGTCGCGTTGTTTCCCTACTCACAACCTACGACTCCGAGAGTGTTAACATAATAAAACATTCATAACCTAATCACCTGACTCCGTCCCCTATTTCCTATTTAACGTCCCCTATTTCGTCCCCTATTTGCCCTGTGGAATGCTTCCCGCCGTTACCACAATTCCTGCCTTAATGTTTGACTCCCTTCCCTGTATTTGATACATTTATTAGTACTTTACACTTTATCGAAGAACAGGAACGCTTATAAAGGATAAGACTACATGAAACGGACACATTATTGCGGGCTGGTACGGAGTGAAGATATCGGGAAAAAGGTGACGGTGTGCGGATGGGTGCATTCGCGCCGGGACCATGGCGGCGTCATATTCATCGACCTGCGCGACCGTGAAGGGCTGGTGCAGGTCGTGTTCCAGCCGGAGAACAAAGAGATGTTCTCCATGGCGGAAAAGCTGCGCAGCGAGTTCGTGCTCTGCGTTGCCGGCCTTGCGCGTCAGCGCCCGGAGGGCACTGAAAACCCGAACATGCCCACCGGCCAGGTGGAAGTCGTGGCCGAACAGTTGGACCTTGTCAACACCGCCCCGGGACTTCCTTTTGAGATCTCCGACTATCGCGAAACATCCGAAGAGCTCCGTCTCAAATATCGTTATCTGGACCTGCGCCGTCCGGGCGTGCAGAAGAATTTCCTGCTTCGCCACCGGCTGATGCAGGCCACCCGCCAGTATCTCGACAAGAACGGTTTCATTGAAATTGAGACGCCCACGCTGACAAAGTCCACGCCGGAAGGCGCCCGCGATTTCCTCGTTCCTTCTCGTCTCAATCACGGCACGTTCTTCGCGCTGCCCCAGTCGCCGCAGATATTCAAGCAGATACTCATGGTGTCCGGTTTCGACAAGTATTTCCAGATCGTGCGCTGCTACCGCGACGAAGACCTGCGCGCCGATCGTCAGCCGGAGTTCACCCAGGTGGATATGGAGCTGTGGTTCGTGGATGAGAACGATGTGATGGCAACCATCGAAGGACTGCTGAAGGTTCTCTTCAAGGAAGCGTTCGAAAAGGACCTTGCCACGCCGTTTCCCCGGATGCCGTACAGGGAAGCTATGCTGCGCTATGGTTCGGACAAGCCCGACACCCGCTTTGGCATGGAGATCGGCGATCTGACGGAGGAACTGACGGAATGCGGCTTCAAAGTTTTCAAGGAAGTCATTGCCAAAGGCGGCGCGGTCCGCGCCATCTGCGTGCCCGGCGGAGCGAAGTTCTCCCGCTCGGAGATCGAAGGGCTTACCTCGTTTGTCGCCGAGTACGGCGCACGCGGCCTTGCCTGGATGAAAGTGACCGAAGCGGGCCTTGAATCCAACATCGTAAAGTTCTTCACCCCGGAAGACCAGGCTGCCATTCGCGGCAAACTGGGCGCCAATGCAGGCGATCTGCTCCTTTTCCTTGCCGACGAGCCGGGCATCGTCTGCGCGGGCCTCGGCGCGCTGCGCATAAAGCTGGGCAAAGAGCTCGGCCTGATCGACAAATCCAAATTCAATTTCCTGTGGGTCGTGGAGTTCCCGCTGGTGGAATGGGACAAGGAAGAAAAACGCTGGTCCGCCATGCACCATCCCTTTACCGCTCCGATGGAAGAAGACGTTCAGTATATGAGCAGTGCCGACGGATATAAAGATGCCGGTAAGGTCCGCGCCCGCGCTTACGATGTTGTGCTGAACGGCACGGAGCTGGGCGGCGGCTCGGTTCGTATCCATCGCGAAGAGATGCAGGAAAATCTTTTCAAGCTGATCGGAACTTCGGATGAGGATGCCCGTGTCAAATTCGGTTTCCTTCTCGACGCCCTCAAGTACGGCGCGCCTCCCCATGCGGGTATCGCGCTCGGTTTTGACCGCCTGTGCGCTCTTTTCCTCGGCGAAGAATCAATCCGCGAGGTCATCGCCTTCCCGAAAACGCAGAAAGCCGTCTGCCCCATGTCCGGCGCGCCCAACGTGGTAAGCGAAAAACAGATACGGGAGCTGGGGATACAGATAAAAAAGAAAATCGCAGAATAGGAAAAGACTGAACTGGAAATTATGCGGCAAAGACGGAATTAAGAGATAAAGACGACATTATAAAGCAGGAACGAAATTTACGGGAACGACGATATTGACGGCCAACTTGGCAAAAACGCCCGGGGTCATCCAATATCGTCGTTTTTGTTTCAATTTTTACTTGCGAAATCACTCATTTTTTGGTTTAATATCAATTCATGGCAATCATTGCCTGCGCCCCCGCCGGATCGTTCTTCTGAGGCGGGAGACTCTATGGTTACTAAACGCATTTTTCTGAAAAGTTCTGATGAAGTCATGCACCTGCTGGGACATCAGGATGAAAACCTCCGCAAGCTGGAGCGTTCTCACGGTGTCCAGGTGTTCCTGCGCCAGGGCGGCAGCACCGGCGATTTCTCCGTTGTGGTCCGCGGGACCGGCGGCAAGGTCGACCGTGCCGTCGCCGAGATCGAACAACTCCGCCAGCGCGGGGAGGAACGCGGCGAGACGCATATCGTCAGTGTTCACGATGAAGGGTCTCCCGAACCGGCGATCCCCTACCAGTCTTCCATCGATCCGCTTTATGTCACTTCGCAGGGAAAACACATATCCGCGCGCTCCGAACACCAGAGGAAATACCTGCGCGCCGTCTTTGCACACGACCTGGTGTTCGGCATCGGGCCGGCGGGGACCGGGAAGACGTATCTTTCTGTCGCCTGCGCGCTGCGCTTCCTGCAGATGGGCAAGGCCAACCGTATCGTCATTACCCGGCCCGTGGTGGAAGCGGGAGAACGGCTCGGTTTCCTTCCCGGCGATCTTTATGAAAAGATCAATCCGTTCCTCAAGCCGCTTTACGACGCGTTTTACGCTATGATAGGGCCGGAACGGTTCCGTTATTTCCGCGAAGAGGAGACCATCGAGATCATTCCGCTCGCCTATATGCGCGGGCGCACCATCGATAACGCGTTCATCATTCTGGACGAGGCGCAGAACACCACTCCGGAACAGATAAAGATGTTCCTGACGAGGCTCGGGGCCGGCAGCAAGGTGATCGTCACGGGCGACGTGACGCAGATAGACCTGGATAAAGGCAAACAGTCGGGCCTTGTCATGGCCGAGCGCATACTTTCCGGCGTGGAAGGCATCTCCTTTATTAATTTTACCGCGGAAGACGTCGTGCGCCACGGCCTGGTAAGGAAGATAATCGAAGCGTACGAAAAACACAAACCGGCCGTCAAAAAAACAAACCACAATTCAAGTAAATAAACGGCGTTCATGGGTGCATGAGTTAAAAACGTGAAAAACGACATATACGTTGAGTTTAAGTGCAAGTTTAGTCGTTATTATTCATCAATCCCGTATGTGTCGTTGCCGTTCACTCATGAACTCATCAACCCATGAACTCATGAACGTTTTTAACGATTGATAAGGAGTAAGTAAATTTATGACTAGTATTTTTTCATGGCGGAAGCCGCTGCGCAAAGTGCTGCTTCGTCTTTTGACCTGGACGGATAAACGCCAGGACTCCGAAGGCGTACGCCGGGGCGGCGGGCGGCGGCTGTGGAAGCGCGAGATACAACTGCCCACTTACGTGGTCGCCGCTTTCGGCATGGCGGCCTTCTTTGTCATTCTTCTTTTCGAGATCGGCCTGTCTCCAATCAAGGTCATCGGCCTGCTTCTTTTCCTCGCTATGGGGTTCGCGTTTATCATCATGTACCTGCACCACGACGAGCGGGAACTGCTGGCTGACAGCGAGGCCATGACGCTTCTCGGCCTTCTCTACATCGGCGCGGCGCTGCTGATGCAGCTGTTCAAAGAATGGGGGACTCCCCTGGGGACGCCTCTAGCCGCCTTCCCCATCCTGACCGGACTGCTCCTGTCGCGGAGCCTCGCCCTCATGAGCGGCCTGGTGCTCAGCATGGTACTGGGTGTCATGAACGATTTCAGCCTGGAGATATTCTTTGTCCACCTGGCCGGCTCGCTGACCGGCGTCGCGGCGGTATCTTCCATCCGTACCCGCGGCGACCTGACCCGGCTGGGATTGAAGATCGCCGTCGTCAATGCCGTGGCGATCCTTATAATTCATTTCTTCCGCCTGTGGCCGCTGCGGACGCTGGGCATCAACGCGGGGTGGGGCGCGTTCAGCGGTATAACGGCTACGCTGCTGGTGCTTATCATCCTTCCCTATCTTGAGAGCTTTTTTTCCCGCACGACGAACATCAAGCTGATCGAACTGGCAGATTTCAACCAACCGCTCCTCAAAAGGCTTATGATCGAAGCGCCGGGGACCTATCACCATTCGCTTATCACGGCCTCGCTCGCCGAACAGGCCGCGGAGGCCATCGGCGCGAACTCGCTGCTGGCGCGTGTGGTCGCGTATTACCACGATATCGGCAAACTGACCAATCCGGAATATTTCATCGAGAACCAGCAGCCCATGGGCAACCCCCACGATCCCCTGACGCCCATGATGTCCAGCCTGGTGGTCACCTCACACGTCAAGGAAGGGGTCGCGCTCGCCAAACAGTACAACATCGACAAGGTCATCATGGACTGCATCGAGCAGCATCACGGCACGTCGCTGATCCATTATTTCTATCACCGGGCGCTGGAACACAATCCCGAGATAAAGGCCGATAACTTCCGTTATCCCGGGCCGACGCCGCAAACCAAGGTCGCGGCCATCCTGATGCTGGCCGACGCGGTGGAAGCGGCCAGCCGTTCCATCGAGGACCCGAACCCCAGCCGGTTGAAAGACACCGTGGAAAAAGTCATCAACAACAAGTTTACCGACGGACAGTTCGCGGAGTGTCCCATCACGCTGCACGACCTGAGCTGCATCGCCGAAAGTATGGTGGCCACGCTCACAGGAATATATCATGCCCGCATCGAATATCAGGAAACCGAAAAGCAGGGTTAAGATCGTCTGCCACAATTTTCCGGCAAAGGCCGTCCCGCTGCTGGAACGCGCGGCCCGCGCGGCGCTGGCCGCCGACGGCCACGACGGTGCGGGAGAGGTCAATTTTATCCTGATCTCCGATCCCGATATACGCGCGATGAACCGGAAGTTCAGGAAAGTGAACCGCATCACGGACGTCATCTCGTTCCGCTATGAGCCCGACCCGCTGCGCGGCGATATCTATATCGGGCGCGGCCGCTCGAAAAAGCAGGCCGGACAACAGGGCCACGAGTGGGAACGCGAACTGGCGTATCTGGCTATCCACGGTACGCTGCACCTGCGCGATCATACGGATTACACGGACCGCGCCCGGAAAAAAATGTTCCGTCTTCAGGATTCGGTATTTAAATGTTTATTCTCACAGGGCTGATCGCCGTCTTCATCCTTTTTGTCCTGTCCGCTTTCTGGTCCGGTTCCGAAACCGCGCTGAGCAGCCTTTCCCGGTTCCGCATCAAGAAGCTGATAGTGTTGAACAAATCGCTGGCCGCTCCTCTGGGGCAGTGGATGCGGTCGCCGTATTATCTGCTTACGCTCATTCTGGTGGGCAACACTGTCAACGACATGGCGCTCAGTTTTCTTGCCACGCTGGTCATGGTCACCGCCATGCCGGGCGTCAATCGCGCGCTGGTGGAGCTTATTTCCTGGGTCGTCCTGACGTTCCTCGTCCTTGAGCTCGGCGAGATCACTCCCAAGGTGTTCAGCCGGGCCAACCCCGAGAAAGTCACTCTTGCCGCGCTGCCGATCCTCTACCGTTTCCAGCAGTTGACCTATCCTTTTATCACGCCTTTTCTCGGTCTGTTCAAACGGATGTTCCCCCGTGCGGATATCATGCCGCCCGTCGGGCGCCTCGCGCTCCTCAGCATGGAGGAGGTCCGGAGCCTTATCTCGGAAGCCGACCACAGCGGCCTACTCGGGCGCGAGGCCCGGCAGATGCTGGAACGGGTGCTGCGCCTGGGAGAGATGGAAGTGACCCGCCTCATGGTACCCTGGGAGAGCGTGGAAACCGCGAACCTCGACCAGCCGGAAGACAAGTTCCTGGATATCGTGGTGGAAACCGGACGCAGCCGCGTCCCGGTCTATCACGGGTCGTCGCAGCACATCGTGGGTTTCGTGCACACCAAGGACATCCTCTGGGCGTGGCGCAGCAATCAGGGAAGGTTTTCCGGGGACCTGATCCGGCCGCCGTACTTTATCTCCCCCGACAAGAAAGTCTACGATCTGCTGCGCGAGTTCCAGTCCGGACAGACGCACATAGCTTTCATCCGCGACGGGATGGGCGCGCTGACGGGCATCATCACGCTCGAAGATATACTTGAGGAGATCATTGGCGAGGTGCTGGACGAATACGATATGGAGGAGCGGGAGCCATGATCCTTCTCTTCGCCAAGATCATCCTTTTCCTGCTGTTCCTCGCCTGTGCCGGTTTTTTCTCCGGGATCGAGATAGCACTGACCAGCCTTTCCACCGCGGCCCTGCGCAAATCACGGGAAGAGCATCCGGACCAGGAACCGTATCTCGCGTTCTGGGAAACCCACACGAACGAGATATTGTCCACGATACTGGTCGGCACCAACGTTGTCAAGGTCGGCAGCAGCGTTATCGCGACATCGGTCGCGCTCGACCTGTCGGCGCTGTTCGGCGTGGCGCGCGGCACGGCTTTGGTGGCGGTTCCCGTGGCCGCCGTGGCCGGCACGCTGTTGTTCGGAGAGATAATTCCAAAGATCATCAGCAGGTACCGCGCGGAACAGATCTCGCTGTCAGGGCTGAAGTATGTCGTATGGCTTAACAATCTCATCGCTCCGGTCAACGCGTTCCTTATCAGGGTTTCCGGGATCATACTCAGCGTCCTCGGCCGGGAATCCGTCAAGGAAACACCTTTCATCCGGCCGGAAGAGCTCAGGTTCCTCCTGTCTTCTGAAGACACTCTTCCGCTGCCCGGGCCCGCGCGCCGGCTCATGAAGAATATCCTCGATTTCGGCAAGCTGAAGATCCGGCAGGCGATGAGGCCCCGGTCCGAAATACAGGCGGTGGATCTCGACCAGGAACCGAAAGCGATCATCGGCCAGATCATCGAAAAGGAATACTCACGGGTGCCGGTTTACCGCGGGAGCCTCGATAATATCGTTGGCATCATTTACAGCAGGGACCTCGCGCTCGCCTGGCGCGGTGAATCCCTGTTCCTGATAGACGATCTGATCCGCCCAGTCCATTTCGTCCCCGGCTCGGCACGGGTGGATCAGGTACTGAGGGAATTCAAGACCAGCCATCATCACATGGCGCTGGTAGTCGACGAGTTCGGCGCCACGATCGGCCTGGTGACTATCGAAGACCTCGTGGAGGAGATCGTCGGAGAGATCTGGGACGAATACGATATTCAGGAAAAGATGATCCTGCCTCTGCCCGACGGCGGCTGGCTCATCCGAGCGGGCGAATCCCTCGCGAAGGTGAACGACGAGCTGAAACTCAACCTTCCGGCGTCGGAATTCGCGACGATAAGCGGCTGGGCGCTGGACCTTTTCGGCCGCATCCCAAAAAGCGGGGACACGATCGCCTGGGGCCCCCTGGTCATCGAGATAGCCGACGCCGACAAGAAGAAGATACAGAGGGTGAAAATAAGGAAAACAATGTAAAATGAAAAATGTAAAACGATGGGAAAACAGACATATGACTCAGTAAAAATACACAATGCAGTTGTCGGATACCCATTGCCTCTGTTGCCTTTTGTTTTACGCTTTACAATTTTCATTTTTTGATTTCTAATGTACTATCAACTTAAAAGCCTGGTTCTCAAGGAACGCATATCGTCGGAAGCGGACAAGCTGGTCACGGCCTACACGCTTGAATGGGGAAAGATCGTCGCGATGGCGCCCGGCGCGAAAAAGATCAAGGCCAAGCTTGCCGCGGCCACCGAGCCCGTCATGGAAAGCGACCTGCTGATATACATGGCCCATCCAACGGCCCGCGCGAAAGTGACCGGCGCGGTTATCGTAGACGGTTTCGCGGCGCTCAGGACCGACTGGCGGCGGTTCGTCATGGCGCAGTCCTGCGCGGAGATCGCCGACGCGCTGACGCCCCTGAACGCGGAAAACCCGAAAAAGTACGAGCTGCTCGCGCGCACATGGAAGCTGCTGGAAACGGCGCGGCACCCGTGGCGCATATTCGCGGCCTTCACGCTGCGTTTCCTTAAACTGTCGGGATACAGTTTTACCGAGTATATCACTCATGGATCTACATGCATCCCGGAAGCGGAAAAGAAGATGATACGCCGCATTGCGACGCTGTCCGGCGAGGATGTCGACCGCGAGGGCGATATGCCGCACGACATGGAAAAGAAGATCACCGGGCATCTGTACGCGTACCTGAACCTGTACCTGCCGTACCCTCTGGCCACCAGAGAGTTCTGGCGTAAAGTGAACAAAACCGGCTCGTAACGTCAACGGCGTGTGGAACGGTTGCGAAGCCCGTTAAAGTCGCAAGCCTTAAACGGGCATCGTAACCGTCGTTGCCTTTCCGTCTTTTCCCGAGTTTTATTAACAGTGAGGTGAAAAATGACTTTCCAGGAAATGATCATGGCGCTTGAAAAATTCTGGTCGAAGAACGGATGCCTTATCTGGCAGCCGTACGACCTTGAAAAAGGCGCGGGCACGTTCAATCCCGCGACCTTCCTGCGGTGCCTCGGGCCGAAACCGTGGTCCGTGGCCTACGTCGAGCCGTCGCGCCGCCCCACCGACGGCCGCTACGGGGAAAACCCCAACCGGCTGCAGCACTATTACCAGTACCAGGTCATCATGAAACCGGCGCCTGCCGACGTACAGCAGATGTACCTGTCCAGCCTCAAGGCCATCGGCCTAGACCCGAAACGCCACGATATCCGTTTCGTGGAAGACGACTGGGAATCTCCGACGCTGGGCGCCTGGGGCCTGGGCTGGGAAGTCTGGATCGACGGCATGGAAGCGACCCAGTTCACCTATTTCCAGCAGGTCGGCGGCATCGACCTGAACCCGATCTCCGTCGAGATCACGTACGGGCTGGAACGCCTCGCGATGTACGTCCAGAAAAAAGACACCGTTTACGACATCGTCTGGAAACCCGGCGTCACGTACGGCCAGGTGCACCTGGAAGACGAAAAGCAGTTTTCGCGGTATAATTTCGAGGAAGCCGACGTCGCCATGCTCGGCCGCCATTTTACCGACTGGGAAAAGGAAGCGAACCGACTTCTGGAAAAGAACATGGTGCTCCCCGCGTACGACGCGGTCATGAAGTGCTCGCATCTTTTCAACATGCTCGACGCCCGCGGCGCCATATCCGTCACGGAAAGAACATTCTACATCGGCCGCGTCCGCGCCCTCGCCAGAAAAGCAGCCGAACAGTATACGGCAATGCAACAATAATAAAGGCGTTCACGAGTTCATGAACTCATGGGTTCATGAGTTAATGACAGGAAAGAAAGATAGACCATGCATTGCTGTGAACGGCAGTTTTCAGCAGGATTTTTCGACAGGCCTGAACGACAGCACAAAGTCAACGCTGTTATTCTTTTAATGAGGTTATCATGATCAAAAACGCGCTTCTCGAGATCGGAACCGAAGAAATACCCGCTTCATACCTTGAACCGGCACGCCGCCAGCTGGCGGAGATGGCGGAGACGTTCCTGAAGGAACACCGCGTCACCCACGGCGGCATCACCGTCTATACGACGCCCCGCCGCATCGCGCTGCTCATAAAAGACCTGGCTGAAAAGTCGGAAGACCGGGTCGAGGAGATGTCCGGTCCGTCGGTCAAGGCGGGGCGCGATCCGCAGGGGAATTTTACGATGGCGGCAAAAGGGTTCGCTGCCAAACACGGGGTCGCTCCGGAAAAACTGGCGGTCAAGACCACGGAAAAAGGCGAGTATTTTACGGTCGTCAAAAAGATACCGGGCGAGAAAACCGACAAACTGCTCGCCGCGGCCTTCCCCGAAATGATCGGAAAGATCTATTTTCCCAAGACGATGGTCTGGGGATCAAGCGGTTTCCGTTTCGCCCGTCCCATTCGCACGCTGGCCGCGCTTTTCGGAAGCAAGGTTATCCGTTTCGCTCTCGCGGGCATCAAATCCGCCGACTGGTCCATAGGGCTGCATACGTTCGGCTGGAAGAAATTCAAGATCGCGTTCCCGGACAAATATATCGAGACGCTGCGCAACCACTGCGTACTGGTTGACCAGGATGAACGCCGCGAGGCTGTCCGCAAGGCGATCGAAGCCGTCTCGCGCGGCAAGGGAACGATCATTCCGGATGAAGGGCTGGTGGACGAAGTCACCGAACTGGTGGAACATCCCGTCGCCGTCCTCGCGACGTTCGACGAAAAATACCTGGCCCTCCCGCCGGAAGTCCTCATCACCTGCCTGCGCAAAAAACAGAAATGTTTCGCGGTGCAGGACGCGCGGGGGAAACTGACCCGTTACTTTGTCGGCGTGCGTAACGGTATTTCCGAAAGCCAGGATATAGTCCGCAACGGGTACGAGAAAGTGCTGACCGCCCGCCTCGCGGACGCAGAGTTCTTCTACAAGAACGATACCAGAGCGCCGCTCGAAGAAAAATATGAAAAACTGAAGGGGGTCGTTCTTCAGCAGAAACTGGGGACGATATACGACAAGACCGTGCGCGTTGAAAAGACGGCCTGCCGTCTGCGCGATATGCTTCAAAGTGTTGCCGGCTACGCGGTGGACGATGACACGATCCGCAAGGCCTGCCGGCTCGCCAAGTCCGATCTTGTCACGGAAATGGTGTTCGAATATCCGGAACTGCAGGGAGTTGTCGGCCGCATCTATGCCGCCCGGAATAACGAACCCGTGAATGTCGCCGCTTCCGTCGAACAACACTACTGGCCGCTGACCGCTGAAGGAACGCTGCCCGGCGATCCTCTGTCCGTCATTCTTTCTCTTGCCGATAAAATGGATACCCTGGCGGGAGATTTCGCCGCCGGCCTCATTCCGTCGGGTTCTCAGGACCCGTACGGCCTTCGCCGCATGGCGGTCGGCATCATCCGCATGATCCAGGAAAAGGGCCTGCCGCTGTCCCTGCGCGCGTTGACCGATGCCGCTTTCGAGCTTCTGCCCGAAACGCTCCGCGCCAACACCGCCGTGCGCGGCCAAGTCATGGACTTCTTCAGGCAGCGCATTGAGAACCTGCTCGAGGCCAGAGGGTTCCGCTTCGACGAGATACGCGCCGTCCTTGCCACCGGGTACGACGATATTGCCGACGTGTTCCGCCGCCTCGAGGCTGTTTCGTCGATCCGGCAGAAACCGGATTTCGCTCCCATCGCTTCCGCCTTCAAGCGAGCCTCAAATATTCTCCGCCAGGCTGAAAAAAACAAGATCGCCGTTCCGGAATCGGTCGATCCTTCCGTCCTTGCCGAAGACGCCGAAAAGAACCTGTATGCCGAAGTCCAGCGCATGGAATCCGGCATCCGTTCACTGCTCGAAAGACGCGATTACGCCGGAGCCCTTCAGAGCATGGTGGGTCTGAAACCGACGGTGGACGCCTTTTTTGACAACGTCATGGTCATGGCCGAAGATGAAAAGGTGAAATGCAACCGTCTCGCGCTTCTCCGTTACGCCACCCGCCTTTTCTCAAGCATACTGGATTTCTCCCAGCTGCAGGGATGATGATAGAGACAGTGCAACAAAAGTGCGTTTTTTTGGACGCGCCGGCTGAAGCCGTCGCCTACCAATTCAATAATCAGCATTACGACTTCGGGGATGACAAGCAATGGCGTAATGCCGGTGATACAATGGCTGTCATGCCCGAAATCGGTAATCGGGCATCCATAAATATACAGTAGTCGTTCACTCGTTTGCTCATGTTTTTTCAGGTATCATCATGAACAGAAACCGTCTTGCATATTTTGCGCTTTTATTCTCGCGCCTGCGCGCCGTCGTCCAGGTCGCGCGCCGCCGGGGATTGCGCGCCGCGCATGTGTATTTATGGGTGCACGCTTTTACGCGTGACAGCGGGCTTGCCATGATGGATCCGCTTATACGTCTGTGGCACGCGCTCGCGCCGTACCCCGAGACGATCGAGATCGAGACGACAACCCGCTGCCATCTGAAATGCACGATGTGCGAGCACACCTACTGGAACGAACCTTCGTCTGACATGAGTTACGCGCAGTTCACTTCGATCATCGACCAGTTCCCGCGCCTCAAGTGGCTCGGCATGACCGGGATCGGTTCGAACTTCCTGAACCGGGATTTCTTCCGGATGCTGGAATACGCGCTGTCGAGGAAAATATTCGTAGAGTTCTTTGACACGTTCGACCTGATCGACGAAAAAGCCGCGGAGCAGCTCATAACCATGGGGCTCAACAAGATATGGATGTCCATTGACGGCGCGACGGCCCCGACGTACAACGCGATACGCGTCGGCACGTCTTTTGAAAAGGTCACGCGCAACGCCATGCGCCTGATGGAGCTGAAGAAGGAAAAGGGCACGCTGTTCCCCGAGGTGTGGTTCCATTACATCATTTCAAAAGACAATTACCGCGAACTGCCCGAGTTCGTCCGGCTCGTGCACCGCATGACCGCGGCCGGGTCGAATCCCGCGACGATGATCTATTTCACCAACCTGCTTCATTTCGAGGAAGTCGAGAACATGAGGACGGAGCTGCCGCGGGAGATCGTCGAAGAGACGATGAGGGAGGCGCGGCGTTACGGCATATTCGTCGGGTGGAACCCGAATATCCGTCCGACGCGCTGCGTGACGCAGTGCACCCGCTGGACCGAGCCGTTCGTCCTCGCGACGGGACATGTCCAGACATGCTGCGCCATCAACGAAGCTAATACCCGTCAATACCAGAAAGACCACAGTCTCGGCAACCTGTTCGAGACACCGTTCCGGGAAATATGGAAAAAACGTTACCCCCAGGTGCTCGGAGAAATACGCGCTGGACGGTTCCCCGAGATCTGCCGCCACTGCCGCGTATTTTTGGAAAAGCCTGCAAATTAGCGCTCAGTCGGAGCAAAACAATCCTGAGCTCTGTCGAAGGATAAGTCCGAACTTGTTTCGGACGCAGTACGGTTCTAACCATTCAGGAAGGGTTCAGACTCCCCAATCTGTATAGGGGAGGCGCCGAAGGGAAACCATAGGTTTCCCTTGGATTGCGTTTTGCGGAGCACAACCTGTCGGAGCAAAACAATCCTGAGCTCTGTCGAAGGATAAGTCCGAACTTGTTTCGG
>CAZNYG010000020.1:0-1400 GCA_964577205.1 uncultured Elusimicrobiales bacterium | reverse complement strand
ACGCATATATAAGGGAGGAAATAAAAAATGAATACGAAAGAAAACCTGCTTGCCGCATTTGCCGGAGAAAGCCAGGCGAACAGGAAGTACCTCGCGTTCGCGAAAAAAGCCGAAGAAGACGGGTTCCCTCAGGTCGCGAAACTGTTCAGGGCCGCTGCCGAAGCCGAAACAGTGCACGCCCACGCTCACCTGCGCGCTCTGGACGGGATCAAATCGACCGCCGAAAACCTCAACGAGGCGGTCGCCGGCGAACACCACGAGTTCGCGAACATGTATCCCGGTTTCCTGAAGACAGCCATGGAGGAAGGGAACAAGAGAGCCGAGACTTCGTTCAAGTTCGCCCTTGCCGTCGAAGAAGTCCACCACGGACTGTATACCAAAGCCCTTGAAGCGGTGAAAGGGAAAAAAGACCTTGCCGCCGCCCCGATCCATGTCTGCCCCGTCTGCGGCGACACCTTCATCGGCGCGCTCCCCGGCCGCTGCCCCGTCTGCAACGCCCCCCAAGAGAAATTTGTCGAGATGAAATAACAACCAGGATTTGGCCGACACAAACAGGATTTGTGTTATGAAAAGAATGTCTTGACGGGAACAGTGTAATAATATACACTATATAGTGTAATGAGTTACACTAAAGGGTTATGATATGCTCTCATTAAGGTCAAAAGTGTCCCAGGCGGTATTAGGATATTTCTTTCTTCACGATGATCAAGAGCTTTATGTCGAAGAAATGGTCAAAAAGCTGCACGTCGACAAGAGAAATCTGGTCAAGAAGCTGCGCGAGTTCGTGACTGAAGGATTGTTGCGCGATGAGCGCCGGGGACGCGAAGTTTATTATACCCTCAATAAAGAATATCACCTGTTTGAGGAATACAGAAAGATTATTCTTAAGACATACGGCGTTGAGCAGCAGCTTCGGCAGCTTCTGAAAGGATTGAAAGGTGTCGATGAAGCCTATATTTTCGGATCATATGCCAAAAATACGATGGACGGGAAAAGCGATATTGACGTTCTCATGGTTGGCGAAGCGAAATCCGTCGATGTATATGCCCGCGTGCATCCGCTGCAGAAAAACGTCGGAAGAGAAATAAACATTGTCAACATGTCCGGCAGCGAGTATAAGCGCAAGCTGGAAAAGAAGGACCCTTTTATCAGCGAAATAGTCAAATCTCCCAAAATTAAACTTAAATAAGCAAATCGCATAGAGGATAATAGAATAACTATAATAAACCAAATGGTTAAACTATATTTAACACTCGAGTTCAAAAGAGCAAGGAAATTTGTAAATATGCGACCAAAGTTGTACAATCAAAAATAAACCACCGCAACCTGGACCTGCCCGCCTGAGAGAAAGAAACTCAGATACCATAATAAGGAGGGGGAAACCGCGTCAACCATGAATG
>CAZNYG010000019.1:430-30881 GCA_964577205.1 uncultured Elusimicrobiales bacterium | reverse complement strand
GCTCCTTACGATGGAGAACGGGCTTTTCCTTGCCGCGATCGCGATGTGCGGCGGCATGCCGTTCTTCGTCGAGATAGCCTTGTTCTTCGACGTGTTCATGTGCGTGCTGATCCTGGGCATGTTCGTGTACCGGATCAACCGGCTGTTCACTCATATAGACGTAAGCCGGTTGAACGGGCTGAAAGGATAAGCGATGTTCCTTACCGCCATACTGACGATACCGTTGTTATGCGCTTTTTTATCGGCGCTGGCGCGCAGGCCCGCCGCGGCCTCAAAGATCACTTTTGCCGGGCATCTGCTTATCCTGCCGGCGGCTCTGGCCCTTGCCGGCGGGGCGCTGCGCGGGGGTGTGACGCTGTACGGGCTGTTTTCCGTCGACGCGCTCAGCGCTTTCTTCATCGTGGTCACGGCGGTGGTAACGCTTGCCTCTTCGCTCTACTCCACGGGCTATATCGGTGACGATCTGCGCGAAGGGGCGATCTCGCCGCGCAAAGGCAAGGCCTATTACGTCCTGTTCAACCTGTTCGTCGAGGTCATGTACCTGGCCACCACGCTTGACAATCTGGGCCTTATGTGGGTGGCCATCGAAATGACCACGCTCAGCTCCGCGTTCCTCGTAGGGTTCTACAACAGCAAAACATCGATCGAAGCTGCCTGGAAATACATCATTATCTGTTCCGTGGGCATAACGCTGGCATTGTTCGGTACGATCCTCTTTTACTACACCGCGTCGCAGCACGGGGGCATTCACACGCTGAACTGGTCGGCGCTGACGCTGGCGGTCACCCGGCTGGATCCGTCTATCCTGAAAGTGGGCTTCCTTTTCATTCTGGTCGGCTACGGGACCAAGGCCGGGCTCGCGCCGATGCACACGTGGCTGCCGGACGCGCACAGCCAGGCTCTTGCCCCCGTAAGCGCGATGCTTTCCGGAGTTCTCCTTAAGACGTCGGTGTACTCGATCATACGGTTCATGGTGATCGTGAACCGCAGTATCGGGGCCCAGTTCACGGGCAATCTGCTGATCGTTTTCGGACTCCTTTCCATGGGCATCGCGGCCGGGTTCGTCCTGGTGCAGAAGGATGTCAAACGCCTGCTCGCTTACAGCAGTATCGAGCATATAGGCATCATCGCGGCTGGGCTGGGTTTCGGAGGGACGGTGGGATTTTACGGCGCGCTGCTGCATGTCTTCAACCACGCGGTGACCAAATCGTTCATGTTCTTCGGAACGGGCATTCTCGTCCGCGTGTATGGCACGCACGCGATAAAGGCGATCCGCGGGACCGCCCGAGTCGTTCCGTTCACCGGCATCCTGACGATCGCCGGCGCCGCGGCGCTTGGCGGGTCTCCTCCATTTTCTCTTTTTGTCAGCGAGATCATCATCCTGATCTCCGGTTTCACGCGCGGCTATTACGCGGCGTCCGTGTTATTCCTGGCTTTTGTCGCCGTGGTCTTCGGCGCGCTCATGTATCATTTCGGCGGTATGACCTTCGGCAAAAAACCCGACGATATGCCGGTGAGGGCGGCCGGAGCAAGCGCCCGGTTCTCGCTGGGCATACTTTTCGCGGCCATGCTGCTTTTCGGCGTCATGATCCCCGGCCCCTTCGCGCGTTTATTGACCGCCGCGGTCAGGGTCATTGCAAGTTATTAACGACAAAAGGCGTTCACGTGTTCATGTGTTCGTGTGTTCTCGTGTTAAAGGTACTAATGTATCTTTACACATGCCGTTCAAGAACTCAAGAACACGAGAACCCGAGAACGCCGTTAAGGATGTATGAAACAACAACTTGATTCCATCATCTCTCCACTGGGCATTACTCCCGTTTCCGTGCATGAACAGCATCTGGAAGAGGTGTATTGCGAAGTCCCGCTGGACGGGTTTGACCGCGTGTGCGTCGCCATGCACCGGGAGATGAAAAGCCCTGTCATGGCTTTTTTTGCCTGTGACGACCGGGACTCGCGAGGAGGATACACGCTGTACTGCGCTTTCGCGGAACGGAAAGCCGCTCGCTGGATCTTTATCACCACTCTCGTTCCGGAGAATGAGCCTTTTTATCCGGCGCTTTCAAAGGAGATGTTCTCCGCGCATCTTTTTGAGCGGGAGACCGGCGAAATGTTCGGGCTTGCAGCTACGGGCAGTCCCGACGCGCGCCGGCTTCATCTGCACGATGAGGTATGGCCCCGCGGCTGGCATCCTCTGCGGAAGGATTTCACGCTTGTCGAGAGCCGGCTGGAAAAGGCGCGCGGGGAAATAACGGACAGTTACGCGTTCGGGCGCGTCGAAGGGGAAGGCGTTTTCCAGATACCGGTGGGTCCGGTCCATGCCGGTGTCATCGGCCCGGGACATTTTCGTTTCAACGTGGCCGGCGAACCGGTCATTCAACTGGAGATACGGCTTGGTTTCACACATCGCGGGGTTGAAAAGCTTTTCGAAGGAAAGGCTCCGATTGAGGCGCTCAGTCTCGCTGAGATCGTTTCCGGCGATTCCTCGTGCGCGCACGGCCTCGCGTTCTGCGCTGCCGTGGAGAAGATCGGGGGCATTCTTGTCCCCCAGCGGGCGCGTTACCTCCGCGGCATGATGCTCGAGATGGAACGGCTGTACAACCACGCGAACGATTGCGGGGGGATAGCGCTGGATGTCGGATTCAGTTTCGCGGCCCAGTTTGCTTCAGTCATCAAGGAGAACGCGCTGCGCGCGAACAGGCTTCTGTCTGGAAACAGATATCTCAAAGGTATGCTTGTCCCCGGCGGCGTTACACGGGATGTTTCCCCGGAAGATCTGGGTTGTTTTATAAAAATGCTGCGCGGGATAACGGACGATTTTCTTGAACTGAAGAAAATGCTCGAGTCGAGTGTTTCCTTCCTTGACCGGGTGGATGGCACTGGCGTCCTTCAACGCAAGGTCGCTGAAGATCTCGGCATCATCGGGCTGGCTGGCCGCGCGTCAGGGCTTGACCGGGATCTCCGTCGGGATTTTCCCGCGAGTTGCCCGGACGCTCTTATGAACCCTGTTATCCGTGAAAAGGGGGATGTGCGCGCGCGCCTCGATGCGCGCCTGCTGGAAGCCGAAGAATCGGTCGCGATAATACGGCGCTGCGCTTCCCTTCTGACACCGGGCCCGGTTAAAGAGGAACTGACGGGCCAGGCCGACGGGACCGCTCTGGGATACACGGAAGGCTGGCGCGGCCCGGTCCTTTACTGGATACGCGTCAAGAACGGCGCGATCGACCGGTGCAAGATAGTGGATCCTTCCTTTCACAACTGGCCGGGGCTCGCTCACGCAGTACCGGGGAATATAGTGCCTGATTTCCCAGTTTGCAATAAAAGCTTCGACCTGTCGTATTCCGGCAACGACTTATAGAAAGGCGCCCATAGTCAACGGCGTTCTCGAGTTCTCGTGTTCGTGAGTTCTCGAAATGGGGTAAGAACTATTTATGTCTTTAACCTTGAAAACGAGAACACAAGAACACACGAACACAAGAATGCCTTTAAGGAAACACATATGTTTAAAATACTGAAAAACAGCCTGCGCAAAGGATTACTGACGGAGGAAATGCTTCGCGGGAAGTGTCCTCCGCCGCAGGCGGCCGAAGCTGCGGGCGCTGAATTGTCGTCGGTGATCCGCAGGCGGTTCGGGCGCTCGTTCCATATCCGTCAGGTTGATACCGGCTCATGCGGCGCGTGCGAATCCGAGATACAGGCGGCGTCCAACCCCATCTACGACATGCAGAGGTTCGGCATCGATATCGTCGCGTCGCCCCGACACGCGGACGCGCTGCTCGTCACGGGCCCCGTGTCGCGCAACATGGAACTGGCCCTGCGCAGGACGTATGAGGCCATGCCGGAACCTAAACTCGTCATAACTATGGGGGACTGCGCCCTGAACGGAGGAAAGTTCAGGGACTCTTACTATACCTGCAGAGGCGTTCATGGGATCCTCCCCGTCGCGCTGCACATACCCGGCTGCCCGCCCTCACCCGAAGAAATAATTAACTGTCTGCTTAATTACCTGGAACAGCCGGCAATTTTCTGATTGTCAATTTTCTGGCTCAGGGCTTTCTAAAGCGGGTTGTCAAACGCGCCGCAATATTCTATACTTATCTGGCATTCCAATACTCCCGCAAATTTTTTTAAAGGAGCTTTTTTACCGTATATGACAACAATTGCCGTACGTGATCATTTGAAGCGTTTCGCCTCTTCCACTACCGCCGTGCTGCTCGCGTCGCTTTTCGCGTGGGTGGTGGATCTTCTGATCCCGTCCGGTTTTGCTACCGGGGTCTTGTATCTGCTGCCTGTCCTGCTTATTGTGAGAAAAGAGAAGGATACGGCCGTCGTTCACACGGCAGTTTTCCTTTCAGTTCTTCTTGTTGCCAGCGCGTTTTTCAAGCCGCACATGATCCCCCTGTCCGCGGTCATTTTCAATCGTTTCGCCCTGCTGGTTCTGGTTTGGATGATCATCTGGAACGTGCTCCGCAAAAAGAAGGTTGTTGACGAGCTTCGAGACCGTGAAAGGGAGATCCGGCTGCTGTGCAATAATTTCCCGGATGTCGTCTTCAGGTGCGACCGCGAGCTCAGGATCCTGTTCGCAAACCATTCGGTGACGAAAGCCTTCGGTTTTCCTCCGGAGTTCTTTATCGGAAAGAGCGTGAACGAGATCATCAGCCGGGAGGAGTCGCTGAAAAAAACCGTTTCGTACGTCGATAAGGTGTTTGAGACGGGGCAGAGGATCGATATCGAGGTGTATTTCGGCTCCGGCGAGAACAAGCGTTACTTCACAGTGTCGCTGGTGCCCGACAACGATGACAACGGGACCGTCAGTTCAGTGATTGCTTTCTGCCATGAAACGACCTGGTCAAAAGATATCTCGGCCAGGGTGGCCAGCGAGCATGAAAAACTTTGCCTTGTCCTGGACAACGTGCCTTCCGGCGTGATCCTTTTCCAGGATAACGGTTCTGTTTCGTTCGCGAGCCCGTCAACAGAAAGGATACTCGGCCGGCGGATAACTTCTCTGGATGACCTGAAGCACGCGCCTTCCCTTCTGCGCACCCGCGCGGGCGAACCGCTTAAATTCGAAGAGACCCCTGTCATGCAAACCCTTCGCGCCGCGAAGGCGTTCAGTAACGTCCCTCTGTCCGTCGCGATGGCGAACGGGGAGTTTCATCCGGTACTTCTTACCACTGTGCCCGTCAGGGATGAAAGCGGGTTCTCCGGGGCTCTTATCATAATCCGCGAGATCATTGACCAGTGCATGCCCGACGCTCCCGCCCGTCCCGCGTGAAATAGACGGGACGTTTAATACCATCTCAAGCCCGCATCCCCGTTCCCCGGGTTTACGCCCACCATCCCGGCCTTTTTTGGTTTTCAGGCCGTTTTATGTATAATATCACTTGTTTCCATATACCCTACAGGAGGCATTTCGATGGCCGCGTACCCGATGTCAGAGCTTCAAAAGGAAAGGACAAAATTCAAACCCGTGCTGCCCGTTATACTTAAGAACGGCCCGGCGTCTGTCATCCCGCGCGCCGGCAAAGCGACCCAGAGCATTTCCGACCAGGCGACGGTCAGGAACCTGTTCGAGAACACGTACGGGCTTCCAGTGGTGACGTTTGCCAGAGGGAAAAACCCGGCTGTGGCGAAAAAGGCCGTCAGGATCGGTGTGGTGCTTTCAGGCGGGCAGGCGCCCGGCGGCCATAACGTAATCGCCGGCCTTTTCGACGGGCTTAAGAAAGCCAACCCGAAGAACAAACTCATCGGATTCCTGGGCGGCCCTTCAGGGATCCTTGAAAATAAATGCAAAGAGATTACCGCGCCGTTCCTGGAACAGTACCGCAATACCGGCGGTTTCGACATCATCCAGTCCGGACGCACCAAGATCGAAAGCCCCGAGCAGTTCGCTCAGGCGAAACAGACCATACTGGGCAATAAGATCGAGGCGCTGGCCTTCATCGGCGGCGACGATTCGAATACCAACGCGGGCCTTCTCGCGGAATACCTTAAAAAAGAAGGGACCAGCGTCAGCGTCATCGGTGTCCCGAAAACGATCGACGGCGACCTGAAGAACGAGCAGATCGAAACGTCTTTCGGTTTCGACACGGCGACCAAGATCTACGCGGAACTGGTCGGTAACATCTGCCGGGACGTGAATTCGGCGCGCAAGTACTGGCATTTCGTCCGGCTCATGGGCCGGAGCGCGTCGCATATCACCCTTGAAGTGGCTTTCAAGACCCAGCCTAACATCGCCCTCATCGGCGAGGAGGTGCTGGCGAAGAAGATGACACTCGCGCAGGTCGTCGAAGGCATCGCCGCCGTCGTGGCGAAACGCGCCGAAGCGAAAAAGAATTTCGGCGTCGTGCTGGTGCCGGAGGGGCTTATCGAGTTCATCCCGGAGATGAAAGAGCTTATCTCCGCTCTGAACGATGTCCTGGCCGATAATGAAAGGGAACTGAGCGGGATCGCCGCCATAGGCGACAAAAAGAATTTCGTCGAATCCCGCCTGCCGAAACATCTCGCTGATCTCATGCAGTCTCTGCCAGACGGAATATCGTCGCAGCTGATGCTGGACCGCGATCCGCACGGGAACGTCCAGGTCTCGCAGATCGAGACCGAAAAGCTCCTTATTGAAATGGTCAGGGGAAAGCTCATCGAAATGAAGCAGGACGGCGCGTACACAGGAAAGTTCTCCACGATAACGCACTTCTTCGGTTATGAGGGCCGGTGCGGCGCTCCTTCCAATTTCGACGCGAATTATACGTACGCGCTCGGCTACAACGCCGCGGTGCTCGCGCTGAACGGCATGAGCGGATATCTTTCTTCCGTCAGAAAGCTTGTGAAGGATCCCGCGCGGTGGGAATGCGGCGGAGTCCCTCTCACGATGATGATGAACATCGAACGCCGCAAAGGAAAGGAAAAACCGGTCATCCAGAAAGCGCTGGTCAGGCTTGACGGCGCCCCTTTCAAGGCTTTCGCGAAAGTCCGCGACGCCTGGGCCAGAGAGGACCGGTACGTGTTCCCCGGCCCGATCCAGTATTTCGGCCCCTCTTCAGTGACCGACATCACTACCCGCACCCTCCAGTATGAGCAGAAGGGGAAGAAATAAGGAAAAGACATGAGCACATGAGCAGGGAAAGACGAACTTCCCGCGAAAGGCTTACGGATAAAAAATGCCAGTGCCGCCGTTAAGCGGTCCTGGCATTTTTACGTTTTTGCCTGTCCTGTCTTTTCTGAAGCTGGGTTATTTTATTTTTCCACGAAGCCCTATTGCCTGGCTGTAAGCGGCATTCCAGTCATTTTTCAATTTCCGCAAATAAGACAGGTCGGATTTTTTCCAGACCTTTGTCAGTGATCCGTTGTCCCATTTGACTGTGTACTTGACAGACTCCTTCTTATTCAGCTGGCCGATCAATCCCGCCAGGCTTTGCATGAGCGTGTAAGCCCTTTTGATCTTTGCTTCGTTTTCAGCGACTCTTTGCGCCGCACTGGGAGTTGCCGGCGCGGCAGTCTGATCAGGAGACACAGCCGGCCCGGCTAACTGTTTCCTTCCGCCGAAATCATCACTTCGGTAAGCAGCGAACGAAGGCATTGCAAGCGCAGCCAAAATCATTCCAGAAACGATCATTTTCATCATGACACCCTCCCGCACCATATGGTTACCAACCGTGATCAATTATAATGCATTATTGGGAAATGTGCAAGGAAGAAATGTGAAAAATCAGTGAAATGCTTCTGTCAAACCGCTGCCTCAGGGAAGGCAGTTACTTGGTTCACTATTTGCATATTAAATGTTGAGACCCGCGGAGGGGGATCGGTTTATCAAATAATTCCAATTTAGAGCGTTTCTCCTATGCGCAGATCGGTTTTTTTTGCTTTTGTAACGGGACTTCTCCTTTGCTGCGTTCCGTCCGCGCGGGCGGCGCTGGTACTTACTTCAAGCAGGACGATCGACGCCGGCGGGGATGATTTTGTCCGCGCCGTGGATGCCGACTCCCAGGGGAATATATATGCCACCGGTGAGATCATGCACGGCAACGGCGACGTCTGGCTGGCAAAATACAACGCGTCGTTGGTGATGACGGCCAGCGCCACTTTCGACGGGCCTTCTCACGTCGGCGACTACGGATACGATATCAAGGTGGGCGCCGACGGTTTTGTTTACGTGGGCGGCGAGATCAACAACGCGGGGAACATCTGGCTGGCGAAATACGATACCGGCCTCCGTCTCGTTTCATACGCGTCCCATGCCAATGGGACGATCAATACCTGCAACGGCATAGCGCTGGACAGGCACGGGAACATCTACGCGACGGGGAAGACCGGCAGCGGATCTTCCTGCGATATCTGGGTCGCCCGTTTCGATTCATCGCTGGCCCTTATCTCAAGCGTCACCATTTCAAACCCCGTGCTGAACCGCAGCGTTGATGAAGGCTTCGGCATCACTGTCGACGACTCCGACAACGTGTATGTGACCGGGTCCATTGGGGGCCCGTCGCCGGATATCTGGCTGGGCAAATTCACTCCCTCTCTCACCCTCTCAAGCAGCACCCGGATCAACTGCGAAGGCAACGATACCGACAGAGGTTATCGTGTCGCTTATTTCAACGGCCAGGTATACGCGGCCGGCTGCTTCTATGTCGGTAACTATCCGCATTTCTGGACGGGCAGGTTCCGGGCCTCGGATCTCGTCCTCCAGTCCAGCATGACGATCCTGCATCCCGACAAAAGCGAGATAGCGGGCGGCATCGATATCGACGGGAACGGGACAGTGTTCGTCACGGGGAGAGTGTACGACGACGCGAATCGCATCTGGTTCGGGCGCTACGACAGTTCCCTGGTGATCCAGTCCAGCGCGGCATTTGGTTCGGGCAGCGGGCTCGCGCTGACGGTGAAGACGTCCGAACACCGCAATACCGCCTGGCTGGGCGGAAATGTCACGAACAACGGGCAGCAGGACCTCTGGATGGGTAAATATGTCGAGAATCTGGCGCCGCCATCCGCGCCGGCCGGGTTCACGGCGACCGCCCTGTCCACGGATACGGTACTTTTTTCCTGGGACGACACCGCGGATGCCGAGAACGGGTTCAGGTTCTACGACGCTGCGGGGAACGTCATCAGGGAGCTGCCGGAAGACACGACCAGCTGGATGGAGCTGAATATGCTTCCCGATACCGCCTCCCCGGTGTGGGAGATACGGGCCTTCAACGAACTGGGAGAAAGCAGCGGGGTCAGCCTTTCATCGGCCTGTTATACTTTCCCTGCATCACCCGCGCATTGCGCCGTCGCGGCCCGCACGACCGGGAGCCTGACGATCCAGTGGGACGGCTATGGCGCGTCTTCTTTCCGCGTGGAAATATCGTCGGACGATCTGCATTGGGACGTGGCGGGAGACAATGTGGCCGGAACGGCATATATGATCGAAGGGCTGCGCCGGTCGTCGAAATATTACGTCCGGGTCTGGGGCTGTAATCACAATAATCTGGCGTCCGCTGGGAACGCCCGGATAGTGACAATGACCGAGCCGGTGACGCCTCCGGAACAGCCGTCCGGTTTTACCGGTTTACCGCTGAGCATCGCATCGATCGGTTTCCACTGGCAGGACAACTCGGACATCGAGGAAGGCTTCAGGATCTATACCGCGACCGGGGGGCTGATGTCCGAACTCAGTGCCGACACGACCGAGTGGATCCAGACGAACCTTGCGCCTAACGAAGCATCGGCGGCGTGGGCGGTACGGTCGTTCAACTTCGGCGGGGAAAGCGGCGGCGTGGCGTTATCGTCTCCATGTTATTCCCTGGTCAACGCGCCGACGGGCTTTTCGGCGCTCGAGCGGTCCACGGACAGCGTGACCCTGCAATGGGATGCCGGCGGCGCCTCGTCGTTCCAGGTACGATGGTCAAGCGACAGCATTCACTGGAGTACCGCCGACAATGTTGCCGGGACATCGTATCTGTGCGGCGGGCTGCAGCGCGCCTCGACTTATTATTTCCGGATACAATCCTATAACGGGGGACACATCATTTCCAGTAACTCTTCATTCCTTCTGGCAAAGACCGAGCCGGTCTCAACACCTCCGGCCCCCGCCGGCTTTACCGCAACCGCTCTTGCCACGTCGATGGCCCGCTATTCCTGGGCAGCCGGAGGGCCGTCAGTGGAAGGGTACCGGCTCCGGACTTCGACAGGCGCTCTGATAGCCGAGCTTTCTCCGGCGGTGACAGCCTGGCTGCAGGCGGGGATGGCTCCGAACACCCCTGCGCGGGCATGGTCCCTGTGCGCGTTCAACACGAACGGCGAGGGTGAGAAGGCTGAGTTAACCGCTCCCTGTTATACATTCGCGCTGACTCCCGCTGATCCTGAAATAACCGCAAGCGGACAGGCCAGCCTCGGTATCCGGTGGAACGGCGATGGCGGTTCCTCTTTCCGGGTCGATTGTTCCAGCAGCCAGGAAAACTGGACAACCGTGCAGGAATCGCTGCTTTCCGCATCTTACACGCAGAACGCGCTGAGGCCGGGCACGACGTACTATTTCCGTATATGGGCGCTTAACGGGAACGGTATCCGCACGGAGGCTTACGCCGCTGTATCAGGCGTTACGTCAGTGGCGGGCGCGGTCGCTCCTCCATCGGATTTCTTCGCGGAGGCTTTGTCGTCCGGCAGTATCCGTTACTGCTGGAAGGATATGTCGGCGGATGAAGACGGGTTCACGATCTATTCGACGACCGGGGGAATTCTGGCCGGATTGAGCCCCGGTGCGACTCAATGGGTGCATTCCGGGCTTCAGCCGGATACGGCCGCGGCCGCTTCCGATATACGTTCGTTCAACAGTTCCGGCGAAAGCGCGCCGGTCTTTCTCTCATCGGTATGTTATACTCTGGCGGGAATGCCATATGGCCTTGCCGTCAGCTCCCTCTCGGCGCATCGGGCCGTTCTTCAGTGGTCATGCGAAGGGGCTTCGTCGTACAGAATAATGCTTTCAAGTGATCTGGCCCGCTGGAGCGTTCCCGCGGCGGCTCCTGCGCGGAACGCGGCGCTGGACGGCCTGTTTGCAGCCACCACGTATTACGCCCGGGTCTCCGCCGTCAATCATGACGGCGCGGAAACCATTCCTGTCTCCGTCAGTTTTGTGACGGATGCGCTTAATGCCGCGATATTGGATCCTTCACAAAGCAGCGGAACGGTGACCTGCGCGGTTTTCGTCAACGGAGAACAGAAACAGATCAGCGTGTCCATACCTCAAGGCGCGTCCGCCGGAAAAATGTATGTCGTTATAAATCCTGACGCCGGGATCGACCCTCTGGAAACGAGCGGGTCTCTGATCCAGGCCGCCAGCGCCCGTTTCGCCCTGGGAGGCGGAACGCTGGTGCCGGGCAGTATTACCGAATTTGTCGCGTATGACGCGCAGGGCCGGCGGATCACAGGCCCGTTCTCCCTTCCGGTGACGATAACGATCCCCTATCCTGACAGCGACAGCGACGGCTTTGTAGACGGCGTGCTTCCTTCTCTCAACGCCGGGGACCTTCAGATGTACACCTTGGACGAGCAGACGGGAGAGTGGGAATGCGTGGGCGGTACCGTCGACAGGCCCGGGAACGTCGTTTCAGCCGCTGTTACTCATTTCTCGGTGTACGCGCTTGCCGCGCGGCGGTATGCCGTAGTGCCGGCAGCAACCGGGCCATACGCCTATCCCAACCCCTTCCGGCCTTCCCGGGACCCTGCGCTTACCATCGCGGCGGTATCTGCCGGAACACGGGCGTATCTCTACACGATAGCCGGGGAACTCGTAAGGGAATTGACCGACGAGGCCGTTCCCGGAAGGATATTCTGGGACGGACGCAATGACAGCGGTGCTCCAGCGGCAAGCGGTGTGTATATCGCGCTTCTGAAGGGGAATGGGACTAAAAGAACAATTAAGATCGTCGTGCTGAGGTGAAAGGAAAGGTAAGGGATAATGGGGCAGTTTTTGCGCACCCGGCTTCTTCTGGGCGCTGACAGGTTCGAAAGGATACAAAGATCGAAGGTCACGATCATCGGGCTTGGGGCGGTCGGAAGCTGCGTCACTGAAGCCCTTGCGAGGGCCGGCGTCGGGACGCTGCGCCTTGCCGACTGCGACAAGGTAAAGATATCGAATCTGAACCGTCAGCTCATAGCCCTGCATTCTACGATCGGCATGCCCAAGGCGGCCGCCGCGAAGGTACGGGTCAAAGACATCAATCCCGCGTGCGCGGTCGAAGCATTTGAATCATTCGCGGCCCGGGATACGCTGCCCGCGCTTCTCGACAATGATCCCGATATCGTCGTGGACGCCATTGACGCGTTGAATCCCAAATTGCAGCTTCTTTCCTTTTGCCATGAACGGTCGATCCCTGTCATCTCTTCGATGGGAGCGGCCCTTCGTACCGATCCTTTTTCCATACGCGTGGGCGATATTTCCGAGACGTACGGCTGCCCGCTGGCGTACCGGATCCGGCGCAGGCTTAAAAGGATGGGCATTACGGAAGGAGTGCGGTGCGTGTTCTCTTCACAAAAGGCCCCGGTGAAAGGACACGATTCCGGAGAAGGAATGGACGAGGGAGGTTTTACGCGTGGACGCGCGCGGCAGGTTCTGGGCAGCATGCCCACGATCACGGCCCTTTTCGGTTTCATGATCGCGCACTGCGTCATCGATTTTGCCGCCGGAGGCATACCCGGCAGCGACAACTGGTCGTTCCGCCCCGCCGAATGGAAGGATCCCCGAAGGAAGAAAGTGAGTAAGCGAGTAGGCGAGTAAGTGAGTAAGGGACGGCAAGAGTATAAAGGCGGGAAAAAGGAAAGGCAAAGGCGAATTTGGAAGGGAACGGCAAAATCAGAAACTATCTCACTAACTCACTTGCTCACTGCCTTTAAGCCGCCGGCAGCGTGAAATGGAACGTCGTGCCGCCGCCGGGCGTGGAATCGAGCCAGATGCGCCCGTTATGGCGTTCGACGATCCGCTTGCACACGGAGAGCCCGATGCCGGTCCCCGGGTACTCCTTCTGCGAGTGCAGGCGCTGGAACATCTCGAAGATCTTGTCAAAATACGCGGGTTCGATGCCGATCCCGTTGTCCGACACGGAAAATACTACTGAGTGCCGTTCGCCGCGCGCCGTTATGGTTATCTTCGGCTGTTCTCCCGCGCGCTGGAACTTAAGCGCGTTGCCGATCAGGTTCTGGAAAAGCCGGGCGAGCTGCACGGGATCACCTTCCGCGGCGGGTAGAGTATCCCAGGCGACCACAGCCTTCTTTTCCGTAAGCGCGATACGAAGGTTTTCCGTGACTTGCAGCAGAACCTCGTTGATGTCCACCTTTTCGAACGGTTTCCCTCTCGTCCCCACCCGCGAAAACTCCAGCAGCCCGTCGATCAGCATTTTCATGCGCGCCGCACCGTCGACGGCAAAATTAATGAAATCGTCCGCGTCCTTGTCGAGCTTGCACTTGTAGCGCCGCGCGATGAGCTGCACGTAACTGGTGACCATGCGCAGCGGTTCCTGGAGGTCATGCGAAGCGACGTACGCGAACTGTTCCAGTTCCCTGTTGGATCGCCGCAGTTCCTCTTCCATGTGCTTGCGGGTCGAAATATCGGTCGCAAGTCCGAGAATGCCGATCGGATCCCCCGCCATGTTCTTAACCAGGGTCCCTGAGAAGCTGACGGTCACGGGGTGGTCGTTTTTGCGGGCCAGTTTCTCTTCCTGGCTGTAAAGGTTCGCTCCGGACAGCAGGCAGGAGATCAGGGAATCCCCTTCTTCCGGGACGTCGAAAAGAACCCGCGCGTGCGAACCGACCAGTTCCCGGTCGGTGAACCGGGTCAGCCTCGTCATCGCTTTGTTCAGCGTGATGATGATACCGTCGGGATCGGCAAGGAAAAGAGCGTCGGGCATCGTAGCGACGATGTTGTCGGCGGCAAGCGCCGGACTGACGGTGAACAACTCGTAGCGCACGATGGCGTATGCGAAACAGATCGCCATGCCCAGGGAGAAAAGAGATGTCGTTTCGGGGACTTTCAGGTTCATTGCCGCGACGGCCAGCTGGATCAACGCCCCGGCGAAAACGAGGAGAAGGCCCGTCAGGACGTGCTTCGCCCGGCGTTTGCGGACGCGCGTACCGGTTTTCATGTACCGGATCACCAGTACCGTTTCCGCGAGGGTCACCGCGTTCATCCACGTGACGGCGCATATCAGGATGGCGCTGGCCTCCAGAGTGTTCGTGTATCCCCAGAACTCCCGGCGCAGCGTTCCGACCAGTATGTTTGAAAAAAGTTCCACGCCGACAAAGAAGGCCGCGGGGCCGTATATCAGCCCGTATGCCAGCGGCTTTTTGAGCCACGCCTTTTTTTCGATGAACACCAGGACGAAATGCAGTGAAAAAGCGTATCCCAGCGGCCATATCCACGCCATCCGCGCCGCCGGGTAGGCGAACGCGGGATCGATGGGGAACCTCCTGAGGAATTCGACGAACGACCACCAGGAAAGCACCGCGCACATGAGGAAAAAAAGGCGGTTCAGCAGCTTCTTTTTTTCAAGGAAGAGCACAAAGTTCCCGAGGAAAAAGAAAATGACCGCGATGGCAATGGAAAGGTACGCGTAAAAACTCATGCGCCGCTCCTGCGGTTATCGGCTGGACGGAAGCCTGACTATGGTCAGCCAGAAATCGTTGATCGTCCTGACGACGTCGATGAATTGTTCAAGGTCCACCGGCTTGGTGATAAAACAGTTGGCGTGAAGGTCGTAGGAGCGGAGGATGTCCTCTTCCGCTTTTGATGTGGTCAGGATGATGACAGGGATCTGACGGAGAGACTCGTCGGACTTTATCTCGGCCAGTACTTCGCGTCCGCTTTTCAGCGGCAGGTTGAGGTCAAGCAGGATGATATCGGGACGGGGAGCCGACGCGAACTCTTTCTCGCGCCGCAGGAAAGCCATGGCCTGGCATCCGTCGCCGGCGACGTGCAGGTTGTTGCGGATCTTCCCTTCGTTGAAGGCTTCGATGGTAAGGCGCACATCGCCGGGGTTGTCCTCCACCAGCAGTATTTCAATGGGCCGGCCCGAGCAGTCCGGTGATGTCATGTGAAAAACCTCCAGGTCATAATATCGCGACTTTACAAAGTATAATCGTTTCGATGAAATAAATCAATAGAAATGCCATATCGACAAAACGGGGGGCGGCTATGCTTACGTTACGGATACGCTGCCTGTCCCCTTAGCGCCTTTTCGGCGGGCTGTTGCGCCGGTGACGCAAGCCGCCCTTGTTCTTTTCGTTGATTCCGTATCCAGCGTACCGTGTCCGGCGCCCGGCATCCTGTTTTTTTAGTACGTCTTTCTGACGTTGTTTTCCTTCCCTGTTCTTTTCCACGAACAGCTTTTTCCCTTCGGGGTCGGCCTCGCAGTGATACATCATGGTGGATACCGTTGAAGGGGTGGGCGTGAATATCTGGACCTGCTCGGGAAGTGTTTTTAAACCTCCGGAAAGGAAATCCTTCAAGCGGTGCATGTGTTCGGCGGTACAACCGGGGTGGGCCGCCATGAGATAATAGGTCATGAAGTAGCGTTTATTCTGATCCCGGCAGGCGTCTTCGAACAGAGCCTTGAAGCGCATCAGGGGTTTGATCGAAGGCTTGTTCATCAGCGCAAGCACTTCGTTGTCGTAGTGTTCGGGAGCCAGTTTTATCTGCCCCGAGACATGGTGTTTCACCAGCTGGCCCACGTACCGTCCGCCGTGCTCCCGATCGGCGGCCACCATGTCGTGACGTATCCCGGACGAAACGAAAACCTTTTTGACGCCGGGCACCTTCAGTATGTCGTCGAGCAGCAGCATCTGTTCAGCGTGGCCGAACACGAGGTTGCGGCACGGCTGGGGAAAGAGGCAATGGCGGTCCGCGCAGGGACGGCCTCCCTTTCTACACTGGCAGGCGTACATGTTCGCCGTCGGCCCGCCGACGTCGTAGATGATCCCGTTGAAACGGGGAAGCCGCGTGACGCGGCGGGCTTCTTCTACGATAGACTGCCTGCCGCGGGAAACCACCCGGCGGCCCTGGTGCACCGCGATGGCGCAGAAGCTGCACTGGCCGAAACAGCCGCGGTGCGTGGTGATGGATTGCCGGATCGTTTCCAGGGCGCGAACCTCGCCCGTGCGGTAGTACGGGTGGACATCGCGTTCGAAGTCCATCGAATATACCTCGTCCAGCTCTTTCGAGGACAGCGGCGGCTGAGGCGGTGTCTGCACCAGCCAGCGGTCACCGTGTTTCTGGACAAGGCCGGTCGCCGTATCGTCGGTATGCCGGTAGAAATCCATGAACATCTTCCGGAATGCGTCACTGTCGTCCCTGACCGTCTCGAAAGAGGGAAGTTCCCGGAAGCCCGGCGCCGGTTCGCGGGCGATGTAACAGATGCCCGGGATCGTTTTCCATTCTTTTCCGTCACGGAGCGCCGCGGCGAGGGAGACAACGGTTCTCTCCGCCATGCCATAAGCGATGATGTCGGCTTTCGCGTCGAAAAGGATCGACCGGCGAACTGCATTGTCCCAGTGATCGTAATGAGCGATCCGCCTCAGGCTGGCTTCGAGCCCTCCGAGCACCACGGGGACCGTATTTTTGAAAGCGCGGCGTATAAGGTTCGTGTAGACGAGCGAGGCGCGATCCGGCCGTTTGTTGACCCCGCCCGGCGTGTAGTCGTCCTGGTTGCGCCATTTTTTCGTAGGAGTGTAGTTGGCGACCATTGAATCGATGCAGCCGCCCGTTACTCCCCAGAACAGGCGCGGCTCGCCAAGGCGCGCGATATCGGCGCTCGAGTCCGGCGCCGGCTGCGCGATGACGGCGGTACGGAAGCCGTGCAGCATAAGATATTTGCCGATGACCGCGACGCCGAAATGAGGGCTGTCGATATACGCGTCCCCGGTGACCAGTATCACGTCCGGACGATCCCAGCCCAGGCCGCGCATCTCTTTTTCAGCAGTGGGTAAAAACATAGCATTCCTTTAACAGCGACGACGAGCTATCAGCGATCAGCACTCAGCAGCCGTAAGCTGATCGCTGATGGCTCGTCGTTACCTTTAATTGATTATATCACGCTCTCCGGGGAATAGCAATCCCGCGCCGAAAAATACTACAATACCGTTATGGTCCCTTCTCTGCGAGGTTTTACGTACGAGGTATCCCTGTTCTTTTCGGCGCCGGGCGCCGGGCTTGCCGAACAGGCCCGTTCATTGTTCGCGTCGCTGGGCATACCCGAAGACCAGATCGTGGAATCATCAGAAAAAGACGAGATACGACTGTCCTTCTACACGACGGCCCGCCATACGGCGCGCGGGCTTAAAGAAGCGCTGCGCGGGCAAAAGCCCGGGGGCATCCATCTTTCGCTGAGCCGCCTGTCGAACGCCCGCTGGCAGACGCTTTGGAAACACTATTCGCGCCCGGCATATCTGACCAGGCGTGTCAGGGCCGTCCCCTGGTGGATGTTTGATAAGGCGAAAGCGCGCCCGCGGGATATTCTGATCGACGGCAATATGGCATTCGGCACCGGCAGCCATCCGACGACCCGCGCCATGGCCCGCTTTATCGAGGGGCATGAAGGCGAGTTCTCTTCTTTTCTCGACATAGGGACCGGCACGGGCGTTCTCGGTATCATGGCGGGCCGCTGCGGAGCGAAAGACGTCTGGGGCGTCGACATCGAACCCGCGTCCGTGGCCGCTGCCGCGCGGAACGCTGAGCTCAACGGGTTTCACTTCGATTATCTTGACGCCATGGATTTCCGGGTCTTCCCTTTCCGCCGCCGGTTCGATTACGTGGCCGCGAACCTTCTGGTCCCGGTACTGCTGTCTTTCAAGTACCTTATTATGGCGCGGGTCAGGCCTGGAAAATTCCTCGCGGTCTCAGGCATCTGGAAAGATGACGAAGCTCGTTTTCTCCGGGAATTCCTGCCGGGCAGGCTCAAGCGCATAAGCTTGGTCAGGGATAAGGGTTGGGTCTCGATCCTTTACAGGCGCGTCAAGCATGAAAGTTACCGCGGTCGGCCATAAAGATATTGTGACGGCATTGAGAAACGACGGCGCTTTCAATGTACTGGTCAAATGCATCAGAGCGACGGACAGGCTGAAAATACTGCAGGAAGGGGGCGGGGAATTCACGCTCTTCGCTCCCTGTGAGCACGCGTTCAAGCGGCTGTCGGATCAGGGTGAACGAAGCGGCCGTTACTCGCGCGGACATCGAATGCAGCAACGGCATCATTCATGAAATAGACACTGTGCTGCTGCTGCGCGGTTAAAGTATTATCCCTATTAATCCGATAAGGTAATCAGGAGTCCACTCTTTGCCATAATTTGTTAAATTTTGTTAATTGGGATTATTTATTTCTTGACATTTTTTGAAAGTTTGGTATAATAGTGGTGTCAATGAGTAGTTCTCATGCTTCCTTGAGGAAGGCTCTTCAGAGGAAATTCTCCGTAAACAAGGATGTTTCGGGGCATGCTCAGAAAAATGAACTCAGCAAACACTTATCTTTCCACTCTCCATCGTTTCCTACCAAAAAAACTATTTTCCTATATTATCCCAATTGAATACCCGGCAGGCGGTTATGTGTCCCGGTAACGGGAACAAAGCACACTTTTTTCCCAATGGAGGTTTCAATGATCAACAAGGCGGCTCTGGTCAATGATCCGATCTACGGCAGCATTCCGTTCACGTTCTCTGTGGACGGATCGGAAGTGGCGGAGAAGGACATCCTTGACGACCCCTGGATGCAGCGTTTGCGCCAGGTCTTCCAGCTGCAGAGCACCCGCTGGGTCTTTCCCGGCGCCGAACACACCCGTTTTCAGCATTCGATGGGTTCCATGTACCTCGCCAGCAAGTTCATCAACCGTCTGTATCCCAGCCTTAAAGAAGCGGACTCTAGCTGCCCGGAAAAATCCTGCGTCGAAGAAATGACCCGGCTGGCAAGCCTGCTGCACAACGTGGGACACGGCCCGTTCGGCCATATCTGCGATCAGGATTATCTTTCGCATTTCAACCTGAACCACCAGATGGTCGGCGAAATGATCATCAAGGAAAAGCTCGCGGGGAAGATCCGGCAGATCCGCAGGAGCCCGTTCGGAACGTTCCAGGGCGAGATCGACCCGGAGCATATCTGTTTCCTGATCCGCAAGTATGACGCCGCCCAGGACCTTGACCAGCCTCTTTGGCTGAAGCTGCTGCACAAACTGTTCTTCAATATGTTCACGATGGACAACCTTGACCATGTCCTCCGCGATTCCTATTATTCAGGTTTCTCGGTCACCAAACCGGATATCGACAAGATCCTCTTCTATTCGTACTTCAAGGACGACCGGCTGGTCATACACGAAGAAGCGGTCAATGACGTGAAGACCTTCATCGAGACCCGCCTGAGCCTGTACAAGAATCTCTATTATCACCGCACGGTCAGCCTTATCGATCTGCAGATAAAGGAGGTCTACCGCGATACCATCCATTTCCTCATGAACGGCGTCACGCCCGACGATCACGAGGGATTCCTGGAGAATTACCGGAAGCTGACCGACTGGAACCTTCTGTGCATCGTCCAGGATCCCGCCCGCCTGACCGATCCCCTGCTGTACCAGGCCTGGCAGGATATCCTCGGCAAGAAACTGCACTGGGGCGTGGTCTACGACAACGACCTGGACGCGCATAACAGCGCCGTCGCAGCAGCCGGCAGATCCGACGATATCTACACGAAGATCAATCAGCACCTCGCCGACAAACCGCACATTTACTACAAAGTCGACATGGCCACGCAGGACCCCCGTCCGGAAACCGCGGGCGAGGTCGACGAAGACAGGAAGTTCTTCGTCGAAAAGTATGACCAGCACGTCGCGGAGCAGCCTCTCGAGGACGAATTGTCAGACCTGCCGAAGAAGCTCAACAACTTCCGTATCTACATCAACAAACGCCATGAGGCGATCCGTGACATCCTCGTCGATGCCATCGAGAACGCCAACGTGGGCAAACGCCAGTCGCTGGACATGAAGATGTAGCGCAGGCTGCCGGGAACAACAGGCCCGGAAGGATGGGATGAATCCCATCCTTCCGGGCTTTTTTCGGTATGAGAACGCGGTTTTTTCAAAAAAAACACGGGAATACCTTGAATTTTTCATAAAAAGATACTATTAATATTGGTAATTGCGTTCGCAAAGGAAGTTTTCTGTCTCTACATACCCAGTCGGGAGGAACCTTATGGCAGCGCCTTCGATCAAGCCGGTACATCGTTACGTCGAAAAATACCTTGAGTCCGTCGAGCTCAATCCGGAAGATATATCGCTTTCGCACAAAAAGGTCATCCCCTTCCAGAAGAAACAGGAATTCGAGAAAGCCATAAAAGAATATAACCGGGCGATAACACTGAACCCCGATAACGCCTCGGCGTACTATAACCGCGGCCTTGTCGTGTTCATGCTGGGCGACAATGAAGCCGCGCTCAAGGACCTCGACCTGGCCATCGATCGCGACCCGAACTTCGCTTTCGCGTTCATCGCCCGGGGTGAGGCGCGGGCCGAGAAAGAGGAATACGCCGCCGCGATCGCCGATTTCGAAAAGGCAGCGGCGCTGGCGCCGAAGAACGCCACCGTCTACAACGGCATGGGGAACACTTACCGCAAGATGGGCGATCATGTGCGCGCGATAGAATACTTCAACCGCGCGGTCGAACTGAACCAGAACTACGCCGCGGCTTTCTACAGCCGGGGACTGACCTGCCGCCTGATGGGAGACAACAGTGCCGCCATCAGGGATTTTGACCGCGCGATAACCCTCAATCCGGGCGATGATTACGCGTATAACAACCGCGGCATAGCTTATCGCGCCTGTAACGACTGCGATGCCGCCATCAGGGATTTCAACCGGGCCATTGAGCTGAGGCCGGACGATTCATTCGCCTATGACAATCGCGGCCTCGCGTACCGGAAAAAGGCCGAAGATGATGTCGCGGCTCAGGACTTCGCCAAAGCCATCGAGTTGTGCCCCGACGATTTTTTCGCGTACTACAATATCGCCAATTTCCACCGGTACGAAGGGTATTACGACAAAGCCATCAAAGAGTATAACCGCTGCCTTGAACTGAACCCGGGATATGCTCCCGCGGCCATCGCGCGGGCGGGGTATTATTTCGAAAAGAACGACCTGGTCTCATCTCTCCGCGACCTCGACAGGGCCGTCGAGCTGATGCCCTCCCGGTATTTCCCCTATTTTTTCCGCGGTTTCATCCGTTCCCAGAAAGAGGACTGGGACGGCGCCCGGGAGGACTTCTCTCACGCTGTGTCCGTCATGCCCGATCTCGCGGAAGCGTACTACGGTCTCGGCTGCGCGGCGCTGGCGGCCGGACGCGGCGGTGACGCGGTAAAACATTTCGACAGCGCGATCGAAAGATCTCCGCGGTTCGCAGAAGCGTTCTTCGCAAGGGCGGCCGCGCTGGTCGCGGGAGGCGATCATGCCCGGGCCGCGGAAGACCTGGGGCATGTCGCCGAGCTGGGGCTTGATCTGCGCGAGGCGTATGAACTGCGCGCGGAATGTTTCATGAAGCTGGGCGATATCCCGAAGGCGGCGAAGGAACTGGAGGAAAGCGCGCGCCATTATCCAGGCAGCGCCGGCCTCTTACTGCGCGATGCCCGGGCCGCCATGGAGTCCCGCGAATACGACAAAGCCGTCGTCAACCTCAGCGCGATGATAGGGCTCGCCCCGGAAAACGCGTCCCTGTATTACTACCGCGGGATCGCATACCGCGAAAAAGGCGATGCCGGACAGGCGCTCCGGGATTACGACCGCGCGATCGAACTTGACCCCGCAAAAGCATTCGTCGTTCCTCTGGCAAAGGCTTGTCCGGCGGAAGCTCCCGCGGCGCTTTTTGAAGCCAAAAAAGCGGCGGCCGAACCGGCCGTTACCGATGCCGAAGAGCAGCCCGTGAAGGCAGACATACCAGAGGTTCCCTCGCCGCTCGAGGAAGAGCATCCGGTCGAGATCGTCGCCGAAGCGCCGGCCCCGGTTGAGATAAAACCGCCCGAGACCTCATCCACGGTCCCGCCTGCCGGTGCCTCCGCTCCCGCTGAACCCGTGACTCCGGCGCCGGCCCCCGTTCCGAAAGCGGAACCGGAGGCCCCTGCCGCCGTTCCAGTCCCGCAAGCCGTGTCCGTGGCCCCTGCCGCTGAGAAAGGAACGGCTCCCGTTGAGCCGCTGGATCCCGATGAGACCATCCGGGAAATGACCAGGGAGATAGCGGACAATCCGAGGAACTACTCATTCTATTACAAAAGAGGGCTCGCCTACAGCGAAAAGAACCGGCTGGAAGAGGCGATGGACGATCTCGACCGCGCCATACATCTTAATGCCCGCAAAGCGGACCATTTCCGCGCGCGCGCCGAAGTGTTCCTGAAGATGGGAAAACTGTACGGCGCCACCAAAGACCTGAGCAAGGCGCTCAGCCTTTCTCCGAAGAACGCGCTCGTATTCTTCGCGCGGAGCAAGGTCCTCCTTGAAAAGGGGGACCTCGCCGGCTTCAGGAAAGATATTGACCAGGTCATACGCCTTCAGCCCGGTTTCGCGCAGGCGTATATCGCCCGCGCCCGTTTCTTCCTCAAGCGGGGCGAGACCGACCGTGCCGTCGAGGATTTGACCGCCGCTGTCTCCGCGGCGCCGGATCGCGGGGAAGCGTATTACCTGCGGGGCCAGGCGTTTTACCGCAAAGGCATGAACAAATACGGGGCCGATGATTTTTCGCAGGCGCTGTCGCTGGGTTACGCGCAGGCGGAAGTGTTCCGTGACAGGGGCCGCGCGCTGCTGAAGAACGGCGACAATGCCCGCGCGATCGCGGATTTTCAGATGGCGGCCGCCCGGGGAGGGGGAGACGCCGAAGTGTTCGCGCATCTTGGAGAGGCGTATCTTTCCGCCGAAGACTTCAGCGAAGCCATGCGCGCCTTCGGCCGCGCTCTCGAGCATCTGCCGAGAGATCCTCATCTGAGGGCGCAGCGGGCCAGGACGTACGAGGCGCTGGGACGGTGGGAAGAGGCCGTCAAGGATTATGATGAGGCGCTCAGGAATGAACCGGGCAATACCGATCTGCTGCTTTATCGCGCCAAAGCGCTGAGCGAGCTGACCCGTTACGACGAAGCGGTCAGGGACTACACGCGCGTCATCGAACACGACTCGAAGAATCCAGCGCCTTACCTTTCGCGATGCGCGGTGTTCCTGAAGCTCGGTGAAAAGAAAAAGGCAAAAGCCGATTTCGACCATGTGGTGTCTCTCGATTCCCATCTTGCCTCCCATGAGCTTTCCGTCCATTTCGTCGAAGAAAAAAAGACCGTGCCGCCGGTCAAGGAAAAGCCCGCTCCTGCGGCTGAAACGTCGGTTCCTGAGAATAAAACGTCTCCCGCGCCCGCCATACCGTCCGAGAAGAAGCCCGCCGCGCCTGCCAGGGCGAAAACGCCCGCTCCCGCGGCGCCGGTGGCAAAAGCGGCTGCAGGTTCAAAAAAAGCTGCAGAACTTTATAATCTGGGCAACACGAGCATCCGCAGAGGCGATTTCGACGGCGCTTTCAAGTATTTCGAGCAGGCTATCGAGACAGATCACAACTATCCGCTCAGCTATATCGGACGCGGGATCATTCACGCCAGGAAAGGTGACCAGGACGCGGCGCTCGCGGATTTTGACCGTGCCATAGGCCTGAGCCCCGAATTCGCTTCAGCCTTTTATAACCGCGGCCTGGTCCACGCCGTGAAAGGCAATACCGATACGGCGATCGTAGATCTCAGCCGCGCGGTGGAGCTGAACCCGCGCTATGCCGCCGCGTATCTTGATCTGGCCAACGCTTACGCCGTCAGAGGGGAAAAGGACCTGGCGGTCAGGAACTATAAAAAAGCCAAAGAACTGAACATGACCCTCGCCCGCCAGTGCGAAGAGGGCATAAAGAAATGCCAGTAGCCAAAAACTCGGAACGACTACGGCTCGTGGGTCGGTCACGAGGCCCGCTTTAACTGCTCGTCACAGCAAAAACACGTGTATCGGCTACGATGCCCGTTTACGACTTTGACGGACATCATTACCGATGTTTTCGTTCCGATTGACGAGTCTTAAAAACGGGCATCGTGGCCGGTGTTGCCGTTCCGTCCGTTCCCCGAGTTGTTGTCCACCACCGCTTGCTTTCTCTTTCCATTTAACCTATAATTTACCCGACATGATCCTGCGGGAATTGCTGGCCAATCTAATTTTCGACAGAACGTTTAAGGAAAAAGTGGATTTCCTTCGAAAGGTGCCGCTTTTTTCCGGCTTTTCTTCGCGCTCGCTCGGCAAAGTGGCCAGCATCATGCACGAGAAGCAGTACTTCGCGAATGATATCGTGTTCAACGAAGGGCAGGAAGGAAAGGTTTTCTATATCGTCAAATCAGGCGAGGTCACGGTCACGCGGAGCAGCACGGTTCTCTGCAGGCTCGGGCCCGGAAGCTATTTCGGTGAAATGGCTCTTCTAGAAGAACTGCCCCGCACGGCTACCGTCACCGCCGCCGCGCCCTCCGTGCTCTATCTTGTCTACAAGATCAAATTCGACGAGCTGGTCGATTACAATCCAGCGATCGGCGTGCGCATAATGCGCGAACTGGCTTCGATCCTTTCCGAACGCCTGAGGCAGATCATGGAAAAACATCCCGCGGAAACTGTCCAGGGCGGCGATCCATGCAAAAGGTGAATTCCCGGGCCCCCTTGTATCTCCTGCTTGCCCTTGCGATCACCGCCGTCGGCGCCTACTACCTCCGTGATATTCTGCTGCCGTTCATACTTTCGGCGTTTTTTGCCTACCTCCTGACCCCGCTCATCACGAGAATTGAATCCTTCGGCGTACGCAGGGAAGCGGCGGTCGCGGCTCTCTATATGGTATTTATCGCTGTTTTTGCCGGGTCCATCGCGATCTTCATGCCCCGCCTTGTCGGCGAAGCGATCATCCTGAAAAATAATTACCCGCACTACGTCGAGCAGACTAAAAAAATGGCGGCCGATGTGCAGGACAGGGTCGAGCGGCGGTATCCTTTCGTCAGAGAAAAAGGCATCATCGACGCCGGTATAGCTCAGGGACAGAGCCTGATCCACAAGGAAATTTCCAGGATCCCTTCGCTCCTTCTCAACGTTTTTTCGATATTCTCCGTGATCATACTGATCCCCATCCTGACTTTTTTCATGCTGCTCAGCGGCAGCCGGTTGTTCGACCGGATATTGACGTATATCCCGAGCAGGCACGTCGAGACCGGACTGGGGATGGTCTACGAGGCTGAAATGGTGCTCGGCAAGTATATCCGCGGGCAGATGATAGAAACGATGTCGGTGGGCGCGATGTCGGTGGCGGGCCTCATGGCGCTCGGCATCGATTACGCGATACTGATAGGTGTTTTCACCGGATTCGCCAATATGATCCCTTACCTCGGGCCTCCTCTGGGAGCGATCGCCGCCGTGCTGGTCGGGATAATCAAATTCCAGTCCTTTGTCATGGTCGTCAAGATAATTGTTCTTTTCTGGGCCATACAGTTCATTGATAATCACTTCATACAGCCTGTCGTTATCGGCGGAGGGGTCAATCTCTCTCCCGTTGTGATGGTATTCTCCCTGATGGCAGGGGCAAAGTTTTTTGGGATGCTGGGCCTTATATTCGCTGTCCCCGTGGCCGCCATTGTCAAGGTTCTGTTAAAAATAGCATTGAAAAAAGAACATGTTCATGAACAAATTCAGCCAATCGTTCTTTAGGGCTTGACAAATATATGTGAAATGTAATAGACTAATCCATGTGTGTTCGTGGATCTGCTCTTACAATTACGTGCAATAGGTCCCATTTCCCAAGGAGGCAGAGTATGAAGGCAAGGTTGTCAGTTGTTCTGATGATGGTAGCTGTTCTTTGTGCCGGTATGGCCGGAGTGTCCGCGGCGGCTCAGGAAAAAAGATCTGCCGGAGCGGCGGCACAGAAGAATGACACGGTGCAGATAAGAAGGATAACCGGGACCATTCGCATAGTCACTCCGGACAACAAGGTTATTACCGTTACCCGTGGCGACCGTATGCCGGAAATACCTTCCGGTTCGAAGATCATGGTACTGAGCGGCAGAGCTGAGGTCCTTGCCGGAGGCACCCGCGCGGTACTCGGCGAAAGACAGTCGCTGGTTGTCTCCAGAGATGAGTCGAGCGGCGCCATGCGCCTCTCAGCCGCGGAAGGAAGCGCGGGGATCATCAGGGTGCGTGCCGGATCCTCTACGGTTCTTCTTGCTGGCGGGGATGCAATTTCGGTGACTAAGACCGGGGACAATAAGCAGGAGATCACGGCCGAACAGGGCAACATCACCGTCATAACTCCTCAGGGAAAGCAGGAACTCAAGGAAGGCGGGCAGATATCGACGGATACCGTTACTCAGCGCCCGGAACGCCAGGGCGGCGAGAATCCGGTAACTCCGGAACCCCCTCAGCCGAAACCTGAGGAAGCCAGCCCTTCTTCTCTATAAAAGCCGGGGTGTTCGTTAATAAGGTTAAATCACTTACGAAGGAGCTCTTGCAATGTCAACATTATCGCGCGTACTGACTGCGACAAGTGTTGCCGCGCTTATTGCCCTTAACACGGGAACCGCGTCGGCGACGATGAAATACAGGAACCTGAAGATCGATCCTTTCCTGGGCGTCACTTCTGTTTACGACAGCAACATATACCTGAAGAACGTGAACGAGAAATCCTCCATCATTACGACGTTCAGCCCGGGCGTTTCGTTCCAGCTCCCGGTCCGCGAACATCAGTTCTCGCTGCGGTACCAGGCCGACGTTATCAGTTATACGGAGAATCCCTCGCTCAACAACGCCATACACAATAGTGTTGACGCGGCCGCGGCGTTGAAGTTCCCGGTCGGATTGAACCTGACCGTGAAAGACGCCTATCGTTCCACCACGGATCCCGCGTCGGCTGAACAGACCGAACGGGTGAAACGCAATCAGAACACCGTGGCGGCCACGCTGGGATACACGATCAGCAGGTATTTCACCGTCTCCGTTACGGGGTCGCAGCTGCTCCATGACTACATTCAGGATTCATCTTTGTACGCACTCAGCCTGAAACAGCAGCTCAGCCGCCGGGAGAACGAGGGGAACCTTGAGATCGGCTACAATTATTCGCCGAAGCTTTCCCTTCTTCTCGATTACGCCTATGGGACGGTCGACTACACGTATCCGCCCTCCACGACCGGCGACAGAAGCTCCATTTACAACCAGGTCCGTGCCGGTATCCGCGGCAAACTGACCCCGAAAACGACGGGCGAGGCCAAGGCCGGCGCGAAAGCCCGCAAGTACAACAGCAGCGCGCTTGAGAGCAAGGATACGACGACCTCCGTTGTTTCCCTCGGCACGGTAACCGATTTCTCGGAACGCACACAGCTGTCGCTCGGAGTTTCCAGGAATCTCGAAGAATCAACGTTCGAAACGAATCCCTACTACACCGCGAACGTCCTGACCTTCGGCTTGACGCAGAAGCTTATGCGCAACTGGAAAGGCACGTTAACGGGCCTGTTCGAATTCGACGGATATCCGGAGATATCGTCCAGCATCAACGACAAGCGTGAAGACAGCAACCTGCAGGGCGGCCTCGGGCTTTCCTACAGCGCGTTTGAATGGCTTACGGTCGGCGGCGGATATACCGTGCGTGACCGCAATTCCAACATCAACTCGAATGACTACACGGACCACCTTGTGTCCGTCTCGGCAAAATTGGTGTTCTACCGGTTCTCACGGGAGCTGCTTCCGTTCTCAGGAACGGGAGCAGCTCCCCCCTTTTCCCGAATGATAAAATACAATGCGATCATTTTTCCCTTTGTTTCTTTTTTTCTTTGTTTTCTCCTCAACTGCCTGCAGCACGCTGTCCGCTGAATCTTCTTCCCAGACTCCCGCTGATCCCGTCGTCCCTCCCATCGTTGAGGATATTTCGTCCAATTACCGCATCAACCCTTTTGACCTTCTCGATATCAGCGTTTACCAGGAACCCGACCTGACGAAGACCGTCCGGGTGACGAAGGAAGGATTCATATCATTCCCTCTTATCGGCAAGGTGCAGATCGCGGGGCTGGACATACTTGCCGCCGAGCAGAGGATCGCGGAACTGCTCGAAAAAGATTACCTTGTCAACCCGAGCGTGACGGTGCTGGTGAAGGAATACAACACGAAAAAAGTGTTTGTCATGGGTGAGGTAAAAACGCCCGGATCGTACAACATACCGCAGGACAGGGAGCTGACCGTGCTTGAATCGATCGCTCTCGCGGGCGGTTTTTCCAACGTCGCCGCGATCGATAACACAAAGGTCATCCGTGTGGAAAACGGATCGAAACGATATATCAACGTGAAGATCAGCGATATCACGAAACGGGGCGACAAGGCTAAAGACCTTATCTTGAAGCCCAACGACATAATTTTCGTGCCTGAGAGGATTTTTTAGCATGATGCGTTCATTCAGCATGTCAGAAGGGGCACAGGAGAACGATTTCCACGCGTACATGGGGATCTTCAAACGGCGGTCATGGGCGATCCTTTCCGTCCTGGTCATCGTCGTGACCCTGGTATCCATATCCTCTTTTAAAGCGCCCCGGGTGTACCGGGCGACCGCGCAGATCCTTATCGAGAAGGAGACCACGGTCAACCCTTACCGCGAAGGCGTGGCTATCGATATTTCCGGCATGGATTACTACCAGACCCAATACCGCATAATGAAAAGCCGCAGCCTGGCGAAAAAGGTGTATGCCGATCTCAGATTGGGGAGGCACCTGGAGTTTGCCGCGAAGAAATCCGATCCAATTGACGGGTTTCTCAAACATATTATCGTCGAGCCCATTCGGGGCAGCAGGCTGGTTAATCTGAACGCGGAATCTCAATCGCCGGAATTGGCGATGCGCATCGCCAATTCTATGGCCGACGCTTATATCAAGCAGAACCTGGAGAATAAGCTGTACGCCTCGCGGGAAATTCTGAAAAAGCTTCCGTCAAATATGTCCCTTTCAAATATTTCGCAGCGGGACCGCGAAGCCCTCCCTTCGGTCGTGACCAATCCGCTGATCCAGGCCCTGAAAGAGGATCTGATCAAATATGAAGCTGAGTATGCCAACCTGTCCCAGCGTTACAAGAGCAAGCATCCCACGCTGTTGACGCTGCAGGCGAAGATCGAAAGCCTCAGGTCGCAGATCGAAAAGGAAACATTTAACACCGTCGAAAGCATCAAAACGGAGCTGTCGGGAGAGTTCAAGGCGAACAACGTCAGGATCGTCGATTTCGCCGAAGAGCCTGAAAGCCCGGTGCGCCCGAAACGGAAGAGGAACATTATCCTTGGTTTCCTTTTCGGCCTCATGGGAGGCCTCGGCCTCGCTCTTATACTGGAGTATATCGACGATACGGTCAAGAACGCCACGGATATCGAAAAATTCCTGGCTTTGCCGTTCCTCGGTATCATTCCCATCGTAAAGAACAGGGATGGTGAGCGGTTCATCATGGACGACCCTCATTCGCCGGCGATAGAAGCCGTAAAAGGCATACGCACCAACCTGGTTTTCTCGGCGGCAGAAGATAAATTGAAAACGATACTCTTCACCAGCTGTTCGCCGGGAGAAGGGAAGACCTTCGTTTCGATGAACGTCGCCGCGTCTTTCGCTCTGGCGGGGAAAAAGACGCTGCTTATCGACACGGACCTTCGGAGAGCCACGCTGACAAAATCGATCGGATTGAACGCCGACAACGGTGTCAGTAATTATCTTATAGGCGAAACGGATTTTTCCGGCATCATTCAGCAGACCGATGTAAAAAATCTGAGTTTCATGGCCGCCGGCGCGCATTCTCCCGATCCCGCGGAGCTGCTCGGATCGGAGAAGATGAAGGAACTGATCGCGGAGGCAAAAAAGAATTTCGACCGCGTCATCGTCGATTCCGCTCCAGTGCTTCCCGTCAGCGACACGCTGAACATTTCGCCGCTGATGGACGGCATCGTGCAGGTCGTCTATTGCGAAAAACTCAGCCGCAACCTGGTCACGCTCGGCAAGCAAAAATTGCAGGGCGTAGGCGCGAAGATCGTCGGCGTGATCCTGAACCATGTCAATGTCCGTTCCCACGGCTATCACGGTTACGGATATTACTCTTACGGCGAATACGGCGATTATTACTAAACAGCTATTTCAAATTTGCAATTTAAAATTTACATTTTGCAATTGTCTTGCTTACTCATGCCATTATACCTGCATTTCCTTTTGTTCTCCATTGTATAGTAAGGATGGTCACATGTTTTCATTTGGATACGTCAGTATCTTCCTTTTATCATCTCTCGCCGTTTTTTTGCCGCTGGCATTCGGCGCAACACAACCATGGGCGATATTTTTCTTTGAGGCCGTCACGGTGATCGCATTCCTCGCATGGCTTATTGACGGTATCAATGACCGGTATATCGCCGTCAGGAAAACA
>CAZNYG010000019.1:0-420 GCA_964577205.1 uncultured Elusimicrobiales bacterium | reverse complement strand
TATGTCCCCGTACTGCTTCTGCTGGGAGTAGGCGCCATGCAGATCGTGCCTTTACCCGCGGCTCTGGTAAGGGCGGTGTCTCCGGCGCTGTACGAATTCAAAAGCCATGCAGCGGAATTCTGCGGCAGCGGCATCCCTCATGTCATGTCGTTGAGCATGAATACCGACGCAACGCTCAACGAGCTGGTGAAGCTGTGCTGCACGCTGCTGGTATTTTTCCTTGCCGCTCATACGGTCAAGTCCCTGCGGCAGGCCGAAAAAATACTGGGGCTTGTTTTTATACTGGGTTTTTTTATCGCCGTATTTGCCATCATTCAGAAATTCTCCTGGAATGGAAAACTCTATTGGTTCTTCCCCGTGCCTTCAAACAGCGGCCCGTTCGGGCCGTTTGTCAATTATGACCATTACGGCGGCTATATG
>CAZNYG010000018.1:10949-31423 GCA_964577205.1 uncultured Elusimicrobiales bacterium | reverse complement strand
GGACCAGCATAGACTCGCTCTCCCTGAGCGCAACGCCCATTCCCAGGACGCTGTCCCTGTCGCTTTCCGGCCTGCGCGACCTTTCGGTGATAGAGACGCCTCCTTGCGGCCGCCTTCCCATAGAGACCCATCTGAGCCCTTTCGACGAATCCGCGGTCAGGCGGATAATCCAGGCCGAACTGTCCCGGAACGGCCAGGTCTACTACGTTCATAACCGTGTCGAGACCATTTACGGAAGGGCTCATTACCTGCGATCCCTGGTCCCGGACGTCCGGTGGGGGGTCATTCACGGACAGATGCCCGCTCATGAGATCGAGAGGACGATGTGGAAGTTCCATCACAGGGAGGTGGATGTCCTTATCGCCACGACGATCATCGAGTCGGGCCTGGACATTCCTTCCGTCAATACGATGATCGTGGAGGAAGCCGAGCATTTCGGGCTTGCCCAGCTCTACCAGCTGCGCGGCAGGATCGGCCGTGAAAAACAGAAAGCCTACTGCTATCTGTTCTATACGCCGGAACTGCTGACGGACGATTCGCGCAAGCGGCTGGAGGCCCTGAAGGAGTTCGACGAGCTCGGCGCCGGTTTCCGCCTCGCTCTGCGCGACCTGGAGATCCGCGGCGCCGGCAACATCCTGAGCGGGGAACAGCACGGGTTCGTCAAGGAGATCGGCTTCGAGCTCTACAGCCGGCTTATCGAAGAGGCCAGCCGGGGGTTGAGAGGAAAACCGGCCGCGGCCGAAAGGTTCCATACGTCGATGGATCTCGATATCGCGGCCTTCATCCCTACCGAATACATAGCTTCCGAAGACCTTCGCATCATCTTCTACCGCAGGCTTGCGGAGTCTTCTTCGCTGGCGGACCTGCGGCGCATCCGTGAGGAGCTGGAAGACCGTTTCGGACGGCTGCCGCCTCCGGTCGTTAACCTGCTTCTTGTCACGGAACTGCGTTTCGCGGCCGAGCGGCTGCGCATCGCCCGCGTCGCGGAGGAAGACGGCGGCATCATCCTATTTTTCCCCGGGGACGTCAGTGTGCCTCCCGATGTTGTCCTGCGGCTTGCCCGCGAATACGAAGACAGGATCGAGTTCCTCAGGGGAGACGTCCCGGGTATACGTTTCAGAAAACAGGCCATGCCGCGCGGGGCCTGTGTTTTCCTCAGGGAATTCCTCGCTGCTTTTTCCAGCATGCTTAAAGGGCCTTCCATGCCGGCAAAGGCATCCAGCAAAAATGAGCCAGGGCAATGATCCGTCTTTATTCCCGCTTTTTCCACAGAAAATACACGGTGCCCCGCCGAGCTGCGCGCCGAACTGCGCGTGTTTGACTTGACAATGGGAATTATGTTAGTATTTATCAATTGAAATTTATTCAGCGGTCACGCTGTCTAAAAGCAGCAAGGGAGCGAATTTAATGAAAAAGTTTTATGCAGTGTCGGTCGTCTTTCTTCTTCTGGCGGCCGGATGCAAAGAAAAGGATAAGGTTGTGGCTAAGATCGGCAGCGATACTATCACGCTGGCCTCGCTCAGTGAACGCATAAAAGAGGCGCCTCCCGCTTACCAGGGATTCCTTTCGACGGCAGCTGGGAAAAAGCAGTTCCTCGACCTCATGGTGCGCGAACGGATCGTCCTTGAGTCCGCCCGCCAGGCCGGAGTCGAGAAGAATGCCGAATACACCCGGGCCATGGTCGAATTCAAAAAAGACCAGGCACGGCGCCTGCGAGAATACCAGGAAAACCTGCTCATGGAGCTTCATGTGCGCGACCTGCATGCCAAACAGCTTGCAGCTACCGATAAGGACGTGGATAAGTACTACCAGGAGCATAAGAGCGAGTACGACAGTCCTGTCGAGGTCGTGGCGCGCCATATTCTTGTGACTTCAAAAGCTGAAGCGGAAAAAGTCCTGGAGCGCCTGAAAGCCGGCGCGGATTTCGCGAAAACAGCCGGTGAAGTATCCACGGACCCGGTTTCGGCGTCTCGCGGCGGCGAAATAGGGCCGTTCCGCAAGGGCGACCTGGTGCCGGAGTTCGAACAGGCGGTGTTTCCGCTCAAGGTCAACGGCATGTCGGGCATAGTTGAAACGCAGTTCGGCTTTCACATTATTAAGAAGGTGGCGGAAAAAGCATTGCCTGCCCTTTCGGCTGATGAAGCGAAACTCGAGATCAAGAAACTTCTCGAGAAGACTACTTTTGACACATGGCTTAACACGGCGCGCAAGAAGTTCGGCGTGAACGTGGCGTACGATCTGCTTGCCCGGATACCTTCACCGCAGGCGATCGAACCCGCGCCGTCAGCCGGCCCGCTCAGGTCGGCGGCTCCCAAACAGGAACCGGCCGGATCGTCCAAATAGTACCGCAGCAGTGTCAGCGAGGCTTTAACGTATTTTCCGCGAAAGCGGGTCACGGAGGAAGGGTATGAAGAAAAGTATTGGCGTCGCGTTGCTCAGCCTGAGCTTATGCGCTGGATTCCTGTCGGCAGCGGACAAGGTCGTGGATAAAACGCTGGCGGTGGTGAACAATGAGCCGATCATGAAGTCGGAGTTCGACAAACTAGTGTCGCCGGTTGTTGCACAGTATGAACAGAGCACTCCTCCTGCCGAACAGTCGCAGGACAAGATAAAAGAGTTCAAGCAGAAATTCCTCGAGCAGATGATCGACGACCGTATCCTGCGCCAGGAAGCGCAGAAACGGAAGATCAAGATCAACAAGCGCGAACTTGACGAAGGCGTAAAACAGGTCAAAAAACGCTTCCCTGCCGAAGCGGATTTCAACGCCGAGTTGAAAAAAGAGAACCTTACGGTTGCCCAGTTCCAGAAGCGGATCGAAGAGCAGCTCATGGTCATGAAGCTTATGGAACAGGAGATCCGCGCGAAGACGGCCCAGCCGAAGGACGAGGAAGTAAAGAAGTTCTACGACCAGATCGTCGAAAAGATGAACGGCAAGGCCCTCGGCCTTGATCTGAAGGAAGAAGAAGAGGCCGCGACGCTCGCGAAGCTGATGAACCGAATGTCTTCTGAACAGGTGCATGCCCGCCATGTCCTTGTCGGTGTCGACAAGAACGCGGCCGCGCCGGAAAAGGCGGCTGCTAAAAAGAAGATCGAAGGGATCCAGAAAGAGCTGAAGGACGGAGCAGATTTCGATGAGCTGGCCAAGAAGTATTCCGATGATCCCGGTTCCAAGAACCGCGGCGGCGACCTGGGGTTCTTCGCTAAAGGCGACATGGTCCCTGAATTCGAGAAAGTGGCTTTCTCGCTTGAATTGGGGAAAATCTCAGATCCGGTGCTGACGGATTTCGGGTACCATCTCATAAAAGTGGAAGAGAAACGCGCTCCCCGCAAGCTTGCTTTTGACGATGTCAAGGGCGATCTCCGGGAGTTCATGTTCCAGAAGTCGGCCCAGCAACGTTATGAGTCCTGGATGAAAGAGATCCGGCAGAAAGCAAACATAAAAGTCAACCCTGTTGAATAGCAGTCGGGTATTTTCCTGAGGTACATCAGGCGGCCGCAGAGAACGAACGGATCCCGATTCGTGACTCTACGGCCGCTTCTTTTTGAGGTAAGGCATAAAGCGGAAAAATGAGCGGCAGAAAACAACAATGACTTCAAAGCTCCCGCGCATTATCATTACGATGGGCGATCCGGCCGGTATAGGGCCGGAGATCATCATCAAAGCCCTGGCCTCGCCGGCAGTTTTTCGAGCGTGCCGTCCGATCGTCATCGGCGACCGCCGGCTGTTGCCGGGACCGCTGCCGTCCCGGAGCGTGATCGAGCATATACCGGTTGACGATATCGATGCGATCGAAACCGGGCGCGACAGTGCCGTATGCGGCCGCGCGGCATACGCGTGGATCAGGCGGGCGTCGGACATGCTGGGAAAGGGGGAAGCCGACGCGCTGGTAACGGCGCCCCTGTCGAAAGCCGCCCTCCATCTCGCCGGCGTTCATTTCGCCGGCCACACGGAAATGCTCGCCTCTCTTTCCGGCACGAAGGATTTCGGCATGCTGATGGCCGCGGGGCGGCTGCGGGCAGTCATGGTGACCCGGCACATGCCTCTGGCAGATACGGGAAAAAAGATCCGCGTGAAAGATATAGTCGATACCACGCGTCTCTCTGTACATTTTCTCCGCGGCCGCTGCGGCATCAAGGCCCCGCGCATCGCGATATGCGCCATGAATCCCCACGCGGGGGAAGGCGGGCTTCTGGGCAGGGAAGAGGGAAAGGTCATCTCTCCCGCCATCGCGAAGCTTGCCGCCCTGGGTGTATCCGCCGACGGCCCGCTGCCGGGCGACAGCGCCTGGATGAAAATGATCGCCGGCCGCTACGACCTGCTTGTCACGATGTACCATGACCAGGCCATGATCGGCCTCAAATGCTGCGATCCCGAAAAGATCGTCAATATCACGATGGGGCTTCCTTTTATCCGCACCTCTCCCGGGCATGGCACCGGTTTTGATATCGCGGGCAGGGATCGCGCCCGCCCCGGGGCGATGATCGAATCCATTCTTGTCGCGGCAAAATTGACGGGACATGTGACATGAGACATGGGATTTGAGGTTAATTACAAAAGTGCTGTTGATCAAGCGGTTGTCGTTGTTTTTGGCCATGTGTCCCATATCCCACGTCCAATGTCCAGTGTCGTCGCCGTTGTCTTTACACAGCTTATTTTGTAGAATCTTGAAGTGAATCTTCAATTCGCTCCTCTGGGAAAATCGGATCTTGACGCCGTCATGGTTATCGAGACCCATTCATTCCCTCAACCGTGGACCAGAGACATGTTTGAGCGTGAGATAACTCTGGCGGTTTCCCATTTTTATTCGGTGCTCTGCGATGAAAAAGTCGTAGGATACGGCGGGTTCTGGCAGGTAGGCGACGAAGGCCATATCCTGTCGATAGCCGTGGACGCGGGCTACCGCGCCCGGGGAATAGGGCGCAGGGCCCTGCAATACCTCTGTGAAGAGATGCGCCGGCGCGGGGTAGGGACCGCGCTGCTGGAGGTCCGCTCGCGTAACGCCGCGGCGCGCTCTCTCTATCGGTCGGAAGGTTTTATGGAAAACGGCATCCGCCGCCGTTATTACACGGACGACGACGCGGTGCTCATGGAAAAAAAATTATGAAACACATGTTCAGGACGGGGCTTGCCATGCTTATAGCCGCGGCTATGGCTGTTCCGGGATCAGCCGCGACAACGGAAGCATATCAGTCGTATATCGAAGGACTTCTCGCGGTAAGGGAAGGCGATATCCCCGCGGCTCTCGGCGCGTATGAGCGCGTGATCGAGATCGACCGCGATGCCGCACCAGTTTACCGCGACCTTGCCTCGATGTACTGGCAGGCGGGAAAGAAAGAAGAAGCGTTCAATGCCGCGAACAGGCTTCAGGAGCTTTCCGGCGGTTCGCTTTCCACGCAGCTTTTTCTCGGGAACTTTTATTTGATGTCCGGGCAGAGCGTCCGCGCCCGTACGTCCTGGGAAAAAGCGCTGAGCATCGATCCCGCGAATGAGTCTGCCCTCCTTTATCTGGCGGCATTCTATTCTTCGGACAATTCGCCGGTGCAGGCGATACCTTACTGGGAAAAATACCTGCGCCAGCAGCCCGAATCATCCGAGGGATATTTCCAGATGGGATTGACGCTGGAAAAAGCCGGCAAAACGGAAAAGGCAAAGGATGCCTATTTGAAGGCGATCTCCCTGAAAAAAGGCAACCCCGATCCCTACCTCGCCCTCGCGCAGCTTTACGAGAAACAGGGGCAGCAGGGCGCAGCCGTCCAGGAATATGAACGGTACCTGGCGGCATCGCCGGAAAACATCAACGTTCTCATGTACCTTGGCGGCCTGTACCACCGCATGAAGAACCTGCCCGCCGCCGAAGAGACTTTCAAACGCGCGGGGAAGATCATGCCGGAAGATCCCAATGTCATTTTCTGGCAGGGAGCCATCGCGGAGGGAAAAAAGGACTGGGATCAGGCCATAGGCTATTTCGAGCGCCTGCGCGCCAAAGAGGAAACCCCCGCGGTGCTTGCCCGGTTGAGCTATTTCTACTCGATGAAAAAGGAATTCGGCAAAGCGGTGGAGTACCTCGGAAAAGCCGTCGATAAGGATCCGCAGAATCCCGCGACGCGCTATTTGCTCGGGCTGGCTTACATGGACGCGCGCGATTTCAAGAAGGCCGAAAAGGCGCTGCTGAAGTCCCTGGAACTGAAACCGGACCAGGCCGACACTCATTTTCATCTGGGTATCCTTTACGACCAGTGGGATAAGTTCGACGCGGCCGTCCCCGAATTGAAAAAAGCCTTCGAGCTGGATCCGAACCACTCCGCCGCGATGAATTACCTGGGTTATTCGTTCGCCGACCGCAACCGCGATCTCGACGAAGCGGAGGCGCTGGTGAACCGCGCCCTGGAGATCGATCCGGATAACGGATCGTACCGCGATTCTCTCGGGTGGGTCTATTTCCGCAAGGGGCGTTATCAGGAAGCGGAACGGGAGCTTCGTGCCGCTTTCGGCAAACTGAAGGATCCCGTCATCGCCGATCATTGGGGCGATACGCTGGCCAGGCTCGGGGATAATGACGGCGCATGGGACGCGTACCAGTCCGCGCTTGCGCGCGATCCGAAGAACAGGAAGATCAATGAGAAGGTCCGGGGCCTGGAAAAGGAACTGTCCACCGGGACGCTCCCGCGTAAAACGCTTAAGCGTGCCGCCGGTAACGTTCTTCAAGTCGGCACGCTGCGAATGAATTTTACCGCGAAGGGGGAGACACCCTCGTATAATTTCCGCTGGGTGGGCATGTTCCACTACAGCCGCCCCGATAAATGGCGGATGGAACTCCTCGGAAGCGTTCTCGCGTCGCAGCTGCTGGTCATTTCCAACGGCGGTATCCAGGTTTCGCCCCGCTCCCTGGAAAGCTCTCTGACACCCGAAACGGTCTCCCTCCTTCAGGCGGTACAGGATTATTTCAACGCGATGATCATAGAATCATTCAACGATCCCGCCACGGAGATAAAGGAAAAGAAACACCGTTTCATCTACAAGGCGGGCAATGAAGAGCTCGTTATCAACAGGGATAACAGCACGGTGGAACAATACCGGGTGAAAGATGAGTTTACCCTTAAATTCGTCCGTTACGAGCGGGTCGAAGGCCTGTTCATCCCTTCCGACATCATCATGTATTCCGAACCTGACAGAACATCGTTAAGGGTCCGGCTGCAGGGATTCGTCCTGAACGGCAGCATGCCCGATGCCCTGTTCGCCGCGCCCGATCTCTCGTCTTCCGGCTCGCAGGCGCCGGAACAGGGAATAAATGAATAAGAACACGATCACTCTCAGGGCGCCCGCCAAGGTCAACCTTTTTCTGGAAGTGACGGGAAAACGGCCCGACGGCTACCATGAGCTTGAATCGATCATGCAGACTGTCAGCCTCTATGACCGTATTACAATGAGCGCTTCGCCGCGCCTGAGCCTCTCCTGCAGCCGGAGCGGCCTTCCCTGTGATGAACGCAATCTGGCCATGCGGGCCGCTCTTGTTCTCAGGAAAGAGCTCGGGGTGAAAGCCGGAGCGCGTATGTATCTGGAGAAGAACATTCCCATGGGGGCGGGCCTCGGAGGAGGATCTTCCGATGCCGCCGCGGTACTGAAGGGGTTGCTGAGGCTCTGGAAGCGGAGGATCCCTCATAAAGATATGGTTCGCCTGGGAGCAAAACTTGGAGCTGACGTTCCTTTTTTCCTGAAAGGAGGGACGGCATATGCCACGGGGATAGGAGATATGCTCGAGCCCATGAAGAATATCGTCCCTGCCTGGTATGTGCTGGCCTATCCGGGATTCCCGGTCTCGACCGCCTGGGTCTACAAGCAGCTTCGTTTTCCATTGACAAGAGTACAAAAAATTAATAAAATTAAGCGATTGTTAGAATCGGGTACGCCTTCTCGCTTATGGGGTAAATACCTCTATAACAGATTGGAAAATGTTGTATTTCCGGCATTCCCGGCTGTTGAAAACGTCAAGGGCCTGATGGTTCGGAATGGATGCTCATGCATAATGTCCGGATCCGGGTCGACGGTTGTTGGCATAGCAGGGACACGGGATGAAGGGGAGAGTTTGCGATCAGTAATCGCGGAACATGATTTTTTTGTCCGGGTGGTACGGTCGGTTGTCTGACTCTTCTCTCTGCATGGAGGTTCGATGAGGATCACCGAGGTGCGTGTTTTCCCGAAAGAGGAAGAAAAGTTGAAGGCGTACGCGGCGGTAACGTTCGACGAAGTATTCGTCGTGCACAACCTGCGTATCGTGCGCGGCGAAAAAGGGTTGATGGTATGCATGCCGTCTCGTAAGAAGAACGACGGCACGTTCAAGGATATTGCCCATCCCATCACGAATGATTTTCGTCACGAGATCGAGGAAAGAGTGCTGGCCGCTTACCAGCAAAGCGTTGTGGCGCCTTCACTGGGATGAGAGGATTTCATCGCCTTTCCATTTTTCGCGTTCCGCCCGGAGTGAAAAATGGAACGGGTGATGGAGTTCCGGTTTCCGGGATGGTGTAATGGCAGCACAAGGGAATTTGGATCCCTTTGTCCAGGTTCGAATCCTGGTCCCGGAGCGGTTTGCAATGCAAACCGCTGGGTCCCGAGCGCACGGGACGGTCAAATGCTCTGTTGCTCTATTGCTCTGATATTTTAATGTGTCGTCGCGGAGAAACAGGAGAATAGAGCAGCACAAATAGTTACTCCAGATCATTTGGGTGTCGCCTGAAGGCGCATCCAATTGTTCTTTTTTGCCCTGAAAAGCGAGGCCGTTCGATACATGAGTAAACTTGCCGTAGTCATTCTTGCAGCGGGTGAAGGTACCAGGATGAGATCGTCCCGGTCAAAAGTGCTTCATCATCTGGCCGGGAAACCACTGGTCCGCTGGGTGCTTTCCGCCGTGGCCGAAACGAAACCATCGGCAGTTACTCTGATCGTCGGACATAAGCGCGAACAGGTCATGGAAGAGCTGGGCGCGGAAAAGATCTCTTTCGTATGGCAGAAGGAGCAGCGCGGTTCCGGGCATGCCCTCATTCAGGCGGGGAAACAGCTTAAGAACTTTCAGGGGGACGTCCTGGTACTGTGCGGCGATACGCCGCTCATCAAGGGCGATACGCTTCGCGCGTTCATCGCCTTTCACCGTTCGCATCGCAACGATGCGACCGTTCTTTCTGCGGATTTCGAGGATCCCTTCGGGTACGGGCGTATCGTCCGCTTTCCCGATGGACGTGTACAGGGTATCGTCGAAGAAAAAGACGCCGTCCCGGAGCAGCGCGCGATCAGGGAGATAAACAGCGGTATTTACTGTTTCAAGAGCCCGCTCCTGTGGAAAGCGTTGAAAAAGATCTCGCCGAATAACGTCAAGAAAGAATACTACCTCACTGACGTAATCGGGATCCTCAACAACATGAAAAAGAAGACCGGCGCGTGCAACGCGGTGACCGCTGAAGAGATAATGGGGGTCAATACCCGCAGAGACCTGGCCGCGGCCGAAGCGGTGGTCCGGGCGCGGGTGCTGGACGCGCTTATGCGCGACGGGGTGACGATCATCGATCCGCGCGCGACGTACGTGGGGGCGGACGTCCGCGTCGGGCAGGACACGATAATTTATCCCGGGACCGTCATCGAGGGCCGGACCGAGATCGGCGCGGGCTGCGTCATCGGGCCGTCATCCTATATCCTCGATTCGCGCATCGGGGACAACACCGAGGTCCGCGCGTCCCATGTCATCGAGTCCGAAACGGCTGCCGGCATCAAGGTCGGCCCGTTCTCTCATCTTCGTCCCGGCAGCGTGCCGGCCATTGCGCGGGAAGGCCAGGTCGCCAGGCCGAAAAAGAAGCAGACAAAATGAGATGCCGTTTATTCTGAATTTTAAAGAAAGGGTTTGAGGGGAAACTTGTTTCTCCTTACACGGAACGCATGAATAGCACCTTACGCTTGATGCGTTCCGGGAAAGAGGATAATGATGGAACTCAAGATCATCGCGGGTAACGCAAACAGGCCTCTCGCCGAGGCGATCGTCAAAGACCTGGGGGTGTCTTTGTGCAAGGCGCAGATCACTCATTTCAGCGACGGTGAGATACAGGTTAAAGTGGAAGACAACGTGCGCGGGGCCGATTGTTTCGTCGTCCAGCCGACCTGCTATCCGGTCAACGAGAATATCATGGAGCTGTTGATCATCAGCGATGCCCTGCGGCGCTCTTCCGCGCGGCGCATCACCGCCGTGATCCCGTATTACGGATACGGGCGGCAGGACCGGAAAGCCGAGCCCAGGGTCCCCATTTCCGCTAAACTCGTGGCCAATCTGATCGTTGCGTCGGGCGTCAACAGGGTACTGGCCATGGACCTGCACGCGGGCCAGATCCAGGGCTTTTTTGATATCCCGGTAGACCATCTTTACGGGACGCCGGTCTTCCTTAAGTATTTCCGCGAAAAGAATTTCAAGGACCTTATCGTAGTATCGCCGGACGCCGGAGGCGTGGAACGCGCCCGCGCGTTCGCCAAGCACCTGAACGCCGACCTTGCTATTGTCGACAAGCGGCGTCCACGTCCGAACGAAGCGGCCATCATGAACATCATCGGCGACGTCAAGGGAAAGACCGCGATAATCCTCGACGATCTTGTGGATACGGCTGGAACGCTGACCAAGGTCGCGGCGGCTATCAAAGAAAAAGGCGGGGCCTCCCGGGTGCTGGCCGCGGCGTCTCACGGGGTGCTGTCCGGCGCCGCCATACAGCGCATCGAAGAGTCCCCGCTGGAAGAGCTCATCATCACGGATTCGATCCCCGTGAACGGAAAGAAGACGGACAAGATCGTCGTGCTTTCCATCGCGGCGCTCCTGGCAGAGGCCATAAAACGCATCTATAACGACGAATCAGTCAGCGCCCTGTTCGTGTAACGCGCGCATAAAAACCGGAGGAATATATCATGAAAGAAATGGTTCTTGAAGCTCAGGTACGGGACACATCCGCCAAACGCCTTTTGAAAACGGTTCGCGCGGGAGGCAGGGTCCCCGGCGTGTTTTACGGCCACAGCGAAAAACCCCTCGCCCTGTCGGTCGTAGAAAAAAGTTTCGGCGAGATGCTGGCGTCGGGAGGCGCTAACGTCCTGGTCACCCTTAAGTTCGGCGACATGAGTAAAACGGCAATCGTAAAGGATATTCAGCGCGATGTCCTGACCCAGCGCCCGATCCACATCGATTTCCAGGCGATATCGATGAAGGAAAAGATCGAAGTGAACGTGCCGGTGCATATTCTGGGCATAGCCCCGGGCGTCAAACTTTCCGGCGGTATCCTTGAACATATCATACGCGAGCTGAAAGTCAGCTGTCTGCCGGGCGACATTCCTCAGGCGGTCAATGCCGATGTTTCGGCTCTTGAGATCGGTGACGGTATTTCGGTGAAGGACCTTCCGAAGATCAAGGACGTGGATTACCTCGCGGACCCGGACACGATCGTCATCAATATCGTGGCGCCGTCCGTGATCGAAGAAGCTCCCGCTCCCGGAACTGAAGCCGTCGCGGCCGGAGCCGCGGAGCCTGAAGTCATCAGCAAGGGCAAGAAGGAAGAAGGCGCCGATGCGGCGGCCGGTGAGAAAAAGGCCGAAGCTCCGAAAGCGGGAAAGAAATAACGATACGGCCTCTACTCTATGGCTGACATACTGGTCGTGGCAGGATTGGGAAATCCCGGCGGCGCTTATGCCGCTACCCGCCACAATGTCGGGTTCAGAGTGCTCGACCTTCTGGCCGGGCGGCGGGGCCTGTCATGGCGCCGATGGAACGGCGTGGCTGAAGTCGCAGACGACAATGAACGCGGCCTGAGGCTCATAAAACCGCAGACGTTCATGAACAATGCGGGGGGGCCCGTCCGGCAGTTCACGGGATATTACCGCGTGGAACCCGGACAGGCGCTTATCGTTCTTGATGATTTTTCGTTGCCGCTCGGCGCGCTTCGCCTGCGCCGCGGCGGTTCCGGCGGCGGGCATAACGGCCTTTCCTCCGTTATCCAGCACATGGGCACCGCGGAGGTCCCGCGGCTGCGCCTTGGTATCGGGCCCGTCCCTCCCTGTGTTCCGCCCGCGGATTATGTACTGTCCCCGTTCACTCATCCCGAGCATACCGTCGTCGAACGCGCAATAGAAGATGCAGTTGACGTCATAACTTCCATCGAGGAACAGGGACTGGAAAGAACCATGTCCCGCATGCCGTCCCGCAATCCATGATCATAACTACCGCAAAACCCTGGGAAGAGATCATCCAAAGCCTTGCCGCCGCCCGGCGGGTTTTTGTCGTCGGCTGCGCCGCGTGCGCCACGAAGTGCCAGACCGGAGGCACGGAAGCGGCCGCCGCCGCCGTTCAGCAGCTCGCGTCCGCGGGAAAAGAGGTCACGGGTTCTGTCGTGCTGGACACGCCGTGCGACCTGCGCATCGTCAAAAAAGATCTTGCCCGTCTCGCGGAAGTGCATTCGTCGGACGCGGTGCTGGTTCTCGCGTGCGGCGCGGGCGTTCAGGCGGTCGCGGACAACATTGCTCAAAAAACCGTTCCGGGGCTGAACCCCGTTTTCGTCGGGGTCACCGAACGCATCGGAATGTTCCATGAATGGTGTTCCACCTGCGGGGAATGCGTCCTTGCGACAACGGGCGGCATCTGCCCGGTCACCCGGTGCGCCAAACGGCTTATGAACGGGCCCTGCGGCGGCCAGATCAACGGAAAATGCGAGTCGGATCCCCAGCGCGATTGCGCGTGGCTGTTGATATACGAACGGTTGAAAAAGCAGGGGCGCGAGAAAGAACTGTCCGCGCGGTACGTCCCCCCGAGGACATTCATCAAGCCCCGCGCAGTGAACCGCCCCCGGAGATAGCATGCCCGGCCTTTGCGATATTTTCCATAAAAAGAAATTCACCATTACCGCGGAACTGTTCCCCCCGAAAGGAACGGATACCGGCTCCCTGCTGCGCCGCGCCGATATGATCGGCCCTCTGGTGGACGCGATCAATATCACGGATAATCAGCGCGCGTCCATGCGCCTTGGTTCGATGGCGGTTTGCAGGCTCCTGCGTGAGCGGGGGTATCAGCCCATCCTGCAGATGACGTGCAGGGACAGGAACCGCATAGCTCTTCAGTCTGACCTTCTGAGCGCTTATGTGCTCGGCATCGAGAACATCCTCATTTTGAGCGGCGATCATCCCGAGGCGGGGGAATACAAGACGATCCGCGGCGTTTACGATCTTGATCCGGTACAGCTGCTGGCCACGGCGAAACTGTTGGAATCCGGCACGGACCTGGCAGGGAAAAAGCTGAACGGCGTGCCGAAATACTGCCTCGGCGCGGTGGTAAATCCTACCGTCGTGCCGGCCGAGCTGCAGGTACTGATGATGGAAAAGAAGGCGGCCGCGGGCGCGGAGTTCTTTCAGACGCAGACGGTTTTTGACGCGGCGGTGTACCGTTCGTTCCACGAAAAAGTACGCCATATACCGGCCAGGGTTTTCCCGGGCGTCACATTGATCAAATCGGCCGCGTTCCTCGGATTTCTCCGGGGATTGCCCGGGGTCTCGATCCCCGACGCGATCGCCCGGCGCATAGAGACGGCGCCGGATCCCCTGGAAGAAGGGATCAGCATATGCGCGGAGACCATCCGCGAACTGAAGACGTTCGCCGACGGCGTGCATATCATGGCCATAGGCATGGAAGAACACATTCCCCGCATACTGGAAAGAGTGGGATAGAAAGCATTGCAAATTTCAAATTCGTGATTTGAGATCTTTATATGTTAACCTTCAGCCTCGTCGCCATCGTCCTTCTTGTCCTCATTCTTCCGATCACGGTACATTACGTCGAAAAGAATCTGGAAGCCTTTCTTTTTGTCATGGGCGTCGCCTCGGTCAGCTGCGTGCACGCGTGGGGAAGCGGCCCTGCCTGGTCGTATGCGCTTATTCATGAAGCGTTGACCGAGCCGGTCATGATCACCGCGGCCGTCATGGGAGTCGGCCTGATGGTGTTCGCTTTCAAGAACCGTATCACTAAGGCGATCGTGTCGGTTGAAAAGGCGTTGGGAACACGCCTTTTCGGTTTCTTCCTGGTGGCAGCGCTGGGCCTGATTTCAAGCGTCATTACCGCGATCATGGCGTCGCTTCTTCTGGTGGAGATCGTGAGCGCGCTGAAATGCGACAGGGTTTACGAGACGCGACTCGTCATACTTGGATGCTTCGCGATCGGCCTGGGCGCCGCTCTTACGCCTGTCGGCGAGCCCCTTTCAACGATCGCGGTCGCAAAACTGCGGGGAGAGCCGTATAACGCGGATTTCTTATTCCTTCTGCGGCATCTCGGCGCGTTCGTCATTCCCGGCATTTTCGGCATCGGCATCATCGGAGCCATGATCAATCCCGGCAAAAGAGTGGGGAAACGGGACACGGGACTGAAAGATAAAGAACCGGAAAAACTGGTGGATATTTTCATCTGCGCCGCGAAAGTATATGTTTTCATCATTGCGCTTGTTCTGCTGGGAACGGGTTTCAAACCGATCATCGACCAATACATCATCCATCTTCCCAGCGCGGCGCTGTACTGGATCAACTCGCTTTCCGCGGTGATGGACAACGCTACGCTGACCGCGGCGGAGATCAGCCCGAAGATGACTTTGCCGCAGATACAGATGGCGCTGGTCGGCCTGCTTATCGCGGGCGGCATGCTGATACCGGGGAATATACCGAATATCATCTGCGCCGGGCGTTTGAATATTTCCAGCAAGGCATGGGCCCGTTTTGGCATTCCATTCGGGTTTGCTTTAATGGCCCTGTATTTCGTTGTTTTTCTGGTGAAAGGATAATCCAATGCCCCCCCTGCTGCTTGTGAAAGCTCTCTTCATGGGAGTTGTCGAAGGACTCACGGAGTTTTTGCCGATCTCGTCGACCGGGCATCTCATTCTTGCCGGAGAATTCATCGGTTTTACCGGCGAATTCGCGAAGACCTTCGAGATCTTCATCCAGCTGGGCGCTATCCTTGCCGTGGTATGGATATACCGCGGGAAAATACTGTCACTGGTAAAACGCCTTCCTTCGGATAACGCGGCGCGGCGGTTTTTCGCGGCAGTGATGATCGCTTTCTTTCCCGCGGCTATCGTCGGGTTAGCGGTGCACAAATTCATCAAGCTCTACCTTTTTACTCCCGTGACGGTGGCGATGGCGCTGGTGGCCGGCGGCATAATGATCCTTCTGATAGAGAGAGGCAAACGCACCGTGTCGGTCGAAGACATGGAAGGCACGCCGGCGAAACAGGCGCTGGCGGTCGGTTTGGCGCAGATACTCGCTCTGTTCCCCGGCGTATCGCGTTCCGGCGCGACCATCATGGGAGGAGTGATGGCGGGCATGTCCCGCACCGCCGCCACCGAATTCTCTTTTTTTCTCGCCATTCCCACGATGCTTGCCGCGACGGTGTACGATCTTTCAAAAGGAGTTTCCACGATGACCGCGGGCGACGGGATACTGCTGGCGGCGGGATTCGTCTCGGCATTCTTTTCGGCTCTCTGGGTGGTGCGGTGGCTAATCCGTTTCGTGTCCGGGCACAGCTTCGTTTCGTTCGCCTGGTACCGGATTATCTTCGGCGGCATCCTTTTGCTGTACTACTTTTCAAGATAAGGAGCCTTAACAATGATAGAAAAGGTACTCGGCGCTCTGTCCCTGTTCATTATCGGGACCATTACCCGCATGGGATACGCGGGGGTCGTTCTTCTTATGGCGATAGAAAGCGCCTGTATACCGCTGCCGTCTGAAGTCATCCTGCCTTTTTCGGGATACCTGGTGGCGAAAGGAGTGTTCAACCTCTGGATGGTCGCCCTCATGGGAGCCGCAGGGTGCGTTCTGGGGTCCATTGTCGCTTATTACGCGGGCGCGTGGGGCGGGCGCGCCTGGATACAGAAATACGGCAGGTATATCCTTATTTCGCACCATGACCTCGACATGGCTGACCGCTGGTTCAAACGTTACGGCGACATCACGGTACTTGCGGCGCGCCTGCTGCCGGTGATCCGGACTTTCATAGCTTTCCCCGCGGGCGTCTCCCGCATGCGGATGTCGACGTTCATTTTCTACACGTTCGTGGGATCGTTCTTCTGGAGCCTGGGGCTCGCCTGGATAGGCGTGCGCATGGGGGAACACTGGGACTCGCTGAAAGTCTATTTTCATAAATTCGATATCGCCATCGGCATCATCTTCGTCGCCGGAGCCGCCTGGTACGTGTGGCGCCATATCCAGGGCCTGCGCGCCGGATCGGCGCGGCAGGAATAAAACGCGGCTGCCGCCCGCGTAAACTCTTGACATATTGCCTTCACATCGACAATACTTAATGTATGTGAAAGGAGACCGCTCAAATGTCAAAAGATACGCGACTGTGCCGGATCGCCGATATCGCCCTCGCCGCGGGCATTCTTCCCTCAAAGGTGCGTTTCTACAGCAACCAGGGGCTTCTGCATATCCATTCGATCTCGTCGGGTAACCAGCGCCTGTACCGAATGGACACCACGCTTGAAACCATCAACAGGATCAGGGAGCTCAAGGCGTCAGGCAAGAGTATCGTCGAAATAAGGGAAGCGCTGTGGCCTTCCTGTTCCGCCGTCGCGGAGCGCGCCGGAGCCGGTCTGACAGCGGGCGACTGATTCACTGCAATAAAAGGTGGGCGTTCAAACGACGCGGCGGGGCCCGCGTACGGACAGTGGGAATCGGGTGTGCCGCATTATCTATTTTCATAGGTGATGCGGCTTTTTCTTTTTTTCGTTCCTGCCTTCATTCATCCTGAGGAGAGCACATTCGGACAGGATTCGTTGTGCACGCACGGGGTATCCTGCAAAAATCCCGGTAAAAATGCTACAATGAATATGCCTGGCCGGGCCGGTGGAGGGGGACAGGCGATACCGGGGCGTGGCGAGCATGTTTCGCGATCCACGCCGCGGGGAAAGGGATGTGATGAACCAGAGAAAGAAGTTCAGCGCAGTTGACCGTCTCCGCAGTTTCCGTTACGCGGCTCACGGTATCGCCATCATGCTCCGCACCGAACACAACGCCTGGCTGCATATGGCGGCAACGTTCGCGGTACTGATCACGGGTTTTTCTTTTGGCCTGGCCCGGTACGAATGGTGCTGGATCGTCCTCGCGATCGTCGCGGTGTGGACCGCCGAGGCGCTGAACACGGCTTTTGAATTCCTCGCGGACGTCACGTATCCGAAATTTCATCCCATGGTCGAAAAAGCGAAAGATGTCGCGGCAGGCGCGGTGCTCATCACTTCTCTGGGCGCGGTCATCATCGGCTGCATAATCATTGGCCCGTACGTTCTCGCGCTGTTCCGTTGATCTTCCGCCTGCCAAATGGCACACTGTATTTCACGAATGAAATGGAGAGCTTTTCCGCGGGAGGAGTCAAAAAATGAGAACATTCATCCGCCATCCTTCTGATGTCCCCATAGAGATCCAGCCGGAAAACTGGAATACGCAAAACGAGCAGTTCCTCAATAACGTCAGCGCCGGGGGGCTTTCGTTCCGTTCCTTTAACCCGCTCGAAGAGAACGCGATCATACGCATAAGGATCTCGATGGTCAAACCCATGTTCGAAGCGCGGGCGCGTGTCGCGTGGTGCCGCAGGGAGAACGAGCATTACGACGTCGGCATCGAATTCGTCGACCTGCAGGACGTTTTCAGGGCCCGCATGATAGAGCAGATATGCCGCATCGAGCATTATAAGAAAGAAGTTTACGAAAAAGAAGGGCGCGAACTGTCGGGACGGGAAGCCGCCCTTGAATGGATCACAAAATACGCCGGCAGTTTTCAGGACGAAGATCTGGAAAGCGCCGAAAGGAAGTCCTGAAGAGAGCCATGACGACGCCATTTTTGAATATCGCTCACCGCGGCGCGAGCGGCCATGAACCTGAGAATACGCTGCGGGCGTTCCGTCGCGCCGTGGAGATGGGCGCCGATATGATCGAACTGGATGTCCGCTGCGCGGGGGGCGGCGAGCTGGTCGTGATCCATGACGACGAGCTTGAACGGACGACCGGCGTACAGGGGTTTGTTTCGGAAACGCCTCTTGAGGAGCTGCTGCGGTTCGATGCCGGACAGGGTGAGCGCATACCTCTTCTGGAGCAGGTACTGGAGACGGTGAACGGGGATGCCGCTCTCAATATCGAGATCAAGGATTCATTCGCCGTAAAACCGCTGGCGGCTTTCATTGCCCGGGCCGCGGAGCTTCCGCGATGGCCGCTGGACCGGTTCCTTGTTTCATCTTTCAATCATTACGATCTCTGGCTTATGCGCGCGTTATGCCCGGGTATCCGCCTGGGCGCTCTGGCTGCCGTCGTTCCTCCGGAATTCGCCGCCTTCGCGCGCGAAATGGATGCGTGGTCGGTTAACGTCGAAAAGAGCCATGTCGCGGAGCCATTTGTCCGGGAAGCGCATGAGCGCGAGCTTAAGGTACTTGTCTATACCGTTGATGAACCCGACGATATGGCGCGCATGCGCGCTCTGGGGGTGGACGGCGTCTTTTCAAATTATCCCGACCGCATTGCATTCAAAGGGAAAAACAAGTAAAATCTAAAGAAATGTTCGTTAGCGGGACGCGTGAAGAGTGCTTTTCCGCCGCAGGCGTCTTGAGGAGGTCGCGATGAGAGCATTTGTTCGGCATACTTCAGATATCCCCATCGAAGTGCAGCCGGAAGACCTGAGCATCAATACCGAGGAACGGTTGACCAATATCGGCGCCGGAGGACTGTCATTCTGCACTTCGGTAGAACTGCACAAGGGCGCGCATGTCAGGATCCGTATTTCGCTGGTCAATCCAGTCTTCGAAGTAAGGGGAAGAGTCGTGTGGTGCAGAAAAGTCGGCGAGACTCATCACGTCGGCATCCAGTTCGTCGAAGCAAATGATTCCTCGCGGGTGCGCATGATAGAACAGATCTGCCGCATTGAACAATACAAGAAGGAAATACTTCGGAAGGAAGGCCGGACGCTTTCCGGACGGGACGCGGCGCTTGAATGGATCGGAAGGTACGCCGAATCGTTCCATCGTGAAGTATTCGAAGGGTAAAAAAATCGACATTTACCGCAAGGGGTTGACCGATGAAGAAGATAGTGCTGTTGAGACACGGCGAAAGCGTTTGGAACAGAGAGAACCGGTTCACGGGATGGACCGACGTGGACCTGTCGGATAAGGGGCTTGAGGAAGCCGCGAAAGCGGGGCAGGTGCTTAAGAAGGAAGGATTCGCTTTTGACGTCGCTTACACGTCCGTCCTGAAACGCGCCATACGCACGCTCTGGATCACTTTGGATGGCATGGACCGCATGTGGATACCGGTGTACCGTTCATGGCGGCTCAATGAACGCCACTACGGAGCTCTGCAGGGCCTGAATAAATCGGAAACGGCGGCGAAGTACGGCGAACAGCAGGTCAAAATATGGCGCCGCAGCTACGATATCCCGCCCCCTCCGCTGGAGAGAACGGACGAACGCTATCCCGGGAACGATGCCCGGTACAAAGGCCTGGACCCGAAGGATATTCCGCTTACCGAATGCCTTAAAGATACCGTCGCGCGGTTCCTTCCCTGCTGGCACGAGACGATCGCTCCGGCGGTCGCGTCGGGAAAGAATGTCCTTATCGCGGCTCACGGCAACAGCCTGCGCGCGCTGGTCAAGTACCTTGATAATGTTTCCGAAAAAGACATAACGGAACTCAACATACCGACCGCGATGCCGCTCGTATATGAGCTGACCGACGACCTGAAGCCCGTAAAGCATTATTACCTGGGCGATCCGGAAGAGGTCAAAAAAGCGATGGAAGCGGTTGCCAATCAGGGAAAAGCGAAGTAGAACAATGCAAAAAGAGTGAAAAGAAAGTGCAGAGAAGCCCGGGCGATTCCGTCGCGCGGGTTTTTTTTCTTGACAGCGCCTCAGGGGAGATATACAATACGGGAAGAAGGGGAAGATGAAACTGTGCCATTGATGGGAATGAAGGCAAAGCCCGATATGATGTATAATGGGAATGCGGGTTGATGACAGTGACCGGGGAGGTAATTTCATGAACGAGGAAAAGCGCAAGTACAACCGCTGGTGTCCGCAGGAATTGAATACCAGCATCGTTATAGAGGGGACGCAGGACGAAGTGAGGATCGCTGACGTGTGCGCTTCGGGGATGAAAGTGCTGCTGCCGCGGTCGGTCGCTCCGGGGGCCGAAGTCGCGGGGACCCTGCATATCCCGTCGGTAAACGCTCCCTTCTATGTCCGCGGCCCCGTTGTGCGGCAACAGCAGGCAGGCGATCGCTGGGAAGCTGCCATCCGGTTCGACCGGGTCTCGGTCACCCCTTTCTCGTGAACTTCCGCCTGCCTTTGTCCCGGGGCCGTCGGTAGTTTGACACCGGCGGCGTGATTTTTATACAATGTCGGCGATCCGCCGGAAAAGCCCCTTTGACGGTTTTCTGCTGTCCATGTATCTGAT
>CAZNYG010000018.1:0-10939 GCA_964577205.1 uncultured Elusimicrobiales bacterium | reverse complement strand
GATCCGCCGGAAAAGCCCGTCCGCGAGCGTTTGAGGGAGGCAGGCATGGAAGAACGCAGGAAAGCCAACCGCTGGCAACCCCAGCTCAAGTGCACCAGCACCATCCGCCACGATGGCATCGAAGAAGAGGTCCAGATCGTCAATGTCAGTTCCGGGGGAATGAAAGCGACGTTCAGGAACCAGCTTCCGATCGGCGCGGAGATGTACGGCAGACTGAAGATCCTGCCCGACGCCGAGGCCCTGTTCATCAAGGGAACGGTGCTGCGGGTGGAGCCTCGGGGGGAAGCATGGGACGCGGCAGTTCGTTTTGACAACGTCGTGCTGGTTTGACAGAGAAGAAATTTTTGAGAAAGACCGGGAATGCCTTCCCGGTCTTTTTCTTTTGGCGCGCGGCCATGAAAGGCCGAAGTAACCGGCCGCGCTCGGCTACGGAAATCCGGCGGCGCTTTCACTGCTGGTTCCGCTCATGGCGGCCAATGCCGCGGATTCGATGCCTTTCAGGTCGTTGTCGGCGGGGAAGATGTTCAGCCCTTCACGGGCCAAGCGGAGCGCCATGGACGCGTTCCTGCGGCGGAGCGCCGTCAACGCGTCATTGTAGAATGATGCCTTGAGGTTATGGGAGAGAAGCGGGTCTCCGGGGACCTCGGCCAGGCCTTCCCTGTAAACAGCGCGCGCCCGCTCTCCTTCACCGCGGCGTTCGCGGGAAACGGCCCAGCGGTCGTAGTAATACACGAGGTTCTTAGTCAGGACGAGTTCGTCCGGGAATTTTAATAATCCTTCCCGGAGCGAGGCGACCGCCATGCCGTAGTCGCCTCCGCGGCTTTCCCGTTCCGCCCTGGCGTTATAGAACTGGATGTCCAGCCGAGAGAACCCGTCGCCGGAAGGCAGAAAGCGGTATCCCTGGTCGATGTATGAGCGGGCGTCGGCCAGGTTGCCGTGGCGCAGGCTTTCGATGGCAAGATTGTTCAGCGAAGCCGCGATATTCTCGTTAAAAAGAGGGGAATCGGGGTCGAGGCAGTATCCTTTTTTATACTTCGCGAGATCCCGCCGGGGAAGCCCCATGCCGTTCTGGAGTATGCTGATGCGGTTCGAATAGAGGCACGCGATGAGCCGGCGCGGGTTAACTGTCTCCCTGTTACCGTAATCGCGCGGCGGGACATAGGCGTAACGGACCGTTCTCTCCATCTCCTCGATCTCCATGGCGCCCGGGTCGAAGCCATAGCGTACTGTGGTCTCGATGTCCTTATTGCCCCGCGGATCCTCGAGGACGCAGAAAGCGTGGTCGGGGACGATAACCCCCGAAACAGGCAGCCCGCAGTCCCGGGCCAGGATAAGGTAAAGGATGCTGGCGGTAAGACAGTCGAAACGCCCGTGATCGAGAATGTCCGTAGCGAGCGTCGCGTTGGCGCGGTAGGACGTCAAGGCTTTATCGTGCATCCACTGCAGCAGCGTTTTGGCCCGGTCATAAGGATCGGCTGAGCCGGGCGTTTCAGCCCGCGCCCGCGCGCGCAGGCGGTCCATTTTCTCCCTGTAACCGGAAAAATCGGGTTCGGTGATAATACCTGACGCGATCAGGAACGCGTCCGCGAGCGAGTAGCGGTCGAGGGAATTATCTTCGAGATCGTTGAAAAAATCCTCTTCAAGCGACGATACTTCCGACGGGTCGAACGTGACCTTAAGGGAAAGCGGCGCGGACGCGGCGTTCATGGCAAGCGCCATAAGCGCGGCGCACGTGACAACCCGGGGAAATATTCTTTTTGCAGGCAGTTTCATGCCAAACAAGTATAGCCGATGCTTTTCTTTTTGTAAACCTTTTTTGGCCACGGCCCTTTCCCGCGGATGGTAAACCCCTTGCGGTTCCGACCGTTCGGGGGTATACTGATAGTGCGTTCCGCTTACGGCTTCAAGGGAAAAAGGCGGGAAAGGATCCTCATGCGAACGTTTGCTTTTTCGTTGCTGCTCCTATGCGTTCTTTGTCTTGATGGCGCAGCCCGTCCACAAGAATTCAACGGCGTTAACTGGTCCCGGCTTGATTCCGGCCGTATCGAACAGAAAGTCCGTTATTCGGTGAAATTATCGTACATCATGGGTCTGCTCAGTTCGCATGAAGCGCGAATGCTTTACGTTATCCACCGTAAGGAGAACGTGGCATTGCCGGCCAGCGATACGTCCCTGCTCAAACCGGAAGAGATCGTCCGCCTTGTCGATCATTTTTACAAAGATGGCCGGAACCTGAATATCCCGCTTTCCAGGGCTTTTGTCATAGCCTGCGCGAAGCTCAACGGAGTGGATCAAACGGCTGTCGATTCCGCCGTCCAGGGACTGCAGGGGCAATACGGAGAATAACCGCTCGCGCCTGCCGCCGGTAACGATACCCGGTCCGGGTGTCATTACCGGCTTTTTTTCTGAGTAAAGCGGAAAGGCAGATCTCTGTTGTATTCGCCTCGCAAATTTTATACACTATCCCTGCGTAATGATCCCGCGGGGAGCCTGGAGCCATGTTTAATACCTTTGACGCGGTTGTCCTCATACTGGTATGCGCCGGTGCCTTCCAGGGTTACCGGATCGGTTTTATCTCAGGCGCCGTTTTTGCCGCGGCTGGTGCCGCCGGCGTATGGCTGATCCGAAAGATACTGCCGGGATCCGGTATGTCGCTTCCGCTGCTCTTTTTGCTCATGCTGGCGGCTCTTCTGGCGTTTTATCGATGGTACCGCGCTAAAAAGGAAATGGGAAAGACATACCGCTACTTCATCAACCGGGTCGGCGGCGGACTGGCGGGGATATTGCTGGTCCTCGTCATGGTCGGCACCGTGCTTCTGCCTTTCATGCACCAGCTGCCCGGACAGAACAAGGAAACGGTTTTTAACTCCTTCAGCGCCATGAACGTAATCCCCGCAGTCCAGCAGTTCTTCCCGGGGACCCAGGCCTCCATTATCGGGAGGGTCCACGGGGTCATCGTCACTCTCCAGCGCGGCGCCGTCCAGGAACACAGACCCAAATCGAAAAAGAAGAAGAAAGCCGCAACAACCCAGGCATAAGACCGCAAGAGCGTTCATTCGTTATTGAGTGTATCGGTTCATCAGTTTCGACCGGCGGAACGAACGGCAAACGCCGTATATTTCCCGCCGTAAACTCATGAACTCATGAACTCATCAACCCGTGAACGCCGTTTTTTATTTGCCCATGATGAAACCCGTCGTCAGTGTGTCAGTGCGCCAGTTCGTTGAATTCTTACTCCGTTCCGGGGACCTTTCCGGCGGGTTCCGCGCGTCCGCTTCGGCGGCGGACGGCATCCGCGTCCACCAGAAACTGCAGAAACAGGCGATGCTGGCCTGCGGCGGAGAGGCGGAGTACCTGCCTGAAGTTCCTGTCACCTGGCGCACGGAACTGGATTCCATGGTCCTCGAACTCGGCGGGCGTATCGACGGGCTTCTGCTCTATGGCGGCGAAGCAGTTATTGAAGAGATCAAAACGACGGCGCGCGACCCTTCGGAAATAAGCGGGGACGACGATCCGGTCTTCTGGGGCCAGGCGCAATGCTACGCTGCCATGTACTGCGCTGAGCGCGGATGCGCGCATGTCACCGTGCGTCTCATCTACTGCCGGGCGGGTTCGGGAGAAACGCGCGCTTTCGAGAGAACGCTGACGCGCGCGCAACTGGAAGGCTTCCTCCGTGACCTGGTGGAACGTTACCGCGGCTGGGCGGAACTGCAGCGGGAATGGGCGCTGCGGCGGGATCGTTCGATCGAAGGGCTCAGGTTCCCGTATGACCGCTTCCGCATCGGGCAGAGGGAAATGTCGGTGACCGTGTACCGTGCCATACGCGACGGCACCCCCGCTTTTATCCAGGCGCCGACGGGAACTGGAAAGACGATCGCCGCTATTTTCCCCGCGGTCAGATCCATAGGGGATGGGACGGTATCCCGCCTGTTCTACCTTACGGCCAAAACGATCGCCAGGGAGGTCGCGGAAAAAGCGATAGGCGTCCTCCGGGAAAAGGGCCTTCATTTCCGCGCCGTCACCCTGACCGCCAAGGAAAAGATCTGCTTTACCGGAGAGGCCGTATGCGACCCGGACGAATGCCCGTACGCGAAAGGCTACTATGACCGTATCAACGCCGCCATACGGGACATTTTTCCCGTGGAATCCGTCCGCCGTCCCGATATCGAGGCCTACGCGCGCAAACACTCGGTATGCCCTTTCGAGTTCTCGCTGGACCTTTCCCTGTGGGCTGACGGGATCATCTGCGATTACAACTATCTTTTCGATCCCCGCGTGTACCTGCGCCGTTTCTTTTCCGAAGGCGCGGGCCGTGACAGCGGGCACGTGTTCCTCGTCGATGAAGCCCACAACCTGGTCGAACGCGCCCGGGAAATGTATTCCGCGTCACTTTCGCTTGAGAGTTTCCGGTCGCTTCGCGCGTCGATGAAAGAGAAACGGGTAAAGCTGCCCCGTCAGTACGGCCCTCTTCATAAAAGCATCGGGAAGGTCATGGAGTACCTTGGCGATAAAGGCGGACTGATCGACGGGCCCGAGGCGGAGGGAACGCGGCCCGAACGCTGCGAACGCGAACTCCCTTCCGATCTTCTGCCGCTCCTTAGGAATTTCCTGGCGGCGGCTGAACGGCTTCTGGTAAAGGAAGGCCGGTTCCCGTTCCGCGAAACGCTGGTGCAGGGGTTTTTCGACGCCTGTCATTTCCTTCATATGGCCGACAACTACGGCGACTCGTACGTTACGACGGTAACGCTCGACGGGAAGGATGTCCGGATCAAACTGTTCTGCGTAGATCCCGCTCCGTTCCTGCGCTCTACCGTCACGCGCGGCAGGACGGGCGTTTTCTTTTCGGCGACACTGACCCCTCCGGAATACTTCGCCGAAGTGCTGGGCGGCGCGGGCGATGCCGCCGTCATGCGCCTTTCCTCGCCCTTTCCCCGGGAAAACCTGTGCGTCATGCTGGACGACAGAACGCCGACAAGGCTGCGGAGAAGGGACGAATCATACGATCGCATCGCCGAAGAGACCGCGGCGCTGGCCGGTTCCCGCGTGGGCAATTACATGGTCTATTTCCCGTCGTACCGTTATTTAAAGGAGGTACGCGGCCGTTTCGAGGCTCTGGCTCCCGGTACCGCCGTCATCACTCAGTCCGCGAACATGTCCGAACGGGAACGTGAACAGTTCCTGGGCGAGTTCTCGGTCTACGGCGAACGGACACTGGTGGGGTTCGCGGTCATGGGGGGAGTGTTCGGTGAAGGCATCGACCTGGCCGGGGAACGGCTTTCGGGCGTGGTGATCGTCGGCGTGGGCCTGCCGCAGATCGGTTTTGAACGCGACATCGTCCGCGATCATTTTCAGGCGGCAAAAGAGAAGGGCTTCGCTTTCGCTTATCAGTACCCCGGCATGAACAAGGTGCTGCAGGCGGCGGGCCGCCTTATCCGGACCGAGACCGACCGCGGCGTTATCCTCCTGATCGACGAGCGGTTCGCCTGCCGGGATTACCGGACGCTCCTTCCGCCTGAGTGGGATCCGATCATACGGACGGGAGCGCGGCCGGATGTCATCCGTTCCGTCGCCGAACGTTTCTGGGACGGCCGCTGAACGTTCCCCCGATTGTCAGACGGCCTTTTTTGGAGTATAATACATTAGATTTGGGATACGGGACTCTGGATACCGGACTCAGGATTTAAGGCTTTATTGGATATTGTCTTTGCTGTTAATCCGGCGTCCAGAGCCCAGCGGCCAGTGTCCGCTTTTATAAGGAGCCTTATAATGAACGATACGGATGTCACGCCCCTTGTTAAAACGACGGAATGGCAGGCGTTGGAAAAACATTACGCGGCAATTAAGAATGTCACCCTGCGCGAGCTTTTCAAGGACGCGGGGCGCTTTGACGCCTTCTCGCTGCGCGAGGATTCCGCTTTCCTTCTGTTGGATTACTCGAAGAACATCGTGACAGCCGAGACGATGAAGCTGCTCATGGCGCTGGCCGCCGCGGCGGGGGTCAGGGAGCATGCGCGGCGCATGTTCGACGGCGAAAAGATAAACTGGACGGAGAGGCGGGCGGTCCTGCATGTCGCTCTGCGCAACCGCTCGAACCGGCCGATCCTCGTGGACGGCAGGGATGTCATGCCGGAGATCAACCGTGTCCTCGGGCAGATGAAAAAATTTTCCGCGGCCCTGCGTTCGGGGGAATGGAAAGGGGTGACTGGAAAGAGGATCACCGACGTGGTGAACATCGGCATAGGCGGGTCGGATCTCGGCCCGAAAATGGTGTGCGAGGCGCTCAGGCATTACGCGGACGGCCCAGCGGTCCATTTCGTCTCCAATATAGACGGAGCGGATATAGCCGAGACCCTTAAGGACCTGAGCGCCGAGACAACGCTTTTCATAGTTGCGTCCAAGACGTTCACGACGCTCGAGACCATGACCAACGCGCGCACCGCGCGGGAATGGGTGGTGAACCTTCTGGGGGACAGGGCCATCCGCCGCCATTTCGTCGCGCTTTCAACTAACCGCGAAAAGGTCGCGGAATTCGGCATCGACACGGAGAATATGTTCGAGTTCTGGGATTTTGTCGGCGGGCGTTATTCCCTGTGGTCGGCGATCGGCCTTCCCATCGCCTGCGCCGCCGGCTTTGAACGCTTCGAAGAGCTGCTTGAAGGCGCTTTCGCGATGGATAACCACTTCATCAACGCGCCGTACGAAAAGAACCTGCCCGTCATCATGGCGATGCTCGGCATATGGTACGACGATTTCTGGCAGGCCGAAACGCTTGCCGTCCTTCCCTACAGCCAGTACCTGTCCCGGTTCCCGGCGTATCTGCAGCAGGGAGACATGGAAAGCAACGGCAAGACCGTAGACCGGCAGGGGAAGCGCGTAGATTACCAGACCGGGCCGGTGATCTGGGGGGAACCCGGCACGAACGGGCAGCACTCCTTCTATCAGCTGATCCATCAGGGGACGAAACTCATTCCCGCCGATTTCATCGGATTCATCAATCCGCCCGAACGGGTAGGCGACCACCATGAAAAGCTCATGGCAAATTTCTTCGCGCAGCCCGAGGCCCTGGCCTTCGGCCTGACGCGGGAAGAAGCCGTCGCCGCCCTGCGCGGGGAGGGAAGATCCGACGGGGACATCGCGACGCTCGCTCCCCACAAGGTGTTCGAAGGCAACAGGCCCACCACTACACTCCTCATTGACGAACTGACGCCCCGTACGCTGGGCGCGCTCATCGCACTGTACGAGCATAAGATCTTCGCGCAGGGGGCCGTCTGGCGCGTCAACAGCTTCGACCAGTGGGGCGTGCAGCTCGGTAAACTCCTGGCCGACAGGATATGCCCCGAACTGCAGGGGAAGGCCGCTCATGAACATGACGCGTCGACCGGCGGCCTGATCCGTCAATTCATTGCCCGGAAGGCCTGAGTATCGCCGCTCCTCCTGGCCGTGTTCCCCGTCATTTCGTGAACTATCGGTTCACACTTATGTGATGCGGGGAGAATCCTTGACAGCGACAAGAAAGGTGAAACCGCAGACAATCCTGCGGGGCTCGGCCAACATGCCGTTGAGCCGGCGATCATCCGTCCGTTTCAAGGGATACCATGGCGGTCCATTGTTTTTAACCGTTTAATACTCGCGGCATCAGCCGCGGGTATTTTTTTTCGTCCTGAAATGCTACAATACCTTAGAGGTTTGCATTGAACAGCCGTAGTGTTTTTACCCTCCCTTTGAGGGAGAGGATCAAGGCGGGGGGGCGGGCCGCCCGGCCGGCACTGCATCGATCGGGGAAAAACATGATGGACGATATTGAACGCATCAGGAAGCGGCTTCTCGAAGAGCTGGAACGCCATTTCGGGGCGGACCGGCGGCGGATAGATCACGCGAGGCAGGTGCTGAAATACGCTGAAGAGCTCCTGCGGGAAGAGCGGGCGGACCCGTACGTGGTCATCCCCGCGGCAGTGCTTCATGATGTCGGGATAAAGGCCGCGGAAGAAAAATACGGTTCGCCTGCCGCCCGCTATCAGGAACAGGAAGGCCCGGCGGTCGCCGGACGTATACTGGTGGAAATGGATTACGACGAACAGAGCACATACGAGATCTGCGCCATCATCGCTCATCATCATTCGCCGGGGCCGATGGAATCGGAGAATTTCAGGGTGTTGTATGACGCGGACCTGCTGGTCAATCTCCGGGACGAAACGGATATCAGGGACAAAGTGAAACTTCAACACGTGATAGATAAGGGATTTCTGACGGCGGCAGGCAGGCGACTGGCGGAAAGGGTCTACGGAGCCGCGGGTAATGGCCGATGAGGGATATGTTGCGCGTTCTCTATCTGAAACGCTGGCTCCTGCGTTTTGTCGTCGGAACTCTTGGACGCAGATCGAAACGGATGATCGTTTACCGCAACGGCATGGGCGCGGTGGGCATTCTCTGCAGCTGCGCGGTCTATGTCATCGCGCGCGTGCTGCTTCCATCGTCAGCGGCGGGGATCGCCGTCTCGGTCGCCGGCGCCTTCGCTTTTCTCGGGGCATGGGCCGTCATGATGCGGCCCGAGCTGATGATACAATTCCTCGTCTGCATCCTTCTGAACACCATCTACAAGCTCACGGTCGTGGGAAGGAAGAATATACCGCTCGACAGCGGCGCTCTCCTGGTCTCCAATACGGCGTCCTATATCGACCACGCGCTGGTGCTGGCCGCGCTGCCCAGGCCGGTCCGTTTTTTCATGGGCCGCGAGTATTATGAACATCCCCTCATCAACCCCCTGGCGCGCGCGGCAAAGGCCATACCGATCTCGAATACCGACAATCCAAAGACGACAGGCCGCGCCCTGCAGGAAGCCCGTAACGCCATAAAGAACGGAGAACTGGTCTGCATTTTCGCGGAGGGCGCCGTTACCCGTACCGGGAACATGCTGCCGTTCGGCAGGGGTCTTGAGTTCATCATGAGGGGCCTTAACGCCCCTATCGTTCCCATGCATCTTGACCGCATCTGGGGGAGCACGTTCAGCATGGTGAACGGAAAGATGGCATGGCGCCTGCCAAAAATGCTGCCCTATCCCATCACCATAACGTTCGGTAAACGCATGCCGGGCGCCGCGCGCGTCCACGACGTGCGCCTTGCCGTCCAGGAGCTGTCGGCGGAAGCGTTCAATCTGCGCGGGGATTCGCAGAAAAAACTGCATGTCAACTTCTTATACGAGGCGAAACGGCATCCTTTCAAGTTCTGCATGGCGGACTCGCTGGGAGTGAACCTGACGTACGGCAAAACGCTTGCCGGCATGCTGGTGTTCTCCGCCAGGCTGTTCCCTGGAACAGAGGATTTACAGCCGGAAGAAAAAGTAGGCGTTTTCCTTCCGACCTCGGGCGCTTCCGTGCTGGTGAACGGCGCGGTCATGATGGCGGGCAAGATACCGGTGAACCTCAACTACACCGCTTCCCGCGAGATACTGGAATCGTGCGTCCGCCAGTGCGGAATGAAACGCATTATCACGTCGCGCGCGTTCCTCGAGAAGCTTTCGTTCGCTCCTCTTCCCGGAATGATATTTGCCGAAGACGTAAAGGCGGAAGTCTCCGCGCTGGAACAACTCGTCACTTTTTTGAAGGTTCTTGTCCTTCCGGCCGCCCTGATCAAGCGTTTTTGCTTCAGGGGGGATACGTCCAGCATCAACGACGTCGCCACCATTATTTTCTCGAGCGGCAGCACAGGCGAGCCCAAGGGTGTCATGCTGACCCACCGGAACATATCGTCCAACATTGAAGGCATTTACCAGATCTTCAGCCTTGTCCCCGAGGACATCCTGATGTCCATCCTTCCGTTTTTCCATTCCTTCGGATATACCGCGAATATGTGGTTCCCCCTGATGGCCGGCATCGGCATGGTGCTTCATCCCAACCCGCTGGACAGCGTCTCGATCGGCGAGATGGTCCACCTTCACAAGGCCTCCATCCTGATGGGAACCCCGACGTTCATGCTTAATTACACCCGCCGCTGCTCGAAAGAGCAGTTCGCTTCCCTTCGGTTCGTGGTCGTGGGCGCCGAAAAACTGAAAAGGAGCGTCGCCGAGGAGTTCTACCAGAAGTTCGGCGTGCCGCCGTTCGAAGGCTATGGGACGACCGAACTTTCGCCCATCGTTTCGCTAGGCATCCCCAGTTATATTCATCCGCAGGGAAAATTCGTGCAGGTGGGCAACAAACCGGGGACAGTGGGGCATCCCATCCCCGGCGTGGCGGCCATGACGGTGAATCCCGACACGTTCGAACCGCTGCCTACGGGCGGCGAAGGCCTGCTGCTTATCAAGGGCCCGAACGTCATGAAGGGGTATCTGAACAATCCGGGAAAGACCGCCGAGGTCATTCGCGGCGGCTGGTACGTTACCGGCGATATCGCGATGATCGATGAGGACGGATTCATCGCCATCACCGACCGCCTGAGCCGTTTCTCAAAGATCGGGGGGGAAATGGTGCCCCATATCAAGATCGAAGAAATGATCCAGTCGATACTTGAAAAAACGGATGCCGCCTGCGTCGTGACCTCCGTTCCCGACCGTCGCAAGGGTGAAAAGGTCGTCGTCCTGTGCAAGGGCGACGTGGACACCGGCCTCCTGTGGTCCCGTCTGAACCAGAGCTCTCTACCGAAACTGTGGGTGCCGAAGAAGGAGTGCTTTTACAACGTGGAGAACATCCCTCTCCTCGGCAGCGGCAAACTTGACCTGAAGAAGATCAAGGCGCTGGCGCAGGAATGCCTCCTGGCCGCGGGCTTGCCCGACTGAAAAGCATTATTGAACTTTTCTGAAGTCCCCAGCGCTCATGATCCAGCTGTTTGAGAAGTGTTTTGAGAAATGCAAGTAATCGTATTAGGAATGAAAAATGCCACTCGGTTGAGTGGCATTAATTTAAAATATTGCGGGGGTAGGATTTGAACCTACGACCTTCAGGTTATG
>CAZNYG010000017.1:0-32309 GCA_964577205.1 uncultured Elusimicrobiales bacterium | reverse complement strand
GTTATCGTTCCGCCCAGCCGCTTTATAGAGCCAGGCAAGGTCTGACCAGTAAGCCGCGGTTACAGGCGAGGACTGTACCGCGCGTTCCTGCACGGATATCGCCCGCGACAAAAGAGCGGGATCATGGTTCTCAGAATAGGAACCGAATAACAGCTGCGCGTAACTGCTGTATGGAGCGGGGGAAAGCGGGTCAATAGTAAAAGAAGTCACGAATGCCGACGCAGAGGCAGCCGTTTCCCCCCTTTGCTGGAAATAGAGTCCCCTGGCGTACCATCTGCTCGCGGCGAAAGGCGGAATGACCGTCAATGCCCACAAAAGGAAAGCCGTCCCGTACAGAAGGCGGGCGGAAGACGACAGTCGCGGTTCGGCGCGGCGTTCATAAAGAGTGCCCGCGCAGGCGGCAAGCAAAAAAAGATGCGCGGGCAGATAGAAACTGAAATCCAGAAGGGAGAAACCGAGAAAAGCTGCCGCCGCGACCGATGTGCCGCGGGTGACGGCGTCTCTCGCGCGGTTTGAAATGGAAAGGCGGATGAAAGAAACGATAAGCAGCAGCAGGGCGATAATGCCGGGCAGTCCCGACTCGGCCGCGGTCTGGAGGACAAAATTATGAGCGTATGTTGTGTTCAGGGAGAGCTGCGGACGGTAAGCAAGGTAGGAAACACCGTAATTCCCCCAGCCTATACCGGTCAACGGATGTTCAGACAACATGCGAAAAGCGGCCTGCCACCATACGAGCCTTTCACCGAAGGATGCGGAATGCTTCAGCAGGGTGATGACGATGACGACGGCTCCGATGAGAACGGCGGCCGCGGCTGTCGATCTTTTCAGCTTCGCGGAAAGGTACGGCCAGGCATAGAAAACGGAGCCGGCCGAAGCCGCTATGACTGCGGCCCGGGAACGCGTAAGAATTATTCCCGTGAAAAGGATGACGGGGAGCGCCAGTATTCCTCTGGCTTTTCCCGCTTCGGGAACGGGGATCAGCGATAAGATGAACGACAGCAGAAGAAAACCGGCGACGGCATTTGTGTTGACTACCGCTTCGGACGGGATGAACTGGCCGAACGACAGGTTCTCCGGCGAATAAATAAAGAAGGCCAGGGATGCCGCGGTGAAACCGACCCCTATGACCGGAGGGATAAGCAGCAGCCTTTTCCTGTCGCGTTTCTCCAGCAGTGAAAAGAGCAGGCAAAATGACAGGGTATCGAAAAGGACGAAGATTTCGGCCCGCGAGACGGACCGGTCCGCCGCGAAAAAATAAGAGACCGAGGCCGCCGCGAAAAAAATCAGTAAAGGGATCTCGGGGAACGTGCGGAAAGCGGCCCGGTGCCGGGCAAGGGCAAAACACAGCGATCCCGCGATAAGAAGATGAAAGAAGGTCTGGGACGCGATGTCCCAGGAAAAGCGGAACAGCGGTGAGAGAGCAAGTACCAGAAAGGCTGTCCAGAAAAGTTCACGTGGAGATCGGCAGGTGTTTTCCATTTAGCTGTCGGCTGACTGATATCAGCTGTCAGCGCGGGCCAACGCAACACAGCATGTCCGTTGACTTTGCTGATGGCTTAATGCTGACAGCTGAATGCTCGTTCTTCAGTTAATGATCTGAGGCGTTATGAAGACCAGAAGCTCGGTGCGGTCTTTGGACTTGTAGTCGCGTTTGAAAAGATGACCGATTATCGGCAGGTCGCCCATCAGAGGGACTGACGTTGCCGTTTTCCGGTCGTCATCCGTTATCAGTCCGCCGATTACCGCCGTCTCGCCGTTGTTGACGATAACGGTGGTAAGGGCTTCACGGGTGCCGATGACGGGGCCCGCCGGGTCGGCACGGATATAAAGGCTGACCTCGGGATGCACCTGAAGGGAGATCTTCCTGTCAGCGTTGATCGTGGGCGTGACCGTCAGCTTAATGCCTACGTCAAGAAAGCTGGTGGACTGGGTGGTCCCGGAGTTAGTAACGGTCGTTGTCGTGTAGGGGATCTTCTGTCCGACGAGTATTTTAGCTTCCTTATTGTTTATTGTCGTCACTTTGGGGCTGGAAAGCAGTTTGGACTGTCCTTTCTGCGCGAGGGCCGTAAGAATGCCGTTAAGGCGGTTGCCGTTATTGAGGATACCAAAGGAGATCGACGATATCTGACCGCCGACGGCGGACGCGGGGAACGTAACGCCGGTCCCGCCATCAGCCGTTGTGATTGGATTCGAAACAACCGATCCCGCAACGCCGTTAGGGCCCATGACCGTGTCCGATGTCGCGCCTTTAGACGCGCCTATGTATATCTTCTGGTCGGCATCGTTCCTTACCGTGCCGGCGTACTGCCACTGGATACCGAGATCGGTGGCCTTGTTAAGAGAAAGTTCAACGATCTTGGCCTCGATGACGACCTGATCGGGTTTCTTGTCCAGGTCGTTGATGAGCCGTTCCATGGAAAGAAGCCCTTCCGGCGTATCGGTGATTATCAGGCTGTTCGTGCGTGAATCGACGGAAATATTGCCGCGGCGCCCTTCAGCGTTGCGTATATTGTCCAGATTTGCTTTGATCTCCTCCGCCTTGGCGTAATTCAGCGGATATATACGCGAATACGTCACAGCCTGGGCGCGCTCTTCAGTAACTTTTGAGAACGTCATGATACGCAGGATGTTATTCCCCTCATCCTGGCTTACGAATCCCTTCAGGGAAAGGATCGTCTGGAAAGCCTTGTCGAAAGGCACGTTCTCGAGCCGGAGGGTCACAGTGCCGGCAATGTCCGGCCCGTAAATTATGTTGATGCCGCTCTTCAAAGAGAGTATGCGGAACACGTCACGGATGTCCGCTTCTTCGAAATCGAACGTTATTGGTTTACGGGGCAGTACCGTTTTCAGGGAAGACATATCTTTCCCAGGGGCAGCTTCCTGACGGACGGCGGGAGCCGCCGCGGAGGTACTTTCAGGTTCATCCCGGGGAGCTTCAGCTTCCTGAGGTATCACGCTTTCACTCGGCTGGGCGATCACTGTGGGGACAACGTCGGCTTCTGCAGGTTCCTGTACCTTCATCTGCACAGGAGCAGGTGCAACGGCCGTTTGTTCATTTCCCGGATCGGCCAGATGACTGACTGCGTCAGGTAACGGCGCGGGAGCCTTGGCGACAGGCGCCGCGGGTTTCTCAGCGGGTTTTACTTTCGTTGAAGCGGTTACAGCCGGCGAAGGCGGCTCAGGCAATTTGGGTTTTTCAGCGGTGGCAGATGGTTTTGTTGATGACGCCGCTGCCGGGGTGACGAAAGAAAGGCGGACCTCGTTGCCGTTCCCCTTGAGCTCGTATTCCGCGAAGCGGTTCAGTTCAACGACGATACGGGAAATTTTGACCGGCTGGTTCTGGTACTGGTTGCCGCGGACGCGTTTTATGATGGCGCTGTTGACGGCAAGCTCTTTCTGGGGAGCGTTGAATTCGGTATTGGTGAACTCGATCACCAGCCGCGGCGGATTGGAGATCTTGAAGGCGTTGAATTTCGCCTGCCCCGAAAGCGTGACGCGCACGGATGAACCATCGGATGAATACTTGTCGAGCGTCTTGAAATCACTCTCCGTCCAGGCGGGCGTCTGCGCGAAAAGCATGGCAGCCGCCGTAAAGAGAGTTAGTAGTCTGTTCTTCATCAGGGTTCCTCCTGTCGGGAGATTCATTTTTCTCTAAGTTTGAATTCTTTAGACGTCCGGTCCGGAGCGATCAGAAGAACGCTGTCGGCGCGGATGACGCCCGTGTAGCCTGGGATCAGGCGCTGGCGGGTATCGAACAGGCGTTTATCGCGCAGAAAATAGGCCGCGCCGTTGCCGGAGATCATCGCTATTTTCTGACGCCCGTCGTCAATAATGCCTCTCAGCGCGAGCGTCCCGAGGCTGGGAACGACTATGCCTCCGGGGTTCGCCGATTGCGCGGGAGCGTCGGAGATCAGCGCTATGAACGGATCGCGGAACCGTTCGCCGGTATACGAATAACGGGGCCGCTCGGTCTTTTCGTGCGTGCGCGGCGTGATGACGGGCGGCTTGACGTACGGTTTGACGTCGGATACCGTGTTGCCGCCTCCGCAGCCGGGCAGGATGAGAAAAAACATGAAAAGGGGTGCAAGCCAGCTCTTGTTCATACTTATCCTTTGAAAGTGTACGCTGTAAGGGTGAACGTCACGGTTATTGAATGCGGATTCTCTTTGGAATTGCCGCCTGACAGGAAACTGAAAAGGATGTTCTTTGTGCTGAGGACGCGGGAACTCTGTCCGATATCGGTCAAAAAGCGGGCGACCGAGTGATATGTCCCGCTTATGGTCATCTGGTAGGGGAGCTCGTTGTAATTGGGCTGGGACACGATGGCGCCGGGGACGATGTTGGCGATGCGGACCCCGTTCTTTTTGGCAAGGTTCGTAACGGTGCGCAGCAGACCCGGAACTTCCTTTTCCTTCGGGAGAAGTTTTTCGAGGTCCGAGACCTCGGCCTCAAGGAATTTCATGTCCGCCTGCAGCTGGGGCAGTGTCAGCGCCCGCTGCTTCATCTCGGCGAGTTTCGTTTCCGTCTGGACGAGGCGGGTCGAAGCGTCCGTGAATTTCTCGTTCAGCGGTTTCATGAGGAGCCGCGTATACACGAACAGCAGGCCTCCCAGTACCAGCACCATGAAGATGATATTCTGCTGCATTTTTTTTGTCATGATTGTTTCTTAAGGTACTTTGCCGTCAGATTAAATGATGAAAATGAAGCTTTTCCCGTCGACTGCGTCGATATCGGGCCAAGTTCGACGTCCGAAAAATCGGGGTCAGTGGAAAGCGCCGCGATAAAATCGGCTATCGCGTAATTGTCGACCGAATCAGCGGTAAGGGTGATCACCATTTTTCCGTCTCCTCCCAGCTGCGTTGTGAGGTTCTTGAAGCTGATCCCCTGGGGAAGCACCGAGATGAGGTCGTCGAGGAACTTCGGATAGACGAGGCCGCCGTTCATCAGCGAGTTGATCACGTTCATTTTTGTTTCAAGGACCTGCTTGGTCGCTTCGAGCGCTTCCACCTGCTTGACGATGCTTTCGTAGCGGTTAAGTTCCAGCTGGGCCGCGTTGAGGCGGTCTTCGAGGCCTTTAAGGGCGCGGAATCGCATGCCGTAGCTGAGCGTGCAAAAGGCGGCGGTCAGGCCGATGACGGCATAGCCGATCATCAGGAATTCGGTCCGTTCCTCTTTTTTTATGCTGTCCGGCGAAAGAAAATTAAGAAGGATCATAGAGTTCATTTCTTTGGAATGTCGTTCTCGTGGCGAAGCGCCAGCCCTGTCGCGATAGCGAGAAGGGGCGCGACGTTTTCCGGGACGGTCTCTCCGCCGAACACGTTCTTGAGCGGGTTGAACATCTCGACCGGCAGCTTCAACTCGCGGTTAAGGTACTGGTCGAGGTTCTTGAGCTCGGCCGTTCCGCCGCACAGCAGCACGCGGTTCACGACATGTTCGGGATTCTGCGACGTATAGAAGTCGATGGAACGCTGTATCTCTCCAAGGAGGTCCTTTGCCACCGGCGTCATGGCGGATGAAACCTGGAGCATTTCCTTCTGATTTTCCGCGAGCGTCTTTTCCTTTTCCTCGGCGGTTACCAGCAGGCGGTACCGGGATTTGAGACCTTCGGCGGTCTTGATATCGCAGGACATGCCGCGCTGTATCGCTTTTGTGAAGGCATTGCCCGCTATCAGAACGTCGCGGACTACGCGGGGTATTCCGTTGTGGACGATGGACATCGTGGTGACGCCCGCGCCGATATTTATAAGTAGTACCGTCTCGGCGGTCCCTTCTTCGGCAGACATCGTATAGGCGTTTGAAAGGGCGAAGGCGTCGATGTCCATGACGACCGCGCGCAGGCCCAGCTCGTTGAAAATGTCTACCTTGCTCTGTATGGCCTCTTTTTTGGCCGCGGCGAGGATAGTTTCCATCTTCTTCTGGTTGTCTTCCATCACTTCGCCGTACACGTGAAAACTGAGATCCACTTCCTTGATGTCAAAGGGAATGTATGGTTCCGCCTCGAACTGTATCGTCTTCATAAGCTCTTCGCGCGACAGCTTGGGAAAGCGGACATACCGTACGATGACCTGGTTACCGGAGACGGATCCCGCGACATTCCTGACAAGGAGCTTTTCTTTGCTGAGGAATTCCGCTATGCGCGAAACGGTGACGTTCCTGCGGTCCTGCGGCGAGAGTTCGGGTCCGGCCTCGCCGACAGGCAGCACGGCCCACTTCTCAAGACCGTATCTGTTTCCCGTTTTTTTCAGGAAAACGATCTTGATGGATGAGGTCCCGATGTCGATGGCGAAGGAGTCTTTGGGCTTTAAGAAGGAGAATCCGGGAATAGATAATGAAGGCATTTTTAGAGACATGTACCCTTTTTTTACGTAGAATATGCGTCAAACGATCCGCGAAAAAAAGTATGTTTTCCAGTACATCACTAATAGATAACAGATTTCCTAATTTTTGTCAAGGACTTCCATAAAAAAGAATTCTAAGCTTTAAGATATTTGAAAAACGACTGATATCGTCGATAAAAAGCGAACGGAACCCGCGCGGCCCATTGCCAATTATACCAGAATTATACGTGTTTGGATCGTATTGGGATAGTTGGGACTAGTTACATCCGGGATGCCATTTTTCAGGGAAGGCCCCATAATCTGTAGAGAATAGAACGGGGGTCGGGAAGAAAAAGGCTGAGCCAGCCGGCAAAGGCCAGAAAAGGGCCGAAGGGGAGGTAATCTCTCCGTTTCAACTGCCCGCCTGCTATCAGGATGATCCCAATGACGCTGCCGAGAAGAGCCGCTATGAACAATGTCGAAAAGGTCCTCGGGGCCCCCAGAAAACATCCCATGCCCGCGAGCAGTTTGACATCTCCCCCGCCCATCGCTTCTTTCTTCAGGATCTTTTCGCCTGCATAACCAATGGCCAGCAGCGTGCCGCCTCCGGCTATACCGCCTGAGATCGAAGAAAGGAGCCTTGAAAAGACGGGGCCGTCAAAAAGAGGATTGAACGGGCTCGCGGAAAGCCCCGCCACGATCAGTGACAGCGAAAATATGTCCGGGATGATCTGGTGTGTGTAATCGATACCGGAAACGGTGATGAGCGCGAAGGTAAGGTACAACGCGAAGAAAGAAAAAACTGTTTCCGAGCCGAAATAATACCCGATCAGCCCGAAGCAGAGGCCAGTCAGGGCCTCCATGAGAGGGTAGCGCGTAGAGATCGAAGCGCGGCATTGACGGCACGCGCCACGCAGCAGCAGATAGCTGAGTACGGGTATATTGTCGAACCACCGGATGGGAGCGCCGCACCGGGGACAACGGGATCCCGGCGACCACAACGATTCATCACGCGGTATTCGGTAGACGCACACGTTGATGAAACTGCCGATGATAAGCCCGAAAACAAAATAAAAAAGAAGAACTGGGAATGGTAAGATCATTATGTTCGAAATTGGCAACTGGCCTTACGTGGGTTTTCCACTTTCAAATCGCAAATTTCAAATTGAACGAGTGACGGAAAATAGCAACTCTCATGTTGCAGAGTTACAACGTGAAAGTTGACACATGAACTTTGATGATGCCGGTGAAAGCCGTTGATGTTCAATTTGCATTTTGAAATTTTGACTTTGAGATAGCACCTCTGACGCCGCATAAAAAAATCCTCCCGGAGAATGCCCCGGGAGGATTTTATAAAAACATGGATTAATAAGAACCCCACGCGGTCGACTTGGAATCAGTGTGCGTGCAGTTAACCCACAGGTCGCCCCACTGTCTTCCCGTCCCGTCGTTGGTTTCCTTGTAACCCCACTGACCGGCACCTGACGATTCGTCAGCGCTGGATACCGCGACCGTGCAATCCGCTACTTTCGGATGGTACGGAGGGCAATAGGCATTCGGCATTTCCTTCAGGTACTTGCCGTTGTCCATGGTCAGGACCGCGCCGAGCGTACCGGCCGTCGCCTGTGCGCCAGAAACTGTGGGCACCGGGAACCAGCCTTCCATTTCACCGTAGTAAATGGAGATCGCGCTGCGGACGGCTCCGAGGTTGCCTTTCGTGGATCCCTCGTTGGATTTACGGATAAGATCAGCAAACTTGGGAATTGCGATAGCCGAGAGGATACCGATAATGGCAACCACGATCATGAGCTCGATGAGCGTGAAACCTTTAGACTTTTTCATTGCAGTCACCTCCTTCTGTGTGAATTGAACAAACATACCGATATAATTATAGACGAACCTTGTGGAATTGTCAAGAATAATTTCTCAAATATTCCTGAGAAACGGCTGATCGGCGCTGCTTTTCAAGCATATTTTCAAATACTTTGGAACTGTTTGTCAATTCTCGTCTATTTGCTGAAAGAAATCAGCGCTTCAGCGCTTATTTCTTTTAGCCGGCTTTGCTTGCCAGGTCGCCCATATTGAACATGGGAAGGAAGACTGCAAGAACGATCGCTCCGACCAGGATGCCCATACCTACCATTATGAGCGGTTCGATCATGCTGGTAAGCCCTTTTACCGCCACGTCCACCTCCTGGTCATAGAAATCGGCTATCTTGTTGAGCATGGTGTCGAGGTTCCCGGTTTCTTCCCCGATCGCGATCATCTGGATGACCATAGGCGGAAAGACGCCCGTCCTGCGCAGCGGTTCCGCCATGCGTTCGCCTTCGCGGATGGATTCACGGGCAGATTCAATGGCTTTTTCGATGACCTTGTTGCCGCTCGTTTTTCCCACCGTGTCGAGCGCCTGCAGGATAGGCACGCCCGATTTGATAAGCGTGCCGAGCGTCCGGCTGAATTTAGCGACCGCGACCTTTTTCAGAAGCATGCCGAACACAGGGATCTTGAGTGCGATCATATCGATCTTTGTCTTCCCCATTTCGGTGCTCATGATCTTTTTCAGAAGAAAAAAGACGCCGACGGGGAACGCGAGGACCAGCAGGAAAAATTTGCGCAGGAAATTGGATATCCCGATAAGTACGCGCGTCGGCAGCGGAAGTTCGGCGCCGAAGCTGCTGAAAATCTCCTCGAACGTGGGGATGATGAAGATCAGGAGGAAAAGGGTGATAGTGCCCGCCACGACGGTGATGACAGCAGGATAGACCATCGCGCCCTTCACCTTGCCTTTCAGCTCTTCCGTGGCTTCAAGATAGGATGACAGGCGTTCCAGGATCGAGTCAAGGATGCCTCCGACCTCGCCGGCCTTGATCATGGAGACGTAGAGTTCCGAAAATGCTTCGGGATGTTTCTTCATCGCGTCCGTTATGGAGATACCCTGTTCAATGTCCTCGCGGAGCGAGCCGATGACGCTTTTGAACAGCGGCGTTTCGGCCTGGTCCATCAATATGGTCAGCCCCTGGACGATGGGGACGCCCGCGGTGACAAGGGTGGAGAACTGGCGCGAGAAAAGTACCAGTTCTTTGGAGCTGACGGAAGGCTTCAGCGGATTGAGTTTCTTAAGCAGGACCATTATCGGATTTGGACGCACTTCCTGGATATCCATCACGATGAGTTTCTGGCCTTTCAGTTTGTCGACCGCTGAACGCTGGTCGGCCGCTTCGATGACAGCCGACGTGATGGAGCCTGAAGCAGATCGTGCTTTGTAGTTGAATTGCGGCATTTTCCCTCCAAAGATCTTGAAGCAGGAGGAGCTTCAAGATCTTTGATTCAGGGGAAACCAGTTTCCCCTGGAACCCTTTCTCGATGATATTAAAATAACGCCGGAAAATATACGTTGCCTGCGCGCCGGCCGAAGTCGTTGCCTGTCAATCCCGTCTCTTCCGCGATTGTCCGGGCGGTTTTCACCCGCCACCCCTGCTTGCCTGTGTTCAATAGCGCGTGTGCCGTTCCAATCATCTGAACTTTGCCGTCCTTTTGGCAAAGTTCAGATCAGAGAGAACTTTTTTGAAGGATGCGTTTAAGATCGTCGGGGTCGGTGCTGGCGTCGAGCGCGGTCTGGTATGGGATAAGGCGTTTCTGGTATAGTTCATAAAGCGACTGGTTCATCGTCTGCATGCCGAATTTCCCGCCGGTCTGCATCGAAAGGTATATCTGTTCGATCTTCATTTCGCGGATGAGGTTGCGGATGGCGGGCGTGACGACGAGCACTTCGCACGCCAGCGTGCGCCCGGAGCCGGAAGCCAGAGGCAGCAGCTGCTGAGCGAACACCGCCTGCAGGACCATGGAAAGCTGCGAGCGGATCTGCGCCTGCTGGTGCGGCGGGAACACGTCGATGATGCGGTTCACCGCCGAGGCGGCGTCAGTGGTATGCAGCGTGGCGAAAACAAGGTGGCCCGTCTCGGCGATGGTAAGCGCAGCCGAGATCGTCTCGAGGTCGCGCATTTCGCCGATAAGGATGATGTCAGGGTCCTGGCGCAGGACGTACTTAAGCGCGGCGGGGAACGAGCCGGTATCGGCGCCGACTTCACGCTGGTTCACGATGGATCTTTTGTGGAAATGAACGTATTCGATGGGATCTTCGATCGTGACGATGTGGCTGGAGCGGTTCTCGTTGAGGTAATTAATCATCGATGCCAGTGTCGTAGATTTTCCCGATCCGGTCGGGCCGGTGACCAGTACCAGACCCTTGTGGAGCTTCATGAGCTCGGTGATCGCCGGCGGCAGATGAAGTTCGTCGAAAGTCAGCATTTTCTGGGGGATGGAACGCAATGCCGCGCCGACCGATCCGCGCTGGCGGAACACGTTCATGCGCACGCGCCCCACTCCCTTGATGCCGAAGGAGAGGTCCAGTTCGTTGGTCGCTTCGTATTTTTCTTTCTGCGAATCCGTTAAAAGAGAATATATCAGCCGCTGGCACACGTCGGGCGTCAGTTTTTCGAACGACGTGGGCACTACGTCGCCGTCTATACGGAGCATCGGCGGGATACCGGCCGTCAGGTGAAGGTCCGAAGCTTTCTTTTCCACCAGCATCATTAGCAGGTCCTGCATGTTCAGCATACGCGATTTCTCCTAGAATTTTATGACCGCGAGCATCTCTTCGATTGTGGAGACGCCGTTGAGTACTTTGTGCCAGGCGGCTTCCTGCAGCGTGACGTATCCCGCTGCGGCGGCAGACCTGCGGAGTTCCTGTTCGGGGGCCTGGCAGGCGATGAGCGCGCGCAGTTCGTCTGTCATCGGCATCACTTCGAAAACCCCGGTCCTGCCGCGGTATCCGGTGTAGTTGCAGGCGGGACACCCTTTTCCTCTCTTGAAACTCAGCCGGTCCGAGTCTTCGGGCAGCGGAAGATCGAGGCCGATACCTTTAACGTGGTTTTTGCCGAGTTCGTACGTTTCACGGCATTCCGGGCAGATGGTGCGCATCAGGCGCTGGTACACCAGCATCAACAGGGACGTCGATACGAGGAACGGGTCCATGCCGAGGTTCCTCAGTGTCGCCAGCGCGTGGAAACCGCTGCGCGCGATAATGGACGAAAATACGGTGCGCCCGCCGAGCGCCGATTGTAAAGCGAATCCGGCGGACTCCCGGTCCTTGATCTCCCCCGCCATGACGACGTCGGGATTCTGGCGGAGGAATACCTGCAGGTCGGACGCGTAGGTGAACCCTTCGCGCGGCCGGAGCTGGACCTGGCTGATGCCGGGAATGATCATTTCCACGGGGTCTTCAATGGTGACGATATCGCGGTCCGGGAAATTGAGCGAAGCGAGCGTAGAATAAAGCGTCGTCGTTTTTCCGCCGCGCGCGGGCCCGGCCACGAGAGCCAGCCCTTTCGGCGATTCGATGAAGCGGCGGTACAGCGAAAGCGCGTCGGGCTCGAATCCCAGGGCGCAGAGGTCGCGGGGCCCGTTATCGGCATGAAGTATGGTCAAAACCGCTTTCTCTCCGAAAACGGTCGGCACCAGCGACACGCGCAGCGCCGTTTCCCTGCCGTCTGCGGTCACGCGCATGTGGCCTTCTTTTGGCAGGGGATCCGTGTTCCCCCCGAGGCCGGCGGCGGTTTTGAGGCCGTTGATAAGCTGTGTGAAAAGGCGCTGTGACACCTGTGATTTCTCAAAAAGATAGCCGTCTATGCGTAAGCGCACGCGCTGCGCGCCCTGCTGCGGTTCGAGATAGACCGCCGACGCGCCGCCGGCAATGGATTGGGACAGGAACGCGCCGAGCGCTTCCTCGTCGGAAACGGCGGCTCCGGACTCGTCGGAAAGGATGAACGAGCGGCGGGGGTTCAGCTCATGGGAGTAATAGCGTTCGATGGCCGACGTAATTTCACCTTCTGAGGCGATCGCGGCCTGAACGTCATAGCCCGTGATAAGGCGTATATCGTCTATCGCGGAGAGATTGAACGGGTCGGCCATGGCGACGGTGACCGCGTTGCCTTCCTTTCTGATCGGTATGAGATTCTGCGAACGTATGATGCTTTCCGGGATCGATCGGATGGTGTCGGGCGGTATCTCGCCGTACTCCGCCAGAGAGATGTACGATACGCCGCACTGCCTGCCAAGGAAGCCGAGCACGAGTTCTTCATTTAAGGCGCCTATGCGGGCGAGGATCACCCCCAGTTTGCCGCCGCTGTGCTTCTGTATATCAAGGGCCTGGCGCAGCTGTTCGGTCGTGATGACGCCCGCTTCTACCAGCATGTCGCCCAGCCTTTTACGGTTGGCGTTCGGTTTCATATTCATCAGGGCATCCCCGGGTTCATTTTACGGCGGTATTTTTCAAGGTGCGCCTCGACGCACCGCGGTACCAGCTCCTTCGTGGGGCCGCCGAGCCGGGCCACTTCCCTTATGACGCTGGAGGAAAGGTACGTATAGGCTTCGTCCGGCATAAGGAAGACGGTCTCGACTTTCTTGCTCAGTCGCCGGTTCATGAGCGCCATCTGGAACTCATATTCAAAATCCGATACCGCGCGCAGCCCGCGGATAAGGATAAAACTGCTTTTCTTTTTCAGGTACTCGACGAGGAGCCCGGAGAACTTCTCGACCTTGACGGACGGAAGGTGGCTGGTCGCACCGGCAAGCATCTCGAGCCGGTCTTCGATGGAGAACACCGGGTTCTTATTAAGATTGTCGGTGACGGCGACGATGATCCTTGGGAAAAGGCAGGTCGCGCGGACTATGATGTCGAGGTGGCCGTTCGTGGGAGGATCAAAACTTCCCGGGTATATAGCGATTAATTTTTTCACGCTGAGCTTCCCTCTTTCGTTCTCTCCCCGCCCGAAAACACCCTGCCGGCGGGAAAAGGGCAGCAATACTAAAACATATAATAAATTTCCGGTGCAATGTCAATGGATTTCTGATTGAGGCTGAAACTCCTCCGGCCATCCCGGAATCAACGGCGGAATTGGATCCCGCTGCGCAGGCTTGGAATGTATTTAAAATGGTTGAAAGAGAAGTGTGTGGCAGTTCTCTGCGACAGCGGGCCGGGTTTGGCGACGGTCGGAACGCCGGCAGGTAAGTTTAAAGAGCTGGCGAAATTGAACGCGCAGGGACTCGGCCTCTCGAAAGTAACTTCCTTTAATCCAGCTGGGTATAGGGTTCGATCCGGGCAAGCCGTGCGAACAGGGCCAGAGCTACGGCGGGAGACCTGCAGCTGCCCGGCATCGGCCGGGACGGCCATTAGGCTTTTAACGAGCCCGGCTCCCCGCTGTATTCCCGGACACGGATGGAGTCATGACGAAGAAGACGCTTGATGACAACTTTGAAGCTTTCTACAGGAAGGCGGGAGTCGCCAGAGCGGCAGATAGTCAAGACCGCTTTTGACACGCAGTTCTTTCCCGGTCAGTGGGCCGTCTTTGGCAAGAACATCGGCGATATCATTAATTAAAGCCGGTTTAACTCAGCGCTTCTCTAACGATGGCGGCAAGTTTTTTCGCGTGCGATTCGGTTTCACCCGGCGTGGGGCCTTCCACCATCACCCTGCACATGAGCTGCGTCCCTGAATAACGCACCAGCACCCTGCCTTTTTCTCCCAGCTGTTTTTCAACCTCGGAAATCGCTTTTTTCAGTGCCGCGATCTCATCCAGCGGAAGCTTCTTTTTGATGTCCACGTTTATGGTGACCTGCGGGAAGGTCTCCATCACCGTCGCGAGTTCGGACAGCGGTTTCTTTTCCCGGGCCATTATCGAAAGAAGCTGCAGGGCGGTCAGTATGCCGTCTCCCGTGGAGTGGTGTTCCAGGAAAATGATGTGCCCGGAATCCTCACCGCCGATGACCGCCTCGCTCTTCAGCATTTCCTCGAGCACGTATCGGTCGCCAACTTTTGTCTTTTTGTGGTCGATGCTCATGCCCTTCATGCACATCGCGAGCCCGAGATTGCTCATGACCGTAGTTACCACGATGTTGTTCTTGAGCGTGCCTTGCCTTTTCATGCTCGCGGCGCAGATGGCTATCGTCTTGTCGCCGCTGACGATCCCGCCCTTTTCATCCACCGCTATGAACCTGTCGCCGTCGCCGTCAAACGCTATGCCTATATCGGCGCCGGTCTCGAGCACTTTTTTCGCGAGCTCTTGAGGATGGAGCGCCCCGCAGCGCGCGTTGATGTTGGTTCCGTCGGGAGAGCAGTTCAGGACGGTCACGTCGGCCCTCAATTCCTTAAGCAGCATGGGAGCGATCTTGTACGTCGCGCCGTTGGCGCAGTCGATGACGATCTTCATTCCTTCAAGCTTCACGTCCTTCGGCATGGAGTGCTTCAGGAACACGATGTACCTGCCGCCGGCGCCCTTTTCACGGGAGGCCCTGCCCAGGTCTTTGGAAGGGACCATGAGGGTTGTAAGCTTATCGGACAAAATCAGTTCTTCGATACGTGCTTCTTCATCGTCAGTAAGCTTGTAGCCGTCCTTTGAGAAGATCTTAATCCCGTTGTCTTCGAAAGGATTGTGAGAAGCGGAGATCATTATGCCGGCGTCGGCGCTGACGCTCGATGTAAGGAACGCGATGCCGGGCGTGGGGATCGGGCCGAACAACACGGCATCCCCGCCCATCGACGTTATCCCCGCGACCAGGGCGTGCTCAAGCATATATCCTGAAAGGCGCGTGTCCTTGCCTATGACGATCCTCGGACGGTGGCCCTCTTTTCGCATTAAGTAAGTAACAGCCTGCCCTATCCGCATCGCCATATCTGGAGTGATAGGGTACTGATTGGCGACACCGCGGACGCCGTCGGTCCCGAATAATTTGCCCATGCGCTTATCTCCTTTCCTTAATTTCCAGGTTCGCGCTGATCTTGACGATCATCCGCGGAGGATAGAAACCACGGGCCGTTGTATTGGGGTATAAAAGAACGTCTTTAGACAGGAGGCTTCCCGGCGTGGTCACGCTGTTGCACCCGGTCTCGACGCCGTCGGCCAGGATGGCCCCGAATTTACGCAGGCCCGTTTCATATTTCTGGCCGTTGATGCCAAGGACTATCTTGGATTCGATGATCTTCAGGTTGGCGAGTTTTGTGCCCGCGCCGAGGTTGACGTTCCCGAGGATGCTGTCGCCGATGTACGCGAAATGCCCCGCCTTGCTTCCGCCGAGCATTACGCACGACTTAAGCTCCGAGGTATGCCCGACGACGCAGTTATTGCCGACCAGCACATCGCCTCTGCAATACGCTCCCTGACGGACTTCCGTGTCGTCGCCGATGATCATGGGGCCCTTGATGAGCGCGCCCGGTTCGAGCACCGTTCCCCTGCCTATGGATATCGCGTCGTCCATCAGGAACACTCCGGCGTAAATGACACTGGCTCCGGGAAGCGTTTTTCCGTCTATCTTCACCACGATCCTTTTGCCCGACTCGTCGATCTCAAAGCCCTGCCGGATGGCTTTCCCATCGTACAAAACGACCGTTTCTCGTATAAAGCAGTCACCTCTCCTGATATCCGCGACATTGGGCTGGATACGCTCTTTGATAAAGCTCTTTATGTTCTTCAGCCCATCCCACACGAATTCAGTATTGTCAAAAAGGGCTTTGAACGGATTGTCCTTAAGATCAAAAAAATCTTCAGCTCTCAACATAATGCCTCCCGGGCCGGCCAGCTGCAAAGGTGAATGTCCTAAATTATATATGATTTCAGGGATTATGGCAATAAAAAAAGAACCGCGCTCATATTAAACATGAACGCGGTCCTTCCAATAGTACAGGGCACATTAACTTACTTTCATGCCGTATCTGCGGAACAATCCGGCGCCTGCAAGTCCGAGTCCCATGAGCGTCATGGTCATCGGTTCAGGTACGGGGGCCGGGTCGTATTCAGCTATGTATCCGGCATAGTAAATCTGACTGCCGTAATTGGTGGTGGAACCGTTTCCAATCAGGTCGTTCCATTTTCCATTATTCCAGAACTGCAGGGCATTTTCACGGGGATATCCGTTCGGTTCACCGGAACTCCAGTTGGTAAAGCTCCACGCTTCCCCATTCAACCATGTCCATTGGTAAGACTGCGTTCCGTTGGACGAAGGAACAAGAGAACCGCCGAGGAGATACCAGGCGGGACGCGCTGTAGTCATCACATTGTTCCATACCCAGTCGTTTTCCGCCAGGCTGGTCAAGGTGGCGAGATATCCCTGGCTTCCATAGTGCTGTTTTCCAGCAATGCTGTTTTTTGCCGCTTCCCAGCTTATTGTTCCGGAAACCGCCTCGTAATAATGCCCGTTGGCGGGATTGAGAACGATCACGGCATGCGCGCTGGACGCGATCAATCCCAGGCACAAGGCCATCATAAGTCTTTTCATTTTCGTGTCACCCCTTTTCGGATCAGGTCAAGATCTCGATGTCCTGTATTATGCCATAAAAGGCAAATGAAGTCAATTCCCATTAAAGCCAACAACAAGAAAGCATAGGGGACGGAGTCAGGTAGTCAGGTAATGACCATTTTTATTGACTATTATCTCGCCTCTTTGGATCGCTTCGCTGATCGATTGTTTCGATATCCCGAAATACCGCGCCAGGTCGGTGGCTTTGACACCCAGTTCTTTGTTCCCCCAATAGGCTATCATGCTTCTGGCTTGCGATACTTTGTTATTCTTTCCCCTTCTCTTCACATCTGCTTCTTTTATTTCCAGTATTTCACAGGCTCTTTTGACGATCTTATCGATATCCCATCCCGATTGTTGCAAGTGGGTCCTTCTTGTAAGTTCCTCTTCGGACTCCGATAGAACCCGGTTGACGAAATCCCCGTCCCCCAGTATCCGCTCATCGCCACGCCAGTATTCTTTTGAACTTCTTAATTCCATCACCCCGTGCCATCCTCCCGCGCTGCGTCTCAGCCCCCCTCCCGCCAGTTCGTCCCGGTGTCCCATCTTTTCTCCATCCTTGATATACTCGATATATCCTTTGATCGCATCACTTCTCTTGCTCCCGAATCTTTCAAGGACTTCATCAACAGATTGCCATTCACTTTTAACGTTCCCGGTTATTGTCGCATGACCTGTCCATTTATAATTGCTCAGTTCCGTGGCATCTTTTAAACGGTGTGAGCGAACCGGATTGAGATGAATATACCGGACCAGTTCAAGTAGATATGTTTGCTCCTGACAGAGTATCGGCTTGTACCTGTTTTGATAGACGTATCCGCATCGTTTGTAGCGATGGTTGAAATATAAAGCGTACCCGGTCAAGAGTTTTCTCATCAGATCGCTTAAAGGCCGTTTGCCCGAAGCAATCAGCAAATGAAAATGGTTGGGCATCAACACCCAACCATAGCACTTACTGCCGGTCTTCTTCAGTCCTTCTGAAAATCTTCTGAGAAACTCATTTCTGTCATTATCGTCGCGGAATATCTCGCGTCGCTCCAACCCGCGGGCAATTACATGATATATCGCGCCTGGTATTTCCAATCGTCTATGTCGTGGCATGGTAGTTAGTATACTTCTTATTTAAAAGCCTGTCAATACCTGACTACCTGACTCCGTCCCCTAGATCCCCGTCCCCTAGATCCCTAGATCCTTATTAATCTGAGGCGGTGGGTGAAGGCGCGGCGGAGTTCGGCGGCGAGCGGGGCGTGTTCGGGACGGTGGAGCGGGGGATCGGATTCAATGGTGTCCCGGGCCAGGGCGCGGGCCTGCTCTATGAGGCGGGTGTCGGTGACGAGGTTGGCGGCGCGGAATGCGGGCATGCCGTGCTGGGCGGTGCCGAAGAATTCCCCCGGGCCGCGGATGGCGAGGTCTTCTTCCGCCAGTTTGAAACCGTCGGTGGTCGAGAGCATCGCCGCGATGCGCCGTTTAGAGACATCGTTTTTCGGAGCGCCGAGCAGCACGCAGGTCGAAGGAGCGGTACCTCTGCCGACCCTTCCCCTCAACTGGTGGAGCGTGGACAGGCCGAAACGGTCCGCGTGCTGAATGACCATGACCGTGGCGTTCGGCACGTCGATGCCCACTTCGATGACCGTGGTCGCGATCAGGATATCGAAAGAGCCTTCCCTGAAGGTGCGCATGGCCGCGTCCTTCGCCTCGGCGGTCATCTGCCCGTGGAGAAGGCCGACGCGGAAATCCCTGAAAACGGTCCTTGACAGCATGGTCGCTTCCTCGACGGCCGCTTTGAGCTCGACCTTGTCGGATTCTTCGACCAGCGGATAGACGATGTAGGCCTGGCGGCCGGCTGCTATCTCCCGGCGTATCAGCTCCCACGCTTCGAACTCCATGCGGTGGACCGTCGTGATCTTCTGACGGCCGGGAGGCAGACGGTCGATGACCGACACATCCATGTCGCCGTATACCGTCAACGCCAGCGTGCGGGGAATGGGTGTCGCCGTCATGAGCAGCACGTCCGGATGGGCGCTTTTCGACTGGAGCGCCGCTCTCTGAAGCACGCCGAACCGGTGCTGTTCGTCGATAACGATCAGGGAGAGGCATTTGAAACGGATGTCTTTTTCAAGCAGCGCGTGCGTCCCGACGATTATCGAGACATCCCCGTCTTCGATGCTTTTAAGCAGTCTGGCGCGTTCCTTCTTTTTCGAGGAGGTTTTCCCCGTCAGCAGCCCGCAGGTAACGGGCAGCCCCTCAAGAAAGGACCGGAGCGTCAGGTAATGCTGCTCCGCGAGGATCTCGGTCGGGGCGAGGAGCGCGGCCTGGCAGCCGTTCTCAACGGCGAGGAGCATGGCGCTCAACGCCACGACCGTCTTACCGGAGCCGACGTCCCCCATCAGCAGGCGGTTCATAGGCTCGGGTTCCTGCATGTCGGAGAACAGTTCGTTGATGGCCTTTTTCTGGGCCGGGGTGAATTCGAAACGCAGTTTTTCCTTGAACGGGGTCAGCAGCGTTTTTTTGATATCGTATGACTGCGGCTTCTTTACGGCGCCGGCGCCGGACTTCGACAGGATAAGGGCGGATTCGAGCAGCAGGAACTCGTCGAAAGCCAGACGCTGGCGCGCCTGTTCAGCGCGGGTAAAATCCGTGGGGAAATGGATCTCCTTCAAAGCATCGGACGCCGGTATGAAACGGTATTTTTCGCGCAACGCCGGCGGCAGGATATCGATCCACTCTCCGGCGTGAACATGAATGGCCTCGCGCAGGAAGGAGCGGAGCCATTTCTGGCTGAGCCCTTCGGTGAGCGGGTAGACCGGCAGTATACGCTTGAAATTGACCGGCTCATCAGGCGAAGCGCCGGCGGGTATAATTTCGTAGTCCTCGACCCTGATCTCTTTTTTGCCGAACATGTATTCGCAGACGCCGCTGAACCAGACATGCGCGCCAGGAACAAAGCTGCTTTTCAGCGTTGAGAACACGTCGTGGCGGTGGTATGGATTGCTTTTGCGGAAGAAGGATGCCATCGCGACTCCGGAGCGGTCAGCGAAAGCGACCTTGAAAACGGAAAGCCCCTGGCTGAGCGACATCTTGTCCGCGGCCTGTACCACGCCCTGTACCGTCACCTTTTCCCCCCCGGCCATACGGGCTATCATCGTGGCGTTCCTGCGGTCGTCATACTCGCGCGGAAAATAGCCCATCAGGTCACGTACGGTCGATACTCCCAAACGCTCAAAGAGCGCCGCCCTGCGGGGGCCGACGCCTTTGAGGTATTGAATGGAAGTGTCCAGGGGTATGCCTGCGGCCATCTTGAAAATCCTTAATAAATATGATATAAATAAGACTTCAGCGGATAAAGAAACAATTAACGCATGGAGGTAATACCGATGTCATTCAAGTGTTCAGTGTGCGGAAAAGGCCCGATGTCCGGAAAAACCATCAGCCATTCCCACCGCGCCACAAACCGTATTTTCCGTCCGAACCTGCAGAGCCTGCGGATCGTCGTCGAAGGCAAGACATGCCGCGCCTATGTCTGCACCGGATGCCTCCGCTCCGGCAAAGTGAAAAAAGCGATCTGACGCCACAGTTATTATAGTATTTTTTTGCCGGATCAGGCATCCCCCCATACGGGTATGTCCGGTCCGGTTTTTTTATGCCTTTTTGTCGCGTAGATAGCGGCGTATCCTGGAACGGGCGTGAGGGGTAACGGCGATCTCGAGCCAGTGCAGCCCCGGGACGACGTTACTGTCGGTGACTATCTCGCAGGCCTCTCCGCTGCGGAGCGTGTGCGTAAGCGGAACCATTTTTCCTCCGACCTTAGCCCCGCAGCAGTGGTCGCCGATATCGGAATGGACCGCGTAGGCGAGGTCGAGCGGCGTGGCTCCTTCGGGGAGGCGGATGACGTCTTTCTTCGGCGTGAACACATAGATCTCGTCGAACGCGCAGGCGGTCGTGAGCCCCGACAAAAACTCCCGGGCGTCGGTAAGGTCTTCCTGCCATTCGAGGATATGCTTGAGCCAGTCCATGTATTCGTCCACCCTCGAGGCGGATGACAATGCTTTCCCGGCCGGGCCGTCCGCAGATTCCTTGTAGCGCCAGTGGGCGGCTACCCCGTACTCCGCGTGCCGGTGCATTTCCTCCGTGCGGATCTGGATCTCCGCGAGCCCCAGCCGCGGGTCCCCGACCGTGATATGGATGGACTGGTACATATTTCCTTTAGGGAAGCGGATGTAATCGGTCATCGAGTCCGGAAGGGGCGCGCACGCCGCGGTGATGATGCCAAGCAGGGAATAACAGTGATCTTCGGTGTCGGTGATGATCCTCAGGCCGATTATATCCTGGATGTCCTCGAAAGCGCGCCCGAAGCGGCGCATTTTGCAGAAAATGCCGTAAGGGGTCTTGGTGCGGGCGTTCAGGCGGTAGAGGATCCCGGATCCGGCCAGGATCAGGCTTAGCGTTCCCCTCCACGATTCAACGGCGTGGAGGGCGTCTTCCTGCCGGTCGTTCACGGATATTTTGATCCGGGAGTATTCTTCCGGGTAGAGTTCGGCAAAGGACAGTTCTTCCAGTTCGTTCTTGATCCGGGTGATCCCGAGCCGGTGGGCGAAGGGAGCGAACAGCGTCAGCGATTCCGAGGCGAGTTTCGCGCGCCGGTCCTCCGGCAGAAAACCGACGGTACGCATGTTATGAAGGCGGTCTGCGAGCTTGATGATGATGATGCGGATGTCTTTGGCCACCGCGAGCAGCATCTTGCGCCAGTTCTCGGCCTGCGCTGTTTCCCGGTCATGAAAATGGAGCGAACTGATGGCCGTAAGGCCTTCGACCATCGAAGTGATCTCGGGGCCGAATTCGCGGGAGAGGACGGCTGCCGTGGCCCCGGTGTCTTCAAGGACATCGTGCAGAAGCGCGGCGGCGATGGTCGGGGGATCCAGATGAAGGCCGGTCAGGATGCCCGCGACCGCCTCGCAGTGGGTAAAGTAGCCGTCTCCCGACGCGCGTTTCTGTCCGCTGTGCGCCTCCTCGGCAAAGGAGTACGCCTTGTTCACCGCCGACAGGTCGGCGCCGGGGAGATACTGAAGGATCTGTCCGGCAAGATCTTCGCAGGTCACTGGATGGGTATCGCGAGGCTTAACACATAGCGGTAAACGTCGATATCGTTCACCGCGTATTTTTCTCCCGCCAGCCCCAGTTGATAATCGTTAACGCCGTATCCGAGCCCGAACGTGACACGGGACTTGTTCTTATCGTTAAGGTCCGTGCCGTAAGTCCCCGCCCGGAGCGCCATGCTTTTCCCCAGCGCCTGCTCGAGGCCGAAGTGCGTTATCTGCTCTTCGTCGCCGTCTTTGCGGTAATACCGTTTCTCGATATCGGCGGCAAAGGTAGTCGCGCCCGGGATCTGGAACGCGAATCCTCCCCGGAAGACGAAAGGAAGCTGGTCCTTCTCATAATCGTCCCACCACAGGGTTCCGCCGAGATTTTCCAGGGAAAGCCCGAATCTCATCTGCTGCGACAGGGTATAAATGAATCCAAGGTCGGCAGATAATCCGTACCCGTTCGAAATGCCGGCGAACGGAGATCCGGCGATGCCGTACTCGGAGATGCTGCCGCTGAGATAAGACAGGGAAAGGCCCGCGGCCATCTTTTCGCTGCTCTGCTGGGCGGCTGAAAAGGTATATTTGTTCACCTTTATTTCGCGCGTGTGGAAGTCGCCCGCGCCGGGGCCCGTTGTCGTGGTTTCGGCGTCCGCCAGAGGCCTCCACGATATCGCGCCGCGCGAAACGGCAATAGCGAGAAAGTTCATGTTCCTCCCCCTCAGCATTTCAGAGCCGTACTTCTGATCTCCAGTAAGTTCGCTTTGACGGGCGGTCTCATAAGATAACGCGAAGAGGCTTTTCTCCAATCCCAGAAGGCCCGCTGGATTATAGGCTATCGCGGCAGGGTCCCCCTCCAGCGCGGCAAAAGCGTATCCCATCGCCATCGGCCGCGCGCCCGGAAGAGTTCCGTCAAACGTGTTATACGTGGTCGGCGGCTGAGGCCTGGCGAAAACGGTAACCGTCCCGGCGATCAGTATGGAAATACTTACAAGAAACGTTTTCTTCATAAATTAAGCTCCTAATGAACGCTGTTATGGTTTTTATTGAAGGATCTGCAGGTTGTGCAGTTTGGCATAGATCCCTTCGTTGCCGAGCAGTTCCTGGTGCGTTCCCTGTTCCACGATCAGGCCGCGGTCGAGGACGACGATGCGGTCGGCTTTCTTGACCGTCGCGAGGCGGTGAGCGATAAGGATGACCGTGCGGTTGGCCATCAGGTTCTCTATAGCTTCCTGGACAAGTTTTTCCGATTCAGCGTCCAGCGCGCTTGTCGCTTCGTCCAGGACCAGTATGGGCGGGTTCTTGAGGATGGCCCGCGCGATGGCGATGCGCTGGCGCTCGCCTCCGGAGATCTTTACGCCCCGTTCACCGATAACCGTGGCATATCCTTCCGGCATGCGTGAAACGAACTGGTGGGCGTTGGCCACCTTCGCGGCGGCCATGACCTCTTCATCCGTCGCGTCGGGGCGGCTGTAGGCGATATTGTAGCGGACAGATTCGTTGAAAAGCAGTATCTCCTGCGGCACGATGCCAATCTTGGAGCGCAGGGAACCCAGCGTGATACCGCGGACATCGTTCCCGTCGATCTCGATCACGCCGCCCTGCGCTTCATAGAAACGCAGGAGCAGGTTGGCGATCGATGTTTTTCCGGAACCGGAAGGCCCGACAAGCGCGACGACCTCGCCTTTTTTGATGGTAAGGTTTATGTCCATGAGGACGTTCTGCTTTTCGGGGTAATGAAAAAGCGTGTCACGGAACACGATATCGCGTTCGAAACTCATGAGTTCGCGCGCTTCCGGACGATCTACGATCGTAGGTTTGGCGTCAAGGATCTCAAATATCCGCTCAGTGCCCGCGAAGGCCTGCTGTATAAGCGAATTGGTCTGGGAGAAATTCTTTATGGGCTGATACATGGAAAACGCGGCTGTCAGGAACGCGACGAACGATCCGGAAGACCACACGCCGTTGATGACGTCCTTCCCGCCGTACCACAGAATAAAAGTGACCGCCAGCGAACCCATGAATTCCATGACGGGGCTCGAACGGGCGTCGACCCGGATGAACTGCTGCTGGGTATCGTAATACTTGTCGTTCTCCCTGTGGAAGCGCGTTACTTCCCGTTCCTCCTGCATGTACGCCTTGATAATGCTGATGCCGCTCAGTGTTTCCTGGAGCGACGCGTAGATCTCCGCCATCTGTTTCTGTCCCTGGCGGGAGGCGCTGCGCATTTTTCGGGCGAACTGCGCGAGCGGAAGGCTAGCGAGAGGGAGCATGACCAGCGAAATGAGAGCGAATTTCCAGTGCAGGTAGAAAAGCACGCCGATCATGACCATGACGGTCAGCCCGTCGCGGATCAGGCTGGGCGGCACGCGGAACAACGCGTTCTGCACGGCGCCGACGTCGTTGGTGACGCGCGCCATGAGCCTGGGAGTTGAGTTCATCACGAAAAAGTCATGAGAAAGATAAATAAGCTTGTCGTAAAGTTCATTTCTCAGCTGCCGGACAACGTTCTGGGAAATATAGGAAAGCAGGTAATTCTGGCCGTAGCCCGCTATCCCCTTGATCAGGAAGAAGATCGGTATCAGCACCGTGACAAGATACAGCATATGCATGTCGCGCGCGATGAATATCTTGTCGAAAATATTCTTTACCAGCCACATGGTAGCTCCGGTCAGTCCGGAGAAGACCGCCATGCAGCATATCGCGGCGAAGAACCGACCGGAATAGGGCCCGATGTATTTCAGCAGCCGTTTATAGATCATGGGTTCCTCTTGACAAAGTGAGTAAGGGAAAGGCATACGGACATTGTATAACCTCATTCAAAGGCGGCTTCAGCCGTCCTTGCGGGACTTCTGCGCGTCAGCCTTGCAGGATCACGCTGGCGGCGCGGCTGCTGACGCCGGGGGCGCCGAGTTTTTTCCGGAACGATATCAATTCTTCGCGCATGGCTTCCCGTCTGCCGCGGTCGTTGAGCAGCACCAGGGCATGCTCCGCTATTTTTTCCGGGGTGGCCTCGCCCTGGATCAGTTCGGGCACGACCTGACGTCCGGCAAGTATGTTGACCATCGTAATATATTTCACGCGGACGATAAGCCGCGCAAGAAAATAGTTGAAGGAAGAAAGCCTGTACATGACGACCATCGGGATGCCGAGAATGGCGTTCTCAAGGCTTACAGTTCCCGATGTCGTGATGGCCAGCGAGAGCTCTTGCCGCTCTCTGCAGTCGGATTCTATGATCACGGGATAAGGGGCGCCGGCAAGTTCTTCCCGGGCCGAAGGAAGCGCGAAGATCTTTACGGCGACGTCCATATTCTTTTTGATCAGTTCAGCGGCCGCGTACAATACCGGAAGATGTTTCTGCCTCACGCTGGGCCTGCTGCCCGGGAACAGGCCTATGACGGGTTTGCCGCCGGGTGGAGGCATGGACGGAGCGGGGGCCGAATCGATCAGCGGATTCCCGACGAAAACGACATCAACACCGGCATCACGGTAAAGTATTTCTTCGAACGGGAGGATGACAAGCATTTTGGTCACCGCTCGGGCCAGTTCCCTGATACGGCCGGGGCGAGATGCCCAGACCTGGGGACTGACGTAATAGTACACCGGGATACCCCGGCGCCGGGCTTCCCGGGCCAGGTGGATGTTAAACCCGTAATAGTCGACAAGGACGACTTTGTCCGGCGCCGCGCCGTCCCAATCCGAGGTGATCACACTGAAAACCTTTTTCAGGGAGAAATAAAGCTGGAACGGCTTGAAGAACCCGAAGCCGCTGAAGCCGACGATGTCGGAGATGAAACGGTCGGAGACTTGCTTAAGGCGGTCGCCGCCAACAGCGGTGATTCGGGCCTTCGGGCACTGTTCTTTCAAGGCGGCTGCCAGTCCCGCAGCGTGGATGTCTCCCGATGGATCGCCCGCCGAAATAAAGATATTCATAATCAGAATTCCATTTTCTTAAGCACATCCTGGGCAAGTTCAAGCGCGTCGCGGCCGTGTTCGCCCGAGACGGACGGCTCTTTGCCGTTGCTGACGCAGGAAAGGAAATGATCCAGCTCGTGGTAAAGCGGTTCGCCGTCCTTGAGTTTCGGTTTCACGATCTCGATATCGCCGAGGCTGGTGACCTTTTCCCCTTTTTTCCGGTAGATCTTCAGGCTTTTGCCAGCGTAATCGACCGAAATATAGCTGTCGGGCTGGAATATGCGGATCCTGCGGTATTTTTCGATGGAGATGCGCGAGGCCGAAAGGTCGGCCACGCATCCGCGGGAGAATTTCAGGCGGACCTTCGCGATGTCTTCATGGCTGGAAAGGACTTTCGCGCCGTAGGCCTCCAGGTGGACGACCTTGTCGCGGATCATCGTCAGTAGTATATCGAGGTCGTGGATCATAAGGTCCAGGACGACCCCTATATGGCTGGTGCGGGGATCATACGGCCCGAGGCGGTTCACCTCGATGAATTTCGGTCTGTTGATGAACGGCTGGGCGGCTATGACCGCGGGGTTGAATCGTTCGACATGGCCGACCTGAAGTATCAGGTTCTTTTGCCTGGCGAGCGCGATAAGTTCTTCGGCCTCTTCGACAGTGGAGGTAAAAGGTTTTTCCACCAGGCAGTGAACGCCGTTTTCGAGAAGCCCTTTCGCGGCCGCGAAATGCGCGGGCGTCGGCACGGAAATGACGGCCGCTTCGACACCGCCCTGAATATCGCTCACGGAAGCGTATGCCGGCACGCCGTACTGGGAGGCGATCTTCTCCCTCCGCCTGGCATCCATGTCCACGACCCCTGTCAGCGTTGAGCCGGGATGCGTCGAAAGGATGCGGGCGTGATGCTGTCCCAGGGATCCGACACCGATCACTACGGTTCGTATGGCCATGATCATTCCAATCGCTCGGCAAATGAACGTACAGCCGAGATGATCGCGTCAAGATCTTTTTTTGTGAGGGCCGGATGGACCGGAAGCGATACCACCTCAGCGGCCGCCTTTTCGGCTTCCGGACACAGGCCCGGACGGTAACCGAGGTCCCTGTACAACGGCTGGTTGTAGACCGTAGAGGGATAATAAATGCCGCATCCGATGCCTTTGCGGGTAAGGTGTTCGATAAAACGTTGCCGCAGCGACGCTTCGACGCGCAGCGTGTACTGATGATAGACCGGCTCGCACCGCTCGGGAACAAAAGGGGTTTTCAGCAGCGTGATATCCTTCAGCCCTTTCGTGAGGCAGGCCGCGTTCCTGCGCCGGGCCGCGCTCCATTTTTTAAGCCGTTTGAGCTGTTCGATGCCGATCGCCGCCGCGATATTGGTCAGGCGGTAATTATACCCCAGGATCGTGTGCGTCGAATGCCCGTCGCGTCCATGGTTGACTATCTGCCGGCATCGCCTGTCGATGCTGTCGTCATTAGTCAGTACCATGCCGCCTTCGCCGGTCATGACGTTCTTGGTGGCATAGAACGAGAACGCTGAAGCGCTGCCGAAGCTGCCCACCATTTTGCCGTCGAACAGGGCGCCGTGCGCCTGAGCGCAGTCTTCGATAAGGGTTACCCTGTATTTACGGGCCAGGGAAGCAAGAGCGTCCATATCGGCGGGCATGCCGTAAAGGTGCACGACGATCATCGCCTTTACGTTCCTTTCCCGGCGCAGGGCCTTTTCGACCGATACCGGGGCAAGGTTGAAAGTCGCGGGATCGATGTCCGCGAAAACGGGTTTCGCGCCGCAGTAAAGGATGCTGTTGGACGTGGCGATAAAGGTCAGGGGCGTGGTCAATACCTTGTCCCTCTCCTTGACGCCGCAGGCAAGCAGCGCGGCGTGAAGGGCGGTCGTCCCGTTCGACGAGGCGATGCCGTGTTTTGTTCCAGCGATGGACGCCATTCCCTTTTCAAAGCGGTCAACCCAGGCGCCACTTGCCACCATGCGCGAACGGATCACGGCGGCGACAGCGCGTTCTTCTTCTTTTCCCAGCAGCGGGTGGACTAATGGAATCATAGTAAGTACCTTTCAACAGGTCAGCAGTTTAGCTCATGAGCCATGAGCGAACTGCCTGTCTTTATTTAGAACTTCTTATTAACGCCCAGCATGACGATATCCATCGGCATGTCGTAAGTGCGTCCGTCCCTCGCGGGAGTTCCGGAGAAAGCGCGCGCATAGCAGAGATCCGCGCGGACTCCCAGCACCGAATATCCTGCTCCAACGCAGTAATACACCATGTCGTACTTGTTAGTGTCAAGAAGCGTAAGTTTGTTGCTGATGAGCGGCGAAGGATCCGTCTGTACCCCGGCGCGCAGCGCGAGTTTCTCGCTTGAACGGTATTCCGCTCCGATCCGGTAGAGCGTCGTGTCCTTCCATCCGTTGTCGCCGCGGGTGTTGACCAGCCCGGCTGACGGGTTTTCATCCTTATAGGTCACCTCGTCGCGCATCGATGAATAGACGTTATGGTCTATGCCTGCCGCCAGCGTAAGCGCGGGGATCGGATCATAAGCGGCCCCGAAACCGTAAGTGGCGGGATAGACGTACTTCTGGTCGTAATCGCTCCGGCAGTCGGCGCCCAGAGAGACCATCGTCCGGCCGTTCATGTCTATCGCCGCTCCGGTCCTGGCGACCGCTCCCAGCCGTATCCGGGGTGTCACGCGATAGAGGAGCCCGCCGTTCCATTGAATGCCGTACCCGGACGCTTTTTTGTCAAGCGAAAAGCGGTAGGAAGGCAGGGGTGATCCCGCCGAAGCTGTGTAATTCTTGGCCGCGGACTGCGAGTCCGACATGGTAATTATATCCGCTCCGACACCGGCGTATAACCCGGGATAGATCTCCGTAGCGGCGGAGAGATTGTACGCGATGAAGTAATACACCGCGTCGATGGAAGCGCTGATGCGGTCGCCGTCAAAAGGCGGCACGGCGGAGACGGTGTCCTTCCAGTAGCCTCCTCCTCCCCCGATAGCGTAAACGCCGGCGGCAAGTGTAAATGAGCGGTACCGGGAGTATCCGGCGATGAAAGGAAGAGGCGATAAAGTATCCAGCCTGCCGTTGGAATATTGAAGCGGCTCCGCGTCGGGCGATAAGGGATCGGCCGTCGAGTGGTACGCGAGGGGCAGCGGGAAATCTCCGTCCGCTATGTCAGGGGCCGCCGCGTTACCCACGGATCTATTGCTGTATCCGGGGCTGTTGGAGAATGAACCGGAGAGTTCCGCTCCGTTCCCCCGCAGCTGGCCGAGGCCTGCCGGGTTCCAGTATATGGCCGAAGGGTCATCCGCAATGGCGATATACGCCACGCCCATGCCGTTCGCCCGGGCGCCTGGGGTCGCGAATAATCCCTGCGCGTACGCGGCCGTCTGGGACAGGATCATGAGAAAGGCCGGGATTCCTATACGGGATACTTTTCGCATTATTTATACCTCTCGAATTCCAATTAAAAAGTGTAATCGATCCCCGCACGCAGCACATTGATGTTGTACTCATAGGAACGGCCGGCTTTCTCCGGCTTGTCGGAAACACCTTTAGCGTAAGTCAGGTTGACCGACGCGGAAGAAAAGCGGTATCCCGCTCCCACGCAGTAGTATGTCATGTTGTACTGATCAAGGTTGACCAGGGTGATGTTGTTCCCCTTGAGCTGGGACGGATCGGTCTGGATACCCGCGCGCAGGGAGAGTTTTTCGGTGTGGCGGTATTCAGCGCCGACGCGGTACTGGGTCGAGTCTTTCCAGTTGCCGTCGTTATTCGCGTTGTCGAATGTTCCGGCGAGCGGTGCCTTGTAGGACGTATCGTCGCGCTTCAATGAATACTGGTTCCAGTCGAGGCCAGCGGCAAAGGTCCATTTCGGAAGGGGCGTGCAGGAGACCCCGAGCCCGTAAGTCATCGGGTACGTGTAATTCTGATCATAATCGGTAGTGTGGCGAAGATCACTGTAGCCGAGAGCGGCGAGCCCCTGCTGCGCGTAGTAAGCCTTGCCGTGAAGGCTGATCTTTGTCCCGCTGCGGATTACGGCGCCCAGCTGAAGCATATCGACAGGTTTGTACATGAGGCCGCCGTTGTACTGCACTCCGTACCCGGACGACTGCTTGTCGATCTCGAGGCGGTAGGACGGGACAGCCGACGCGGAAAGATAACTCTTCTGCGCGTTGATCTTATCCGTCATGGTCACCAGGTCGATACCGACGCCCGCTGAAAGCCGGGGCATGATCTCTTTAGCGGCGGAAACGTTGTACACTATGAACATGTAGGAAGCGTCCAGGGACGCGGTTATACGGTCCGCGCCGCTGGCCGAAGGGATGTTATCGCTCCATTTGCCGCCTCCCCCTCCGGAGCAGTATATGCCGCCGGCGATAGTGAGAAGATCGAACGTGTGATATCCCGCGATGAACGGAACGGGAGCCGATGTCTCAAAATCCCTGTTTAAAAATCCCGAAGGTTCCGCGTTCTGCAACGCTCCGAGCAGCGGACTGCCGCCGTAAATCCGCGGCAAAGGGAAATCGCCGTCAGCGGCATTGACAGTTCCCGTCTCGGCGCTTTTCAACGAAGAGTTCCCGACGGCATTGTTGTTAACGTAGAACAGGGAGAACTGGGCTCCCGAGCGTTCCAGCCGGGTAAGGCCTGCCGGGTTCCAATAGATCGCGGTCGGGTCGTCGGCGACAGCGATGTACGCGGCGCCCATCGCGTTGGACCGGGCTCCCGGCGTGATAAAGACACCTTTGGCGTAAAGCCGGGGAGCGGAAGCGAGAAGCGTTGCAGCGGCGAGGAACAGCAGCACGGACATCTTCATGGAATGACCTCCCTTTACAGTTACCGGTGACCAGAGAACAGTGCGTAAGACAGTGCAAAAAAAGTGAAGATAAAGTGCAGAAAAAGAGCAAACAAGGGGCGGATGAAGGCGGCGGCTACTCTTTGTGCCTGACGCCGATGATCGTGATGCCGGCGGCATTGGCGTTCAAAATGACCGAATCGCGGTCGAACATCAGGGTCGAACCGGCTTCGACGGCTATGGCGCGCGCGCACACTTCCTTAAGCACGTCTATGGTGGCAGTTCCTATGACCGGGATATCGAAGCGCCAGTCCTGAGCCGGCTTGGCTACCTTCGCGACGATAATGCCCTTGCCGGCATAGTGGGCGGCCCGCCTTACGCACTCGTTGGTGCCTTCTATGGATTCGACGGCAAGCACCGCGCGGCCCTTGACGGCCACGGTCTGGCCGATATCCAGTCCGGCGATCTGTTTCGCGACGCGAAAACCGAAATCGACGTCGTTCGACTCATCTCCGGAAAGCTTCCTGCCGGCGATAATCCCTTCGCCAGCGAGGAGATGCGTCAGGTAACGGTGGGACGGCAGGAGCTGGATGCCCTCTTTCGCCAGTTCGTCCGCTATGGCGCCGAGGATCGTATCGGTCTTCTTGTTGATGAGTCGGCCGAGCAGTTTGACGGCGCGCCAGTCAAGTTTAAGGTTGGCGAAAAGCTGAGCATGTTTTACCTGCCCGGCCATGACGGCCGTAACCGCTTTTTCAGCGTGCATCACGTCGATCAGTTTCTGCAGCTGGCCCAGCGCGATCCAGACGGTTTTGTCCGCTGCCGCTTCTATCGCCGGGTCCGTCTCTTCATTCAGCGCGAAAACAACCGCCCTGTCGCCTTTTCTCTTTATTTCTTCAGCGACGAGAAAAGGGAACCTTCCGTTGCCAGCGATTATGCCTATGGTATTCATGGATTATGGGGTCAGGGCTCTTCGTTCTCTTCCTTGCGGGAAGGGCGGCAGATGCCGCGATGGGACGAATGAATGAAATCGATCATGATGCGCACTTCCGGGCAGGGCGAGGACGCTTCGAGCTGGTCAACGGCTTCCTCCATCGGTATGGCGGAAAGGAAAAGGACCTTGTAGGCGGATTTTACTTCGTCCATCGCCTCTCTGCTCAGGCCGCGGCGTCGCATGCCGACGACATTAAGCCCTGCCAGTTTCGCCCGGTTCCCCTGCGCCTGCGCGAAAGGAAGTATGTCGAGCGAGACCATCGAGCCGCCTCCGATCATGGCCAGCGTGCCGACACGGGTGAACTGGTGCACGGCGACGATACCGCCAAGCACGGCACGGTCGCCGACCTCGACGTGGCCTCCCAGCGTGGCGGCGTTAGCCATGATCACGTTGTTCCCCACCCTGCAGTCATGGGCGACATGCGAGTAAGCCATGATGAGGCAGTCGTCGCCGACCACAGTTTTACCGCTGGCGGTGGTGCCCCGGTTCAAACTCGCGAACTCGCGCACGACGGTCCTTTTACCGAGGAAAAAGCGGGTCTTTTCCCCATTATATTTAAGGTCCTGCGGAGCGGTTCCTATGGAAGCGTTGTTGAAGATGACGGCTTGTTCGCCGATATCCGCGAATTCCACGAGCGAATGAGCGCCGACGCGGGACCCGCGGCGCAGGATGGTATCTTCGCCGATAACTGCATAGGGCCCGACGGTGACCTCATTCTCTATGATCGCCGAAGGATGTATGATTGCGGTTGGATGGATCATTTATCAGGCCTCTCTGTCGATGATCGCGAACATGAATTCGGCCTCGGTGGTAAGCTCGCCGTTGACGAACGCCTCGCCCCTGACCTTGCCGCCTT
>CAZNYG010000016.1:0-32536 GCA_964577205.1 uncultured Elusimicrobiales bacterium | reverse complement strand
GAGCACGGCAGAGGTGCCGTCTCCGATCCCTGGTATTGTTGGATCGCTGCGGTACGATCCCGAGAGCGCGGACGCTCCCGCGGGCAAGTTGGAAATGATCGCCCGGTCCCAGTATCAAATGGTCGTCCTGCCGGGCCGTATCATAGCGAAGAAGTACGGCTGGGATCACCTGACCAGCGCGTTGATGGAAAAACTTTCGAGCTTCCGTCAAGGTGTGACCTGCCGGCTTCTGGAACAGGAAGCCGCGACGGCCGGCAGCATTGTGAACGATCTCGGGCTGACCGCTGAAGACTGCAAGTTCGCTATAGTAAAAATGACCGGACATTGGGCTCCCGGCGGCAGGGCGAGCGTGTCGAGCAGGCTGATGGACTCTTACGACGAGTACAGGAACGGTGTCCGGGACGCGCTTGCTGAGTTCAGGGAAGAAGGTTCCATGGATGGATTGCTGGACGGGCTGCAGGGCGGGAAATGGAGCGTTGTCAAAGCCCATCTGGATTCGCTGCGCGGAGACAAGCTCGAGGTAGAGAAGACAGCCGCGTTCATCGAAGAGCTGATGATATGCCTTACCGCAAAAGCGTATCCGTCAAAGGCTCAGTTTGCCCGTTCCGAACAGGAGCATGCGTACAACGCGGCAAAATGGCGCGCGTCGAGGAGCATCGTCTATTACGACGGGAAGGCCGCGGTTCGTGTTCCCGACGGCATGAGCGATGAAGACGGGCGCCTCATGAAAATGCTGGTGGTGAAGTATTTCCTTATACCCGAAGGCCTGCGGGACGAGGCAAGGCACCTGCTGGAAGAGATGAACGGCGTGCCCGCCCTCCACTCAGTGCGTGATAACGGATTGGCCGCGTGGTACCTGATGTACGTCGAAGCGCTGGCGTTGTATTCCGCCGAAGGGCCGCGTGACGAAAATATGATCCGAACCATGGTCAGTACCGTGGAGGATTTTGGGAACCGGCATGATCTTGACAGGCTGCCGGTCGGCGCGCAGGTGATGCTGTACAACGCCGCTTCAATCGCCGCGTCCTGCGCTGAAAGGATGAAGGCGGATAAGTCTGAAACCCTCTGCCTCAAACTGGCGGCTGATACCCGGAACCGGTTGAAAAATGCCGCGGGCGATCCCGTCAGCACGGGGAACGTGTGCTCTGACGCTCTGTTCAACACGCGCTGCGCGGCAGCTCTCAGCCGATGCGGAGGCCTGTTCGAGTCCGATGAGCAGAGAACAGAGTTCCTGCGTGAAGATCAGAAGATCGAGCTCGACGGCGTGCCGGATGCCCTCATACCTCTCTTTATGGAGAGCGGGATCCTGAACCTGGACAGCGCGCGCGTGCGCGGGATGGTGGAAAGATCCCGCGAGGGCGGGCTTGAAGCCGTTGCTTTAATGGGCCTCCTGCCTGTTATCGAGGCAATTGCCGAAAAGAAAAGCATTATCGAGCGTTTGGAAACCACGAGCAATGAAGCGTTAAGGGCGCTCCTTGCCGCCGCGTAAGTTGTTTTTCATAAATATTTCACAAATTGTCCAAAGGTATTTTACGAGTTGAGGTTATAATTCCCTCAAGGTGCACAGGAGCCGTTGAATGGCAGCAGGGCCGAGCTTCAGCCGCCCGAAAAAAAGAAAATGAACATCAAGAACGCAGTCTTCACCATGTCACTGGCAGCTTTCCCGGCAGCTCCGGCCCGCTTCTTCACGCGGGCGAGGAAACAGTTGTTCGCCGTGGCTGTCAGTTTCGCGCTCCTTGCGGGCGGGCTGGCCCCGTGCGTATCTCTCGATCAGATCGGACGGGACGAGATCGCGGGCATCATTGCCAGCCAGTCGGTCCTGACATCGTTCTTCTACCACACGACGCTCCCGATGAAAATAGTGAACAAAATGATGGCGGACATGCAGTCCATGGCGGATACATCTAAAAATGCCCCGTCCGGGGATGAAGACAAGAATGCCGCCAAGGCCGCTTCCGGATCAGCGATCGTTCCTGCCGCCGCCGCTGTGTTGAAAGCGGTAATGGCGCGGTCAGTCAATCCGGCGCTGTCTTCGCTGGAACAGTCCCTTTGCGGATCTCTCTGTGATCATACGGTGCTTCTGGCAAGTACCCGGGTGCCGGGAGGAAATGGGTATCTTCCGGCTGTGATTCTCCTGCTGTGCTTCTTTATGCTTCCGAGGAGCAGCATCAACGGAGAGGCCTCTGCTTTGTTCCGTGTCTGACGTGAGGGGCCCAATTCCGTGAATACGGGATTGGGCCTTTTACTTTAAATAGGTTTTTTGATCTTTCTCAAAGAACTCCCCCAGCCCCTCTTTGTACGCAAGAGGGGAGAACGGCACCTTAGTAAATATAAGTGGAGCCGGGACAAGGGAGCCTGAAGATGCGCGGATCCGGGACGCTGCTGAAAGCGGTAAATCGCTAAGCCAGAAGCCTCCTTACCTTACCTGTCGGCGGCTACCCACCGCCGGCGGCCGGACTTACCACCCGGCCAAACCCGCGAAGTATTGCCGTAAGCGGCGTTTCGGACCCGCGCATCGAGTCAGCATCATTCCCGCGTCACATGATCCCGCTTTGCGGGATTAATGCAAAGGTGCGCGGGATGGAGCAATTTTGGAACCTTTCGGCTCAAACCGAAGGGGCTCCACGGGGCGGGGACGCGGCTGAAGGCGTGATAGCGCAAAGCCAGAAGCCTCCTTACCTTACCTGCCGGCGGCTACCCACCGCCGGCGGCCGGACTTACCACCCGGCCAAACCCGCGCAGGAATGCCGCAAGCCGCGTTCCCGCCCCATTAAAACCTTACTGGAAACGGTAAGGTTTTTTTCATGAAAGCTCTTGCGTTTTTGACGTTTCCGCTATATCTATGGTATCAGAGATACAGACGATCACCGTGTCTTTAACATGACCCGCAAACTCTTTACACTTTTTCTGCTCCTGTGTTATTCTCTTGCCTTCGTCGCGCGGGACGCTGTCTGCGCGGCCCTCGAACCCGTCCATGCCGCTTCTTTCAATGATCACTCATCATCCGTTCCCTTGTCTCTCGGCCGTGTTACCGCACTGAACAACAGCGGCTCCGAACTCGTGGTGGTGGGTATCCAGGACATTCACTGTCACGCTCAGGTGCAGCGTTCAATCGCGGGGATCCTCGCTTTTCTGGATAAAGAATACCGCCTGGACCGTGTTTTTGTGGAGGGCGCGTCAGGCGCCGTCGATATGTCATGGCTGGAACGGCTCGGCGAACAGCCTGAAGGAAAAAAAACCATTGAATCGCTGGTGGAACAGGGTAAACTGACTGGGGCGGAGTTTTTCGCGCTCCAGAGCGGACGCCAGGGTATTCTTAACGGGCTTGAGAACGAAACGCTGTACCGTGAAAACTTCGAGCGGCTGGTAAACATACGGGACAGGAGAGGAATTTACGAAGAGAGGATACGTTCTCTTTATGGCGAGCTGGCAAGGCTGAAAAGATGCTTTCTTTCCCGTTCCCATCTGTCTTTCGAAACATTGATCGAAAAACGCCGCGCGGGAGCGGTGAGCGACGAAAAGTTTTACCGGCTGCTGAAAAAATTCGCGGGAAACGCAGCCTTTGACAACAGCGGTGGAGGGGATGACGGGATCATCGGGGACTACCGCGCGTTGCGCCACGAGGTTAAAAGCATACGGTTCAAAAGCGCGGCCAGGGAGCTGCGGGGGTTTCTTGAAGAGGCAAAGCAGCGGCTTCCTTATGAGGATTACCGGGAACTGGCGGTTTCCTGCCGGGCATGGGCCGACCAGCCTCTGTTCCCGGACACGCTTTTAAGATCCGCCGAACAGTGCAGGGTGAACCTTGATGAAAAATATCCGGAACTGTCACGGTTCGCGGCATATCTCCGTAAAAACAGCGATATCAATCCCCTGGAGCTTATTAAGGAACAGGACCGGCTTATCAGGGAGATACGCGCGGGACTCTCGCGGGACAAGGTGGAACTGGAAGTCTCTTTCCTGTGCGACTTTCTTCCTTTGTTCGAGGGATATTTCCTCAACCGGCTTACTTCGGACGAGTATGGCCGCCTGAAACGCCTGTTGCCTGAATTCAGACTCCTTTGGGAAAAATATGCTGCCGCCCCTCTGGGAGACTGGGAAAAAGACTACGCCCTTTTGAACGCCTTCTATGAAACGAATATTCAGAGAGATACCTGTTTCATTGAGACTCTGGCCGGGGAAAATAATTCGTATGCCGCCGCGCCGCCGCCCGTCCCGGCACATGACACGCGAACCGCCTTAAAAGGAGCCAAACGCATCGTCGCTGTTGTCACGGGGGGATTTCACACTGACGGCATGGAATCGCTCCTCGCGGAAAGAGGGATAACTTTCCTCACGATCACTCCCTCAGTGACCGAAGAGCCCCGCGGCGCTGCTCTGTTTTATGATGAAATAATCCGCCTTCAGGCCGCTTTCAAAAGCAACGCTTACGCTCTCCGGGTGCTCGCGCAGCAGAATGCCGCTGTGCGGAAGGGAGTGCTTCTTGGCGTCGAAATAAATGAAACTACAGGGAAAGCCGAAAATGGATTGTCGCAGCTGCTGCTTCCCCTGGATCATGGCCTTGAAGAGGCGCTGACGGCCATGTGCCGTGAATGGAATCTGAGGGGGCCGGCGGAATATCCTGAGGTGTTCAGCCCTGTTGAATTCGGCGGGCTGAAAGAGGCAGGCGGCAGGCGGTATGCCAGTTTCATAGACAAAAATACCCGCCAGCTGCTTGTTTTTGAGATCACCGCGGATTCAAAAGCGGTTTTCCGGGGAGGAGGGAACATCGCTGAAGAATCCGGTGAGGGAGGAATTAAAAAAGCCGCTCTTCCCTTCCTTCGAGAATTCATATCCCGCCATACGGCCATTGACAGGAATGCCTGGGAGAACATATACGCGCCTGTTATCGAGGAAATACTTTATACCGGTGTTCCGCTGGCGGCGGGGGCGCTCGCGCCGGCCTGGTTCCCCTTGATCTTCCTGAGCGCCAGGGCAATATTTGTTTCAGCGCATCTGCCCGGAAGGAACGAGTTTTCCGCGGTCGAAAAAACATTTCTGCCCGTCTTGTTGAGCGCGGGCCTCGCGGCCGTGGTTCTGACTTTATATTCTTTTGCTCCATTTACTCCTTTCGCGGTCGTTTTTCTGGCGGGCGCGGCAGGGCTGCACTCCGCGGTAAACGCCTTGCTCCAGCCGTGGATAAATGGCAGGACGGGTACGCGCTATCAGAAGGCGGCCGCGGGCCACCCGGGCTATCCTGACACTGAGAGGTGGGCGCCGTATATTGACCGCGTAAAGAGGATAGCCGGCATAGAATACGGCGATGCCGATAGAGGGGCCAAGTTCGAAAGGGATGCGGAGAAATACGTAGCCGGCTTTTTACAACGGGCTTTCAGTTCTGCCGAGGCAAGAGAAGACGATCTTGAGAATGAACTTGACAAAAGTATCGCGTTATACGCGTCCTCGCTGCTCTCCCTGTGCGATACCGCGGGATTGAAGACGCGATATCCCGAAAGAATACCGCATGCGCTCGTTGAAGTGGCGCGGATGGCCGCGCGGCGGGAGTCGGGCCTTAAAGACGAGTTGAAAAACATCGTCCCCAACCTTCCTGACGGGTTCGGTGTTTCATGCCCGGAATTACCGGGGTTTCGCATGAAACTGTCGCCTTTGTACAAAGCTCCGCTGCGGCTATCCGAGAAATACATGGCCGAGGGAATAACTGTCGCTCTTGTCCTGCCCGACATGAAAGACGGCCTTGCCGACCTGACGAAAATGGAACTTTTGATAGAGCAGCTTCCGCGTGTTCTCGCCCAACACGGAATAGACAAAGTGAGGTTCAGGGTCATCGGGTTAAGCGACGACCCCGAAAGGATGCGGAAAATGCTGGACAGGTTCAGGGGAATGCCCGGTGTAACGGTGGACAGCAGGATCTCGCCACTCAAACGCAGAAGGATCCCGGCCGGAGACCCTCTGCTGGAGAATGTTGACCTGCTGTTTTCGATGGTATGGCCCGTTCAGGACGTCGTTGAATACCCCGGCGCGGACGATCCGTTCCCTCCGGTGTGCATGGCGCTGCAGGATTACGATCTGCCGCGGGGAGCGAAACTGACCGCGCCTGATCACAGGACACGGACGGTTGAAGTGCCGACGGGTTTCAGAGGGCTGGGTTTCTATGTCGATCCGCGGGTTAAGCGGCTGCGGCGCTGGATGGAGTCTTTGACCCCGGAACAGAGGCGCCAAGAAAAAAAGCTCGTCGTTAAAGCGCTGTTCTCTGAAATAACGGGCGGAGCTTTCGACGCGGAGCTGACTGCCGAAAGAACAGCAGGTTCCCGCTGGGCTTTGCTGTACCTTCATCAGACGGCTGAAGATTATATTCAGGTGCTGCGTAATGCGTCGCGGTCAATGGACGAAAAGGAGCCGGTAACGCTTTTTACGTTCTTCAGCGGTTATAATGTGCATGACCGCGAGACGCCAATCGGACAAAGGGCGTACGCGAACGAATTTGAACGACTGCGGTCCGCGGCAGAAGCGGCGGGCATTAATGACGTCCGGTTCTACGATGCTGCCCGGGATCCTGAAGCGATAAGCCGGGATGGTTATTCGAGTCCTGGGATCCGCGTGGTCAACCTCGGCGTGCGCAGTTACCCTCTGTTCCTGAAGGTCATGGCGCTGAGCGATCTGCCCGTCGGTGTCACCGGCGACGAAAGCCTTCTGGCGGCAATGATCCTGGGCATACCTTTTGTTTATGAATATTATGACTTGAAAGACAGCCTGTTCACGGAACTGCTCAAATTCTTTTACGCCATAAAGGGGGGGCAGAAAGTGGCGGGCATACTGGAATCGTTTAAGAACGGCGCTGGCCGTTACGGCGACAGGCGGGAGCTGTTTTCTATGGGAAGCAGCCTGTTCATGCCTGATCCAAGGCGCGACGCGGCTTTCAAAACCGCCGGCGACGCCATCGCAAACGAAGGCATATTTGAGAGGCTGGGCGATCTTTCTGTCAGGCTGCTTGCGGTCAACGATTTCTTCGACCGCGCAGCGGAACGGCAAAACGCCTTGCTGGCCGCAAAGAGAGCCAGAGAAAGAACAAGGGATTTGATGGCTTACATGGGGGTTGTAAATTATACCTCTATCCCTTTTAGTGTTGAACCGCGAGAAGAGCCTGAACGTGAAGAGAGCGAACCAAATGTTTTTGAATACGCGCCTCTACTTCATAATGGGACAATGCGTCCCCTGACAGAGGGTGACCGCGGAATACTTGAAGGAAATAAGTACGTGCGTGAATTTTCGATCATGCGAAATAAAATGCTGATCTATACGCCTGTATTGCGGAAAGCTGCCATGATCTTCAGCAGGGAGCAGCGTATTCCGACTCAGGATGACTTGAGCGGTTCTCTTTGGCGGCAATGGCAGGAAGTACTCATGTACCTGAAAACTGACGATTACGGGCCTGTAATGGGTTGGATGGTGACGGGGATCGTCGGGGCGGGCATACTGGATCTGCTGGATGAAGAAGAGTCCGATAAGTGGTGGGGAAGGGCATTTATAGAGACGGTGATCGATGTCGCCCGGGCGCTGAGCCGTCAGACCAACCTGGCCGCAGAATACCCGGTCTTTGCGCAGTCGGCGGTGTACGATGTTTATACGGAAGACCCCGGGAGATGGATCGCCCGGGCGCGCGAAGCAGCTGTCAAGAGGGGCTTGCCGCGCATAGGAATAACGTATCTGCCTGAAGATGCCCGGGGATTTACAAAGCTGGGGCAGGTTATGACGCTGCTGCCCGGTACCGGCTCTGAAACCAGGGTGCCGATATATGTTGATAAATTTGCCCGTTTTAATGATCTGATCCTGTATATTCCAAAGCCGGAACAGGGGCTTGTTCCGAGTGAAGACGAATACCTTGGAGCGGCGGCCGCGGCGATGATAGACGAGATCGCCGGAGGTTATTTCAGGGTTATGATCGAACGCGCGGAAGCAGGGAAAAGCGTGGGCCGTATGACCGATGCCGGTTTCCGCCCCGGGGCGGTTATAACCACCAAAGAGATATTCGAGGGCATGGCAGGGGCGCGCCCGTGGAAAAGCCTGGCCGAGGCTCCCGTGATAATTAACGGGTCGGCATTCCCTTTCACGGGGGCGCGCTATCACCCTTCGGCATATCACGAAAAGATCTATTCAGTCCTGCCGGAGGAGGATCTGGATCTTCTCGATCGGGCAATGCTTCAAAAGAACGTTGACCTCGTGGCCCGCGGCCACAACGTTATCGTCGCCATGAACCTGTCGTCATGCACTCCAAAGCGGTTGTCTCAGACGGTAAAAATGGGCGGTGTTCTCATTCGCGGGATATCGAAGGACAGCCGTGAAAACTCTGTCGTGAAGGCGGTGATCGAAGCGAACCGCGCGGGCAAACTGCGGGTGTACGGCGGTTTCCATGTTGACGGCACACCCGGGGAAGAGGATCTGCGGCAGATCGCCGGGTGGACGTACCCTGGCCGCGGTTTCTACGGAGCCGAGATAGATTTTGGCCGGGCGGAAGGTGTCCCGGCGGAAAGTATCATGGCGTGGCTGATGGCGCTTGCCGCGGCAAGGCCGTGCGCTCCGTTCATGGTGCGGATCGGGGACGCCGCGAAGGCCGGCGAACTGAAAAAAGCTCTCGCGGGCACGTCTCCGCTTATTACTGTCGAGACTGATCGCGTATTGAAGGAAGGGCTTGGCCGCGTTGAAAGCGGCCCCGGCGAGACCACGGTGCTTATTCCAAAGGATTGCCGGTCATGGAGGGGGCTGGACAGCCTTAAAGGCACTTTCATCGTGGAACTGGCTGCTCTGGCAGACGGTCCGTATCTGGAGAAGGCCGACGTGATGCTGTATGAGCATCTGCGCGTTCTTACCGGCCTTATCGCCGATTCGAAGGGATCGCTTGCCGAAGAAGCGTGGGGATACAGGGCGTCTGACCTTCCGGACGCTCAGTCGCTTGAGGCTCTTTTAGCTTTCAGCGAAGACCCGGAGTATGACAAAGCCGTCGCGGGCCTTGAAGGCCCTGCCGGCATGGCCCTGGAAAGATTGAGGAATGGATTCCTGCACGCCGATGAAGAGAGTAAACCGGAGAGGGACGCTCTCGCCCGGGCCTTCGCGAGATCGCTGACTGAAAGGATGCTCTTTGAGCAGTGGGCGGCGGGCCGGACGTTCGCCATAGATCCGTACGCGCACGATGACGCCGTGAAGCTTTTCGCCCGCGCACTGTATAATATGAAACGCGCCGGGGCCTCTTATAATGCCGTGTCGGAAGCGGGGGTGAGGATCCCGGGTGACGGCGCCGCGTCTCTGGAACGCGCATTGAATGCCGCCCGCCGGATCATTGACCTCAATCCTCTTCTGGCGGCGCGCATACTCGAACCGTTCATTACGCCGGTCATCACGGTGACCGAAGAGACGTTCCGCTCATTAAGGATGGAAGAAATATCTTCCATCCTTTCAGCGGCATAGAACCAGCAGTCATTTCAACGTTTTATGCAGGTAGATAATGCTTGAGACGCTTTCCACGACGGCGGCGTACATTGAGGCTTCTTCGAGGGTCGTACTGCCGGCGAAAACGCCGTGGCCGGCCACGATAGCGGCGTGATACCGGTTGATGAGGGCGGGAAGCCTGCGGGAAACTTCATCGGAGCCGATGGTCGATTTGCATCGGAGAATGGGGATGTGCGGCAGATAGTGAAGGCCTTCAGCGTCGAGGGGAGTAACGAACGAACCGGGAAAAAGAGAAAGCGCGGTGGCATGCAGGGTATGCGCGTGCGCGATCGCGAGAATACGGGGACATTCCTGATAGATCGCGCGGTGAACTTTAATTTCGAATGACGCTTCGGCGTCTTTTTTATTGTCCGCGACATTTGCTTTGACGACATCCTTCGCCGTCAGATCGCCCAGCCGCGCGCCGTGACGGGTGATGAAAAGGGCATTCCCCTTGCGGGTACTCAGGTTCCCCGAATGCGAGTTGTTCAATCCCTGCTCGAAAAGCATCCTGCCGTACTTGATAAGATCCGCGTGCATGGCAACTCCTTTAAATCAACGGCGTTCTTGTGTTCTTGAGTTCTCGCGTTCTCGAGCGACGAAAGAAATAATGCTTTGAACACAAGAACACACGAACACAAGAACTCATGAACGCCGTTGAATCTTTTTACCATTTGTCCGACTTCCCGAGGATGTAGACCGTCACCTTGCGGTGCATCCAGGCCTTCTCTTCCTGAACGTTGTTCACGCCGAGGTCTATCCGTTTTCCTTTGATCGCCGAGCCGGTATCGCCCGCGTAGCCGTAGCCGTAGTTCGACACAAATACCCTGGACCTGAGGGGGATCACCTTCGGATCAACGGCCACGATTCCGCGCTGCATTTTAAGCCCGAGGAAGGTGACGGTGCCGTCGCGCCAGGCGAGCGGGTCGCCGGGATAGTAAGCGGTGGCGACCATGTTGATCTTTTTGCAGCTCGAGAGATCGTACACGTGCTCGATGCAGTCGTCCTTGCCGATAAGGACGAGGCGGTACACCGACTTGCTGATCTCGCGTTCCTTGAGAACGGCGCGTTCCACCTCGACCCCGTCGTGATAGACGATCCGGATCTTCCTGATCCTGCGTTTCTGGATGCCTCGCTGGAGCTCTACGGGCCGCAGGTTCTCCGTCATTCGTTTTTTCCACTTGAGCTGGAAAGGGAGAAAGACGTCAGAGTCCTCGATCACTTCCCTGACGCGCGTTATTCTGATGGTCCCGCGCGGCGGGACCGGCTGGTCGAGCGCGGGAGAGACGATATCCTGAGGGCCAACGGTGATCTGTTTGAGCCGCAGCAGGCCGCCGACCGTCTGTGAACGGGTGTGGGCGACTATGCTCTGCCCGTCGGCCATGATCTCCGTCCTGAACCAGAGGAACAGGTACGTTTCCCACAGGGAAAAAATGGCCGCGACCGCCAGGATAAAAAGCAGCGGGACGCGGAAGATCTTAAGGTTGATTATCTTCATCATCAAGGTAGGGCCTGAGCCGGAACGAGACGCCCTGTTCCCGCGCTATCCGCTCGACGCGGGCGGTATCGAGGCCGGGAAGCGCGACGGCGGTGATCGTTACGTCAGGAATAGATTTTTTTGATTCGCGGGCGAAGTCAATGACTTCCCGGAAAGCCGCTTCGCCGAACTGCGGCCGGTTTATCGCGACGTACGCTTCAGCGTCGGCAGCGTTCAGGCTGATGGAGATTGCGTCCACAAGCCCGGCGAGATCCGGAAGGATATTGCGTTTGTGGAACAGGTTCGCGTGGCCGGCGGTGTTGACCCTTACTTTTCCGCCGCGCTCTTTGACCGAGCGGGCGACCGTTTTCAGTACTTCGAGCGGGATCAGCGGTTCGCCGTAACCGCAGAAGATGATCTCCCGATACCGCGCGGGATCGCCGATCGCCGCGATAACTTCTTCGGAGGACGGCTCCTTTTCAAGGCGCAGGTCGTTGCCCATGAAGGATCCGTCCCATTTATACTTTATGCAATAGGTGCAGGCATTAGTGCACCGGTTCGTAAGATTTATGTAAAGGCTGTCTTTGAATTCATAGACGATTGACATAAATGCTCCGTTTTTCGATAACGGCGTTCTCGAGTTCTCGTGTTCGTGTGTTCTTGTGTAACGGCATCGAGTCTTGGATGAGTGGTTGCTGGTAGCGCACGGGCTTTAGCCCGTGCGAACATAGTATCGCGCCGGCTAAGGCCGTCGCCTGCCAAATGAACAACGGCGCCCATAAATGGGCATGCTACAAAGACATTGCCTGTTGAAATGTTCCAGCAGGATCATTGCCGGTGTAGCCTGCTGATTTATCAGCGCAGTTGACTTTCACTCGTGAAATCATGAATGCCTTTAGATGTTAAACAGCTTTTTCGCGTTTGCCGTCGTTATGGCGGCAGCTTCTTCCGGAGAGATCCCTTTGACCCGGGCCAGTTCCTCAAGCGTATGCCGCAGGTAGAGCGGTTCGTTGCGTTTGCCCCGGAACGGCTGCGGCGACAGGTACGGAGAATCGGTTTCAAGGACGACAGCTTCGATCGGGATCTGCCGGAAGGCCTCGCGCATGTGTTCGGAACGGGGAAAGGTGAGCGGGCCGTCGACACCTATGAGAAAGCCCATACCCGTTACGATCCGCGCCGTCTCGATCGAACCGGAAAAACAATGCATGACGCCGCGGTAAGGGCCGCAGCTCGCGCTGTTGTCTTTCAGTATCGTCAGGGCGTCCTGCCACGCGTCTCGCACGTGGAGGCTCAAAGGTTTACCGGAAGAACGGGCCAGTTCGAGCTGGCGGACAAAAACAGCTTTTTGAATATCGCGCGAAGCGTATTCGCGGTGGTAATCAAGGCCCGCCTCGCCGAGGGCGACTATGGACGGGTGAGCGAGCCGGCGCTCAAGTTCCAGCCACAGGCCGTCCGCCGCTTTTTCCGCTTCCTGGGGATGGATACCGACCGCGCCCTTTATGGAAGGGTACCGGTCCATTAGAGCGAATGCCCTGTCCCACGCGGAGGGTTCGCAGGCGATCTCGATGATGGTCTCGATGCCGCCGTTAAAAGCGCGTTCAATGACCTGTCCGCGGTCGGGATCAAAACGTTCGTCAGATAGATGCGCGTGAGTGTCGATGATCATAGTTAAAGACAAAAGCGACGTGGGATATTGGATGCAGGACACTGGATACTGGATGCAAGACGCATTCTACAGGGAACTGAATACAGGGAAATACCGGGACTACGGAATCAATAACGCATTATTGACCCTCTTATCAATTGCCCTTTGTCGTTTGCTCTTTGCCCAGTATCCCGCGTCCTGTGTCCAGAGTCCTGAGTCCAGCATCCGCTGTTAGCGCGCTGCTTTGTTCGCACGGGTTAAAGCCCGCGCTACCATGCCATGCATTTTTATCCGTGTCGTTCACTCATGAACCCATGAACTCATCAACTCATGAGCGCCGTTACTTTTTTTCTATTCTCGGAAAGAGATTGGCGCCTTTGGCGGTCTTCGCTCCGGCTCGGGGGAAACCGCTGACGGAAGAAAGATCTCCCGAGGCGAGATACCGGCTCGCGGCGTCTGTCAGCGGTCCGGTCCCGCCGATGCGGCCCCAGATGCCTTCACAGGTTTCGGGCAGGAAGGGCAGCAGGTAAAAACTTAGCAGGCCGATGCTTTCCGCGAGATCATACAGCACGTCGGCGAGAGCGGGATCCTGCGCTTTGGCCATTTTCCAGGGCGCTTTCTCTTCGATATGCCGGTTCGCGCTGTCGACGGCTTTCTGTATCGTCTCGATGATGCGGCTGAATTCGAGGCTGTCGTACAGCGGGGGAATGGCCGCGAGCGTGCCCGTCACCGAGAACGGCGCGGTGCCGGTACGCGAGGGGAGCGTTCCACCGAAATATTTGTCCACCATTGCCAGCGTTCGCGACACGAGGTTCCCGAGATTATTCGCAAGGTCCGTGTTGTAGCGTTCCGTCATGCCCGCCCAGGAGATATCACCGTCGACGCCGAAAGGGAACAGCGCGAGCGTAAGGTAGCGGCTCGCGTCCGTGCCGAACTTCCCGACTATCTGGTCCGGCAGGATCACGTTGCCGATCGTTTTCGACATCTTCTGCCCGTTGATCGTGAAGAAACCGTGCGCGAAGAGTTTTTTCGGGACAGGCAGTTCCGCGGCAAGGAGCATGGCCGGCCAGATGACGCTGTGGAACCAGAGGATATCCTTGGCCATGAGGTGCAGCTCGCAGGGCCAGTATCTGCTGAATTCAGCGGGATTATCTTCGTACCCTATCGCCGAGATGTAGTTCAACAGTGCGTCCACCCAGACATACACGGTCTGGGACGCGTCGAAGGGAAGAGGGATGCCCCACGCGAGCGCCGCGCGGGAGATACTGATGTCTTCAAGCCCGGTACGGAGCTTGCCCAGGATCTCATTGCGTCGTTCGGCCGGGAGCACGGCGATGTGACGCGGGTTTTTTTCGTCGCTCAGCATGTCGATAAGTGTGTCCCGGTACGCGGACAGCTTGAAGAAATAGTTCTCTTCCGCGTGATGCACCGGTTTCGTTCGGTGATCGGGGCAGCAGCCGTCCTCGTTCAAGTCGTCTTCAGAAAGGAATTTTTCGCACTGGACGCAGTAGGTGCCTTCGTATTTGCTCTTGTAGATCATGCCGTTGTCGTACAACTTCTGAAGGAAAACCTGCACGGCCTTCTCGTGACGCGGGTCCGTGGTGCGGATGAACCGGTCGTTCGTGATACGCATCGCCGACCACGCGTCCCTGAAGCTCTGCACGATGCCGTCGCAGAACGCCCGGGGCGACCGGCCGTTCTTTTCCGCGGCCTGGCAGATCTTCGCGCCGTGCTCGTCGGTGCCGGTCAAAAAGAAAACTTCGTCGCCGCGCAGGCGGCGCCAGCGCGCCAGGACGTCGGCCGCCACCGTTGTGTACGCGTGGCCGATATGGGGGACATCGTTCACATAGTAAATGGGCGTGGTCAGATAGTATTTCATCGTTGCATCCTTTTCTCAGAGGCCTATTTTATCGCGAAGGGTGGCCGATATCTGCGACGAGGGGAATACCTTCACCTGCTTGTCGGGCGTTTCCACCGTCACTTCGTCCTTTATGCAGTTGAAACCTACGACGGTCGCGGGGCCCGCCGGCGTGTGGACCTTGCTGCCGTGACGGGGGAGTTTCTTTTTCGCTTCGCGGTAAAAATTGTATTCGTAGGAGATGCAGCACATCAATCGCCCGCACAATCCCGAAAGTTTCGCGGTGTTCAGCGAGAGGTCCTGTTCCTTTGCCATGTCGATCGTGACCGACGAGAACTCCCTGAGGAATCCCTGGCAGCACAGCTGTCGGCCGCAGGTGCCGATGCCGCCGACCATCTTCGACTCGTCGCGGACGCCGATCTGCACCATCTGGATGCGGGTCTTGAGGATATGCCCAAGGTCCTTGATCAGCTCGCGGAAATCGACGCGCGTCTCGGCGGTATAGTACACGAAGAGCTTTGAACGGTCGAAGGTGTACTGGACGCAGGTCAGTTTCATCTGCAGTTCATGGTCCTCGATCTTCTGAAGGACGTTCTTCAGCGCCTGCTGGCTCCGCGATTCGTTGTCGCGCAGGCGTTTTTTGTCCTCTTCCGTCAGCTTGCGAAGGATCTTGCCGATCGGATCCTTCGTTTTTTCGATCATCTTCTCGCGTTCGCAGACCATCCCGACTTCCTGCCCGTGTTCCGTTTCCACTACGACGCGGTCCCCGATGACCAGGTCAAGATGGCCGGTATCTGCGAACAATCTGTCTTTAATGCGCCGGACCATGACGCCGACAACTATAGGCATAATAATGCTCCTTTAGTAAAAAACGGTGTTCATGAACTCGTGAACTCATGAACGCCTTTCACTGCCGGCAACGGCAAATCCCTCGTAAAGCCTGAGCAGCAGGACATCCAGGATCATCTGCGGATTGACATTGGCTTCGACCATGCGGCGGGATTCCAGGACGGAAGAGAGGGCATCCCCGTACCGTTCCGGATCTGACCGGAAATCAAGTTTCGCTTCGGCCAGGAGTTCGTCCAGCGCTTTCGCCGCTTCGCGGGACGCGTTCTGGCTCATGCCCAGCAGGTCGGCGGTGGCCAGTCCCGGGTTTTTAAGCTGCTGCCACAGGGAGTCTCCCAGAACGTTGCGTTCTTCTTTAAGACGGAGCGCCGCGGAAATGGACCCTTCGGAGATCCTCGCGATCGTTTTTGCTTCGTCCGGCCCTGTTTTCGCGGCGCGCATCAGGTATTCGGCGATATGGTGTTCCGGTATCGGGCGGAAATAAACGACCTGCGTACGGGACACGATGGTCGCGGGCAGGTTCTCCTTGTGCCGCGCCAGGAGGATGATGACCGTCCGGGCGGGCGGCTCTTCCAGTGTCTTCAGCAGGCAGTTGGCCGCGTCCGGAGTGATCTTTTCCGCGGGCTCTATAAGATATACTTTCCAGGCGCCCTCGGTGGATTTCAGGTTGATGTCGCGCTGCAGGGCGCGGATAGTATCGATCTTGATCGCTTTCTGTTTTTCAAGTTCCTTGTCTTCCAGCCGGGCCTGCCAGGCGAAATCGATCCGCTGGACATCGGGGTGAATGCCTTCATCTATCTTTCTGCAGGAGGGGCAGTGGTCACATGCATCGACGGCAACCTGCCCTTGAGGCGTCTTCATGCAGTTGAGCGCCTTGGCCAGTTCCATCGCGGTGAGCCGGCGCCCCACCCCGTCTTCGCCGAGGAAAAGGTACGCGTGGGGGATCCTTCCCGAACGCAGCTGGCCGGTGATTATATCTTTGGCGCCTTCCTGGGTGATGATCCTTGAGAACGACATTTAAAATCCTTTGCGCGCGAGCCGGCGTTCCACTATGTCCATGATCGCGCGGTGCGTCTTTTCGGGTGTTTCGGCAGTGGGAATGGTCACGATACGCCGGGGGAACGCGCGCGCCTGAGCGCGGTAGCCTTTATGGACCCGGCGGTGGAACGCCAGGGTTTCCTGTTCAAGCCGGTCGCCCGCGCCGGCAGTGAAATCGTCTTTACGCAGCGAGCGGGCCCTGCAAAGCCCTTTTTCAACGGGTATATCGAGATATATCGTAAGGCCGGGAACGATCTTCCGGGACGCGATGGCGTTCAATGTGCGTATGGCCTCAAGAGGCAATCCACGTCCGAACCCCTGATATGCCATGGTGGCGTCCGTAAAACGGTCACAAATGACAACGGCACCCTCTTTAAGGGCGGGTTCGATGATCTCTTCGATATGCTGGGCTCTTCCCGCTTCATACAGCAGCAGTTCCGCAAGGGGGGTCATTGAAGACCGGGGATCAAGAAGAAGTTTGCGGATGGCCTCCGCGAGTACCGTCCCCCCGGGTTCTCGTGTCATCACAACGGGGATCTTGCGTTTTTGCAGGGATTCATGCAGCAGGCGTGCCTGTGTGGATTTGCCGGAACCTTCGCCGCCTTCAATGGTTATCAGATAGCCTTTATTCATGGAATTTCAATGAATTAGTTTAACAAAAAAAGCGCCGCCTGTAAAGGGCGGTGCTTTAAAAAAGCGAGTAAGTGAGCAGGTGAGTAAGTGAGTAAGGAACGACAAGGAAAAATAATTGTCGTTATTAGGGATTTCACGAAACAGTTGAATGCTGAATTTCTGTTTTTTGTTTCTCTCTCCCGGCCTTTCCTTACTCGCTTACTCACCTACTCACTTCAATCTTTTACCATGTAGCGTTCACTTCGCGCCAGGATTTTTTGTACATTTTGGAATCGGTCAGGCGTATCCCGCTCGCTACAGCTTCGTCATAGTATATAGTAAAAGTGTTCATTGTTACGGTGCCGATGACCTTGGCGACCCCGCACATGGTGCTGCCGCCGCCCGCGTTGCTCAGGTCGCCTCCGCAATACAGGAAACCGTGCATGCCGCATGAGGGTATCGGGAAAGTTACGCTCCCTTCACCCGGGAAGGTATAGCCGGAATTCATTTCCTTGTGTTTGACATACTGCAGGTCGGCGTGGACAGGCACCGTGGCAATAAATGTCTGGCTGCCCGCGTTGAAATCCACGTCCCCTTCCGCTAGAGCGGCCTGAACGTCAAGAAAAGAGCTGTTGGCGAAATCCATGCCGCCGCCTTCGACGTAAATTACCGAAGTCGAGTTCTGGAAGTTGTAAGAACCGAAGAAGCGTATCTTGCTCCCGTTGGCCGCGCTGGTGAAATAGCCGCTGCCGGCGGGGGTGGCGACCGCCGCGCTGCTGCCGGTCGCTCTGCGGATCGTCCCTCCGCCTGACGACGCGGGGATGACGGAATGTTTTGCCAGTGCCTTGTAATAAGCCAGGTCCACCTGGGGGGGGTTGCCAAGCGGTTCGAAAGCCCAGTATTCTTTTCCGTCAGAATTCAGCGGGTCCGGATCTGAATCGATCCCGTAGATGGGGCCGATCGAGTATTTCCTGGGGAAATACCGGAAGGGGCTCGAGATGGACGTGTACGATACAACCGGTCCCCAGTGGACGCGGAGGTTGGGTTTCCAGGTCAAGCCGCCGTTGATGTCCAGTGAAGCCTGCACGTTCGCTTTGGTGAGGATCAGTTCGATGGCGCGGACTTCGTTCGTGTCGGCGTCCCTGCCGACGGACCGGATCAGGATGTCTCCGGGAGTGGATGCCGGGGTGATAAGCACCCGGTATTTCCCGAGAAGCTTCGAAGTGTCGGAACCGGAGTAAACGTCGTATTCCTCGCTGCCGGAATAGCCGGGAAGAACGCCGCCGTTGATGACGGTCGCCCAGGTCGAAGAGTTCTCATGCATGCGCCAGTACCCGCGGTCTATGCCCGTTTCCGCGGTTTGGAACGCGCCGGTGGTCTTTTTCTGTTTGACCGTCCACTTGGTCTCGTGCTGGACCATGAAAATGATTGCCGGTATGGCGATCATGAAAATGACGAAGATGCCGAGAACGACGACAAGCGCCTGGCCGCGTGAATTCTTCATGGTGATTTCCTTTTCAGGTGGGGGTGGAATTGTTCATGATACGGATCTTTTCCACGGACAGCTGCAGGGTCTTGCTGGATCCCTGATAGGTGGATTTTTCGAAACAGATGGATACCGACAAGATCGTATCGTCCGAGGTGCAGGGGTACGCGAAGAGGAGGCCCCGGAGATTCCCCGCGACAAGGCTGTCGTTCCAGTTCGTCGTGCCCGCCGGCGTCGTGCCGGAATATATTTTATCGTTCAGCTGATAGAAGCGCATGTCGTTGCCGTTGATGTGCGTGAACACGATCATCGAACAGGGCGGCTGCGTGGTGTTGAACCGGGTGATCGTCACCGTGTCAGCGAGCCCCTGGCGCAGATTGCGGTTGATCAGGTCGATGGACTGGCGGACATCCCGCTGGATCTCTCCCTTGGCGGTCGTAAGGCGGAAAAACTTTATGCCGCCCGTCATCAGCGTGCCGGTAACGGCGGAAATAATGCCGAGTATCGCCAGACCGACGAGCAGTTCGGTCAGCGTCACGCCCCTGGATGATCTTCCGGACACACGAAAAAAATTCATTTCTTTGCCTTTACTTCCGTTGCACTTTTTCCGCACTTTCTCCGCACTGCCTCTGCACTTTCTCTGCACCGTTGTTATCACGGCCACGAGAGATCGACGGCCTTGTATCCGGCCGCCGCGACGCTGTTGTTCAACGAATACTTCGGCGTCGTCTGGATTGCCCCGCTCCTATCCATTATCGTGTACCAGGCATAGATGTTGTATGTGTTCCCGCCGCGCACCTGCACGCTGTAGGAACCGTCGGAATGGCTGACCGTTCCATAATACAGCGTTCCGCTGCCGCGGAATGTATCAGAGATATCGGGAGGCCCCGCCGCCGCGTCGATAGTCGAGGTAGACGCGATGACGAGGACCCCCGTCTCGATGGGGGCGCCGTTAAATTTTACATTGCCGGTGATGGTACCGTACGCTCCCACCACTGTGAACGAGCTGAACACGTTTGAGGCGTCGGTCCATTTCGTGACGCCCGCCGCGACGGTAAAGACCCTCTGCGGCGGCGTGCTGGACTCGCTGGCGTCAAGCAGCGGTTTGACGGTGAAATTATTGCCGCTGACGCGCAGATTGGAGATCAGAAAAGTGCCGTCTTCCTGTGTGACGGCTTCGGAACCGGCTTCATCGCCGTTGAAGTCGTAAGCTTTTACGGTTACGTTCGGGAGGAAATCGCCGGAATTGGACAGGACCCTCCCCGCCACGGAGCCGCCGGCGGATATGCTGATGTCCGCCACGCTGGTTACCGTTCCCGCCGTGATGGGCACGTTCTCGACGAAGTTCGAGATGTACCCGGCCGCTTCATTGTCGGGATTTGCCGTTATCATGTAGGTGCCGTCCAGGAGGGGGAGAGTATAGAAACCGTTCGATGAAGTGAAGGTCCAGTTGCCGCCGGATTTCACTTTGATCGAACCCGTTCCCGCGCCTCCGCTGACCACCTTTCCGGATGCGTATCCCCAGACCGGAGGATTTGAGAGCAGCACGTGATGGTAGCCGCTGTACGGCCACTGCGGCGTGGTAGCTGAACTGGTGATCCAGACTTCCTGTCCGTTGGAGACAACGGGGACGTTGCCGACTTCCTGGTACGCGGAATAGCTTCCGCTGCTGCATGTTATTGAGACCGTCCAGGTGCCGGTGGCGATGTTGGGCAGCGCGAAATAGGCGAGGCTGGTGCCCGCCGGATCGATGTAGGAAGTCGTCGGCGAGGAGACGCCGTCGCCGCAGGAAATGATCGCCCCGAATGCCGGGTATCCCGACGCCGGCGATTGTACTGTCGTGGTGCTGTGTGGGCAGATATAGACGGGCATTCCCATGTTCGGCCAGAAGTTCCCGCTGTTGTTGTCGGAATCGAAGGCGTTCCCGTGAGTCAGCGACAGGAGATTGTGCGTGGTAAGGCGGACATGCGTTTTCCCCTGCTCAAGAACGGAACTGATACCGGTGCCTTCCACTCCTTCGGATGGGGCTGATCCCGGGCCGGGGCCCCACGCCACGCGGTCCGCGGGCACTCCGGCGGCTTCGATGACGACGCCGCCTTTTTTGCCCGTCTGGATGATGTCCTGCAGCGGCGCTCCGGCATAGACGGCGTCCGCGGCCACCTGCGTGTTGTTCGCGATTATGGTTGAGGTGTTCGCGATAAGAAAGTATCCGTGCGACGGTATTTCCGCGCTGACAAAGGTAAGCGGAACTGGATGAGAGATGTTGACTTCGTCGACATAAGACATCGAGAACGCAGTCGCGCTCATCATAAGGGAGGAGATCATCGGATTATACAGTTCCACCCACTCGTGATCGTCCCCGGTGACCGACACGGAACTGGAAACGACCCGGGAAATGAGTGGATGATTGTTGATGAAAACAAATCCTTTGACGGTGCCTGTGGCCATCTTTCCCAGGCTGACGTCGTTGTCGAACGGGGTGCTGGTGACCGTGAGGTCGGGGGAAGTATAGGGCCAGTAGCCGTGTTTCGTCACGTTCACTTTATAGGTGCCGGTGGGTACCTTAAGAGTATAGTTCCCCGAAGAGTCCGTCAGCGTGTTCCAGTTGAGGTTGTTGACGACCGCGACTTTCGCGCCGGCGACGGGCGCCATGGTTCCCTGCTCCTGCACGGTGCCGGAGATACTTCCGTCCAGCGGGCGGCGGTCCTTGTCTTCACGGACGTTGGAAAGAGAGAACATCCGCAGCTTGCCGCCCTGCGTCCAGGTCACGGTCACGGTTATTTTCTTGATGCCGGTATCTCCCGCTTCGGGCAGGACCTCTTCAAGTTTTCCCAGGGTGTTTTCCCGGATACGCTGGACAAGGATGCGGCGGTCATAGGATATGTCTCCAACGAGGATGCCTTTTTCCGGAGGGTAGAAGGTATTGTCATAACCATGTGAAGCGTGGTCGGCGGCGGTGGTGACGCGCAGGCGCGAATAATCGGCGTTCTTCAGAGACTCGATCTTTTCCTGTGCGAGGTTGGTGGCTACGGTGCGCGTGCGCGCCGTCATAATGGCTTTGCCGATGACGTTGAAAACGGAGACGGCGGAAACAAAGAAAATGCCTATGATCGCGGTAGCGATCACGGACTCCATCAAGCTGAAACCAGATGACATATCTCGCGTTTTAGTCATTTTTTTTGAATGGGCCTGCAAAAAGTATCGTTTTTTTGATTGTTATGTGCCGGAGCCGGGGAAAAGAGGTGAAAGAGACACCTTATTTAGATACATGAAACAGCCCCCGTTGTCAAGGGTTCATTTTAATGGAAAAGGAAGAAGAACAGCCGCCGGGGAAGCGGCAGGAAATATCTTGCGGAAACGGTGGATGTCTGCTATATAATAATGCTTGGGGAAATGCCTTCTCGCCTTTTCCGGAGAACCTATGCCTTGTCCTTTATCTCGCCGCATCCGCAGCGATCGTGGTTCCGCCCTTCTGATCGCCGTCATCATGGCGGTCGCCGTAGTTTTGTTAATGGCGGCGGGATCCCAGCTGATAGTGACCTCGTTCAGGGAAACACGGCAGCAGCAGCATTTCGGGGCCGAGGTGGACAACATCGCGCGGGCCGGCCTTGTGGATGCCATCTCATGGTTCCGCCGCCAGCAGATGCAGCCGGTGCGCAGCGGGTATCCTCCCACCCGGTACGCGTGGTCTGACGGCGCGTTCGATCCCCGGGTGAGCACCGACGCGGTCAAGAACGATACCATTGACGAGAGCATTGGCATCGTCAAGGAGTATCAGTTAAGCGAGAACAGCGCGCTCTGGGCGCGTTACGAAGTGAAACGCCAGACCAATACCACCGTGGCCGCTTACGACCCTTACGCGGTCCACGATATTACCGGAGAACGCCTTTTCACGGGGGAACAGAACGGGCAGGGATACGCGTGGTACCTGTGCAGCAAGGGGTACATTTACCGCCGGAAAAACGCGTCCGTCCCGTTCGATACTTCACCTAACGAAGTCGTTGCCCGCTCGAAAGTCTCCACTGAGATACGACGCCTTTCGCTGAACACGCAGGTACCCTGCGCGTTCATCTGTAACTACGGCGGCACGAATTCTTCACGCAAGGTCAAGGTCAATCCCAAAGGGCGTATCTATGGCGGCACTTACGGCTGCGGGCGTTCCTCGGGAAGCGCTCCACAGATGGTCGCAGGATCGACCATGACTGGAACGTCGTCGGCGTATAACCCGACAAGTTTCATGCTTTCCCAGCATACTCCCCAATATGTGCTTGGCGTTTCCACGTCCGACCTCAAGATCATGGCGGACTATCTGGTCACCGACGTATCCCAGCTGCCGGAGACCCTGCCGGACATGACCCTTATTTATGTTAACGGGAACGCGACATTCAGCTCGTCGCGCCCTCTCCGCTCAAGCGGAGTCCTTTTCGTGGCCGGGAATCTGACTATCAGCGCCGGCTCCAACAGCACGTTCAGCGGCCTGATCTACGCGACCGGATCGGCGACGATAGAGGATCCCTGCTTCATCAGCGGATGCGTCGTCGCTTTCAATGGATTGACGCTTTCCCGTTCGTCCGGCGCGACGGATGTCGCCGAGATCCGTTACGACAGCGCCATCCTGGACATGGTGCGCCAGCAGATCTGTCAGTACCGGGAAATGAAGTCCACGTATCGTATCTTTACGGGCTTTTCGGACTATTAGAAAGGATGGATACAGGACACTGGATACATATAAGGGTAAAGGCGACTTGTATTACCAAAAATCATTTATCTTGAATCCCGCGTCCAGTGTCCCGCATCGGATTTTTAATACAATGACCACTTCTTCTTGTTTTCATCATCGCCGCTCACGGGGTTTCAGCCTCGTCGAGGTGCTTATCGCGACCACTGTTCTGAGCATCGTGGCCCTGTCCATAGTTTATGTCCAGTCGTTCATGAGCCGCCAGTCGGTACGGATCAGGGAACGCGCTTTCGCCACGGAAAAAGCCATCCAGATGATGGAAGAACTGCGCTCCCTGGTCTCGGGGTCCGAGAAGATAAAGATAAACGTGCTGGACGATTATGACGACGGGGCGACGTACAACGCGGTGCTGACCACCGATCGTCGGATAACCGATCCGGCACACGCGCTGAGCGGGAACACCGGTTCGGCGGCGGGATGGCGCTACCTGCGCAGGATCTCGGTCGTCAAGGTGCCGGAAGAGCCTTTCGCGCGCAAGGTTTACGTGCGCGTGTACCGCAATTCTCTCTCAAGTCCCGGTTCGCCTTCGGAAACGCTGGCGGAAACGGTCAGCATTCTCAAGACGATCTCTTCGGAATACGTCCCCACGCAGGTGCTGGACGTTTATATCATCGCCATCGAGAACGTTCCCGGCTGGTGGTCGTCACTCTCCACGATGCGGCCCATGTTCGATTCCGTAATACAGGACCTGCAGACCCGCAACCAGGGGCTGATGATACGCCCGCACTGGGTGACCAGGCTTTCCTACGGGCGCGATCCGTATTATACTCCGTACATCAACGACGCGGCCTATACCGACGATTCGCCGTTCCCCATACCGTCGGTCTATTTCTACCCGGGGCTGATGCATGATTCGGGCGGGAACGATTTCAATTTCTATGACGCCAGCCTTATCAAGAGCCGCATCAACGTGGATGGAACGATCCGGAATGCCGACAGCTATTCGCTTGCCGACCGGTTCAACCACGGCATGCGCTATCCGGACGAGGCAGCTTACTATCAGGTGTTGACGAACAGGGCCCTGCTGAACGGTGAACCCGCTCCGGAAAAAAGCCTGCGCATGATCCTCGAGGAAATGAACTCACAGCCGTCGTCATACCGGAACATCCTTTTCATCAATCTGCACGGCGAACTGCTGCCGCTCCCTCCGGTCAGGAACTACTCGGACGCGGCCCGCGATCCCGCCAACGCGCCTTTCGTCCGTATAGTCACTCACCCGGAGAAACTCCAGTACGGGCTGAGCGACACCGTTCGTTTCAGGGTCTACGCGTACGCGTCAGATTTGAACAGTTACGGGTTTAAAGGTGAATACTACGACACGACGTCCAGCGAAGCGTCGCCCCATTTCGTGATGTCTCGCATGGACGGCGCGGTCTCCTTCGATTGGGGCGGCGGTTCCCCGGATCCCGGCCTGGATCCCGACAAGTTCACCGTTTTCTGGACGGGCAGGATCACTCCCAAATACAGCGAGAATTACACGTTCGAAACGGTCGCGGACGGCGGTGTCAGGGTCTACCTGAACGGCGCCAGTCCGGCGATCATCAATGACTGGAACGATCCGGGTATCGTCTCGACCAACACCGCATCAGTCATGCTTGCCGCGGGCACGCAGTACACGGTGCAGGTCCAGTACTGCGAACGGGGAGGGGACGCGCGGATCCATTTCAGCTGGTCAAGCGCCAGCCAGCCCAAAGAGGCCGTCCGCTTTGAACCTGTCCCTTCCGCCACTATCTATCTTTCGACGGATACCATCAGCCGTTCCCGGATATCGGTCACCAAGATCGTCGGGGACGCGGACATCCCTTACTCCCGCCATGAAGTGGCCGACCTGGTTTCGGGCACGACCTGCCAGGTCAGCTATCCTCTGGAGGGGGGAACGCTCATCACGCTGTATGACACGCCGGTCCTCCATCCGTATAACAGGGGAAGCGGACTCAGTTCGACCGAAACCCTGTGCGGGCTGGAATATATACCCTGCCCGGTGACGAACGATTTCACAACGGACCTTCTGGCTTCGAGCGCGACGAAGAACACGGCGCGGTGGATCGTCAGTTTCTCGCCCGGTTCGTTCGACGCCCGCATGCATCCCGTAGAGACCCGTCTGGGAACGAACCTGACCTCGGGCGCGACCTGGCAGTTCGAGAACCTTTCAAAGACATATGTATGGGTGGGTGTAGAGCCGCCCGTGACCGAGAAATACCAGTTCATGGGCGATCCGCGCCACTGCCCCTATCTTGACGTCAAGCAGGACCACCGGTATAACTGGTATTTCAGGCAGATAAACAATACGGCGGGCAGCTATACGGGATTCACCAAAACGGCGAACGGCTGGGGCGCCGACCATCTTGAGATAGATATCCCCCGGTTCTTCCAGGTGTACCGGCAGGGGCTGCTCAACACGCAGGCTGTCTGGACGGCGATGAACGGTTGGAGCTACTACTACTACGGGCTCGGTGGAGAGTTCGGGTCCGATCAGCAGCCTTTGCCGAACGGAATTCCTTTCCTCAAGGTGCCATGGAGCGCCACTGGTGAAACGGCGAGCGTGGACGTGGACGAGATCCTTCCCGACGGGCCGGCGGACCTGGACAACAGCAGGATAATCGCCAGGACGGACAATTCGTGGTACAGCCGCTACTGGATCGGCGAACTCTATCCCGACGACCAGTTCGTTTCCGGGTGGCAGGCCGGCGGCAATCTCCCAGTGGGAGCGGGCAATTTCTACCGCGCCAATTACAACGTGTTCTCCGACTTCAACAGGAACCGCAATACCCGCACCCGGACGAACGGCTGCTCATCGTTCTTCAACGGCATTGTTTCCGGCGGCAGCGGCCCGATGCGTCACGAAGGCTTGAGCAGCGCGTACGGCAACATAACATCCATGGGACTGCGGCTTTCTTCGATGTTCAGCCTTCCGCTGCTGACCAGTATCGCCGCGAACCGTCCGTTCACGATGGATTACGGGACCGGCGACCTCCCGACCGAATGGAGCGACAGCGTTTATTCGGGACTGCGCACCCAGTTATCGATCCCGGCGGTGGCGGGAACGGCGCGCACCTACTATGATTCAAGCTACAACGCCGGCACTCACGACGCGAGTTCGGTCATCAAGATGACCTCGGGAAGCAATACCTGTTACGTGTCGGTCTCAGGGTTGAGCACGCAGGCCGATTTCGGGACCATGCAGATGGGGAAATTCGTCCTGGCCACGATGCTGCGGACGTTCCTCGACGGCGGCGTGTACGCGGACACCCAGGATAAGATCGCTCAGCTGCCGCTGGTCGACCTGGTAGAACCCAAAATATCCGATACCTTCGACGATCCCGTGGCCATCCACACCGAGTGGAACGTTTCCTGGAAGCGCTGGGACGGAGAATCGTACACGGAGGAATACCCGTCGACTTACAGCGAGGCCACGCCGCTCGTCTACAGCGTAAAGTATTCTCCCGACATGGGACGGAACTGGTATTATTGTTCGGATAACGCCTCCGCGCAGGAAGGTGTCAAGGATGCCGCTCATACGGCCTCGTTCACGTCGTTCGACTGGAACGTCAGCGGTTTCTCGCGGGGGACGTATATTATCCGGATAGAGGGCTATCGAGAGGACATTCCCTTCCATTACAGCTATGACCAGATGCAGGTGTATATCAACAGATAGTGAGTAAGTGAGTAAGGTGGAAGAAAGCAAAGTCGGAATGAGAAGCGGGTACAACGGCATAACATGGGAATAAGAAAGGGAATGAGGGGATTTACGCTGGTGGAGCTGTTGATGGTGATCGCCATCATCGGCATCATCACGCCGGTGCTGGTCACTCTTTTGTCGATCGTCACGCAGGGTTTCACCGGTTATGAAGCGCAGATGCAGTTGCGCAAGACCAATCAGAAGGCGCTGAACCGCGTTTATCTGCGGCTCAGTTCCTGCAAACGGATATTTACCAATTCGGACACCGCTTTCCTCAACAAGGTATCGCTTACCGGCTGCCCCGCTTTGCTTACCGGCAGCAAACTTCCCGTTATCGACGGTTCCGGCACGCTGACCGTGGGCACTACGAATTTTACGGCGGCCTGTGTTGGTAACAGCCTTCTATTCGCCAATAATGAAAGCTCGGAAGTGTTGAACGGCACCGACACCGTGCGCGTCGACTCGTTCCGTTTCAATTACTATTATCTCACCGCCGTGAACCCGAAATCGATATACGATAAAGAGAGCTATGTCCTTATGGAATGGCGCAGCGTCAAATACGCCGACGCCAACCAGCTGATAACGATGGGCAACACCGCGAAGAGGATCAATGTCATTAAAGACCTGTATAACAAGGGGATCATCTACGCGTGGGACCCCTCGGCGGCATCCGCGGCTCAGGCTTTTTACAATCTCTCGCCGGCGGGATCCTTCGCGGTATCCGGCAGCCATTCCATCACCAGATACAAGTGCGAGTCATTGACCGCGATGACCACCGGTGTCGTGTTCGGAGGGTATCGCTACGGCGTTTCAGCGAACTCCTCCGGATGGGCCAAAGCCCCGAAAACCGTCCCGGTATACGGGCTCGCGTCCGCGAAGTTCCCGGGAGGATTCGAGGCGGCTGTCGTCGGATCATCCGCGGGGCGGCAGGTGCTCGTCCGCAGCGTTCTCGTCGCGCAGGGCAGCATGCGCGGCATCATGGGCGACGATATGCAGATAGTCTGCAGCGCCCGCGACCTCTGGTAGGATTCGCTGAAGCCTCACTACGAAAATGAGGGCTTCAGCGAATCCTATCATTAAAAATCATACGGAAACATTTTTTGACTTTTTGTCAGAATTTTTATATACTCAGCGAATAGTTCCTTGAGGTCAACTGCGAATATAATCACTTTTTCGGGCGGCTAAAGCCCGCCCCTGCGCAGCCTGTTTTCGATATTGTGTCATTCCGCTCCAGCGCGGCGCCGAGCGAATCATTGTGTTGTTGTTTTCATTCTCATTCGTCGCTGTTGCGGGGGATCCCAAAGGGATCCAGTCAGGTTTCCCTTGTGGAGTATTCCGGCAGCCGCTGTGCGCTGAATAAAGCGCACATGCCAGCGGCGGGCATGAGATGGTGAATGCCCATACCTTTTTCCGCTCGGAGCCGGAACATGTCCCGCTCTGCGGGACAAAGTCCCGCGCACGCGGGATACGACTTAAGGGGCTGTAGCTCAGCTGGAAGAGCGCTTCCTCGGCAAGGAAGAGGTCGACGGTTCGATTCCGTTCAGCTCCATATTATTTCTGCGGTAAACAATGAAAAAAGACGCTCAGATCAAAAGCGTCTTTTTTTGTTTTTTCCGGAACGCCGGGGGAAAAGGGAATAAAAAAAGATGGGGGGGATGCTTTATCCCGGAAGTTCTTCTTTCATTTTCTGAAAAACGCTCATGACTTCCTGGACGTTATTGTTATTGACCAGTGTCAGAAGGACGTCCCCCGGGTCGACTATCGTCTGTCCGTTCGGGACGATGAATTCTTCGTTACGCGCGATAAGGGTAACCAGGCTGTCAGCCGGCAGGCCGATCTCGGCGATCGCTTTTCCCGCGATCAGGGAATTAAAAGGCACGGTAAAGTCAACAAGCCGCGTATTCAACGCGTCCGTCTGGTCCATTTCAAGCGGATACTTTTTCCCGTCTTTCAATGGCGCATCGACCCCGAGCAGTCGAGAAACGAAAGGGATCGTGGTGCCCTGGAGAAGCGTCGATATCAGCACGATAAAGAAAACTAAATTGAACATTATGCCGGCCTGCCGCACTCCCGCGAGAAGCGGGTAAGTGGCCAGGATGATCGGCACTGAACCTCGCAGGCCCACCCACGATATCAGGAGCTTTTCCTTGAAAGTGTGGCGCGAGGGCGCAAGCGTTATGAATATGCTGGCCGGCCGGGCCGCGAACATGAGGAAAGCCGCGACAAGCAGACCGGTGGAGGCGCTGGGTATGAGGCGTGAAGGGTACACCAGGAGTCCCATCGCCAGGAACATGGTGATCTGCATCAGCCACGCGAGGGCGCTGTGGAAGTGAATAAGGTATCTTTTCTGCACGATCGTGCTGTTCCCGAGAATAATGCCCGCGATGTAAATGGCAAGGAATCCGTTGCCGTAGAGTTTCGTGGTCAGCGCGTAAATAAAAAGGACGGCCGCTATTGTCAGGACGGGATAGAGGCCGTCATATTCGAGCCTGATTTTGTTGATCAACCATACCACGGCTTTCCCCAGTAAAAAGCCCAGCACACCGCCTACGGCCATTTGCAGGACAAATCCGGCCAGCATGCGGGGAACGGATGAATTGATCCCGGCGATCAAACCCGTAAAGCCGATCGTCAGCAGTACCGCCATCGGGTCATTGCTGCCGGATTCGAATTCCAGCAGCGGCCGCAGCGAACCCTTCAGGCTGATCTTCTTCGAGCGCAGTACCGAAAAGACCGCGGCGGCATCCGTCGAAGATACGATCGAACCCAGCAGGAGGCCTTCGATCGGCGAAAATTTAAGCACGCATACGACAAATCCACCAAGGAATACGGCAGTCAAAAGAACGCCGATCGTGGCAAGGGTAATGCCTTCCTTGACGATCGGCCGGACCGCTTTCCATTCCGTCTCCATGCCTCCCGAGAAAAGTATAAAGATCAGCGCGACCACGCCGATATACTGCGCCAGCCGCGGGTTATCGAAATATATCCCGCCGATGCCTTCCGAACCGGCCAGCATCCCGATAAACAGGAACAGCAGAAGGGCGGGCACGCCGAATCTGCTGGACGTTTTGCTCGCGAAGATGCTTACAAACAGGAGCAGCGCAAGGGCTATGAGGATGGTTTCGATCGGAAGCATGCCGGCCTCGTTTTGCGGAATGATCAATCTTTTCAACTAATTATATAGTGAACGCGGCGAATTGTCAATTGTATTTTTTTCTTTTTGACTTCCATTTGATAAATGAGTAGAATAATAACAACGTGTCTTTCCATTTGCGTAAAGGGGTCATGATGCCCGGTACCTGGTGGCAGATCGTGCTTATGGATTTTGACGATCGCGCGCGGCGCCGAAAAGTGGTCGTGCAGGTCATGGGAGAATGATATTGTGAGCGGCCTCAGGATCCTTGGCGGCCTCGCGAAGGGCAGGATACTCAAGACTCTGAAGGAAGACGACCTGTCCATCCGTCCGCTTCTCGGCAGGATAAAAAAATCTCTTTTCGATATACTTCAGCCGAAAATAGCCGGCGCCGAGTTCCTGGACCTCTACGCCGGCACTGGAGCGGTCGGTCTTGAGGCTTTGTCCCGCGGCGCGCGCCATGCCGTTCTCGTAGAGCTGAGCCCTCGTTCCCTGAAACTGATACGCGAGAACGCCGCCATGCTCGGATGGTCGGACCGCGCCGAGATACATCAGGCGGACGTCACTCGCGGCCTTGCCTGGCTGGGCCGCACGTTCGATATCGTGTTCATGGGTCCGCCGTACCGCGACGCGGCCAAACGTCCGCTTGCCCTGACGCCGCCGACGCTGGAAGCCGTAGCGTCCGGGGGACTCCTTGACGCGGATTCCTGGCTCATCAGTCAGCATCACGAAAAGGAGCCGGTGTCGGTACCTCCGTCCCTCTTTTTGTTCCGGCGTGAAAAATACGGCGATACCATATTGTCGTTTTACAGGCTCAATGATAAGTAAACTGATCGATCACCTGCGCGGGCTGTTCCGTCCGGGCGTAGAAATAAGCTACACGCGGATCAACGCGTACCGGACGTGCCCCTGGAAATACAAGCTTATGTTCGAGGACGGCCTGCGGATACCGCCGACGCCGTTCATCTCGCTCGGGCTGAGCGTGCACCGCGCGCTGGAGGATTTTCATTTGCGCCAGGGGAAGGCCCTTGACGACCTCATCGAGAGTTACGACCGCTGCTGGGTGAACGAAGGCTTCGTCACGCCGCAGCAGGCCCACGATTTCTACGAAAAAGGGAACGCCATGCTGGCCGCTTTTTTCCGCGACGCGGCGGGGAGCACGACGGAGATCGTCGCGGTCGAGAAGGAATTCTCCCTCAAGTTGGGCAGGCACCGGCTGAAAGGCATCATCGACCGCATCGACCGCCATTCCGACGGTACGTACGAGGTCATCGACTACAAGACGCATGCCGAGCTCTGGAAACAGGAGCGCGTGGATACCGATCTCCAGCTGGGCATATACACTCTGGCGTGCGAGAAGGCGCTGGGCATAACGCCTGGGAGCGCGGCCTGCTATTTTCTGGCTCACGGCAAAAAACTCAGCACGCGGCGCTCGCGGGCTCAATTAAAGGAAACGGCCGTGCTTATCGCCGATATCGCCGACAAGATCGGCCGCCGCCAGTACCCGCGCAACCCGGCGCACTGTCCCCGCTGCGATTTCAGAAGGTCATGCGGCCATGCCACCGCGCAGGCCCGCAACGGAAAAAAATAAGAAGGGGACCAGTCCCGCTTCAGCGGGACGAACCTGCTCACTCGCTAAAAGGATTTATATATGAAACCGACAACCGTGGTCAAATTCGGGGGCAGCCTCAGCAGGAACGAGAGCGCGAAGAAAAAATTCATGCGCGATCTGGCCGCTCTGGCCCGGAAGGAATCCGTTGTCCTGGTGCACGGCGGCGGGCCGGAGATAAACTCCTGGCTGACCCGCCTCGATATCAAAAGCACGTTCGTCAACGGCCTTCGTTTTACCGACGGGCCGACGCTTGAGATAGTAGAGATGGCGCTCAGCGGCAAAGTGAACAAGGCTCTGGCAGGCGCGCTTAACGCAATCGGGGTACCCGCGGTCGGCCTTTCGGGGCGCGACGGCGGCATGGCGCGGTGCAGCCGGATAAAGGAACTGGGTTTTGTCGGCGAACCGCGGAAGGTCGATACGAAGCTTCTCTCCGCTCTCATGAAAGCGGGTATTACGGCGGTCGTATCTTCCATAGGGTGTGACGCGAAGGGACAGGCGCTCAACGTGAACGCGGACTCCATGGCCATGGCCATCGCCTGCGCGTTGAAAGCCCGGCGATTGATCCTGCTTACCGATGTCCCCGGCGTGCTGGACCTGCAAAAGAAGACGATCCCCCGTATACGGCGCGGGGATGTACCCGGGTTGCTTTCGGACGGGACTGTCACCGGAGGCATGATCCCCAAGATAAAGGCCTGCGCCGGTTCGGTCGGACGCGGCGTCAAAGAGGTCTGGATCGCCGATGGAGCATCGGGCCTCGCGAAACTGAAAGGCACGGTCATAACAAAATAAGTGAGTAAGTGAGTTCGTCCCGCAGAAGCGGGACTAAGTGAGTGGGTGAGTAAGGAAAAACACGGATTAGATTGCGGACGGGTAATAATCGGTTATCGTAACCGCGCAGGGGCGAGCTTCATACCCCTTTGATTGCATAGCAAATC
>CAZNYG010000015.1:3786-33100 GCA_964577205.1 uncultured Elusimicrobiales bacterium | reverse complement strand
GCCGGATGTTGACGTCGTAGAAGGTGTCCAGAAGGGCGAAGTCATCGTTCAGTGTCGAGAAGACGTCGGCGGAGGCATATTGTTCCCACAACTGGCGGAACTTCGGGAAGCGGGTTTTGAAGTAGTCGTGATCGTCCGAGGAAAGGCGGTTGAACAGATAGTCTTCAAAGCAGTTGTAGAACCCGCACAGGAAAGCCACATCCTGTTCCCCTTTGTCTTCAGCCAGGGCGACACGGAGTTCATAGACCAGCCGTTTTTCTTCAAGGATAAGTTCGACAGGGTTGATCGATCTGTTGCGTTCATTGTACGCAAGGAACCGGCCGAGAGCGGGATAGTTTTGCGCAAGGTTCAGGCGATATTCTTTGGAAAGACGGGCGATGGAGCGGTAGAGCTCGTCTGATCGACGGAAGGTGTCCGTATGTTTCAGCAGCAGCGAGTACGCCTGATACGGCAGTTTTGCCCTGAGCGCTGTCAACAGGGACAGGAGTTCCCTGTTCACTTTCCGGTAGTTGATATGGCGGCTTTCGTCCAGAAGGCTCATGCAGGAGGCGACATTGGGGTAGTAGTCCAGATCGAGGTTGGGGACGCCGTGGATATAGGTGGGCGTTTCGTTGATCTTGTCGACGAACTGGCGCAGAAGCGAGTAATACTTTTCGGCCGGCAGTTTCCCATCCAGGTAGTTCAGCACCGTTTTTTCAAGCCTGCGGTTGGTCCGGCCGAAGTAGCTTTTCCTCAGTTTTTCGAGTTCGCCGCGCATGCGGGCGGCAACAGCGTCGAACCGGGGCTTTTTTTCAAGTATCTGTTGAAGGCGGACGATGTTGCCGCGGTAGACCGGCTCGTTCTCAAGGCCGCTCAGCAGGCCGGGTTTGCCGGAGGTGATGGCATAGTATTCGGTGCCGGTGAGTTTCCCTGGCCGACCAGCGCTTCGACGATCTCTCCGCGGAAGGTTTTGTCCTTTATCCCTTCCAGCCAGGAGGTATCGAGGTCGCCCGAGGCGCCTTCGATATACACTTTCTTCAGGCCGTATCGTTCATCCAGTACTCGAAGTATAGTGGCGATGTTGCGCTGGACTTCGGCATGGCAGTGCAGGTCCTGAATGTTGATGACGACCTGATCGCCGCCGAAGGACTGGAAAGAGGTGACGCGGCCGATGGCGGCAGGTACGATGTCCGGAGAAAGCGATTGTTGAAGGGATGTGGCGGAACGGCGCAGTTCAACCGCTGCCAGAACGGGCTGCGCCAGGACGAAGGAGAACAGGAACGAGGCAGTGGTCAGCGAGGCGATCAATTTTCTCATGGTCACATCTGGCAGCGAGAGGTTCCCGAAGCGGCAGATATAAGTGGTATTGCCGTTATTTAATTAGATTTCATATCATTGCAGTGCTAATATCAAAACGAGATCAGGTAAAAATGAAAAATAATTGAAAAATATGTTAAAACAACGGCGATACTGGACTCTGGATTCTGGATGTTGGATTGAAAAAAGACAAACCTTTATCCTGCGGGGAACGGATGGTAGGATACTGTTTGACGTAGAAGGCAGCCAGTTTTTCGCCAAGGATGTCTTCCTGAAGGACGTTGGTCAACCAGTAGGCGAAATCGTTCGGAGGTTCGGGAGAAAGCGCCTGGTCCTGCTGGATGAAATGGTGAGTATGGTGGTAAATGACCGATCCCGGCGCGGCCTTGATGTTCTCGAGGAGTTCGGCGCGGTCGCGGGCCTGGCGGCCGGTAAGTACGGTGAGGTTGAGACGGCTGGTAAAATGGAATGCTTCTGCTGCCTTTGGCAGATGCAGGACTTGCGTTGTTTCAGGCACGGTACACCCCCCTGAGACAGTGACCAGTGACCATAAAGTCAGGGACGGATCAACGGTCAATGGGAACTGGCAACACTGCCTCTTGCTCCATTATAACCGTTTATTTCGGGGGGGCGTCAAAAACGGCAGGGACCATCATCCCCTCTGCGGGGTGTCCGGGATGTTAACGAGCTGCTGCGGGCGGGGGACCTCTATGTTCTCAGCGCGGCTTTTCCGCTTTGGTTTGGCACGAAATGCAGTAGCGGACCCAGGGAATTGCTTTAAGACGCTCATCCGAGATCTTGCCACGGCAGGATTCGCAGGAGCCGAACGTGCCTTTTTCGATGCGGCGCAACGCCGCTTCTATGGCGTCCAGCATCATTTTTTCGTTGTCGGCAAGTTCAAAAAGAAGTTCTTTCTCGACGTTCTGCGAAGCGCTGTCTATCTCATCGCCGATCTCGACTTCCTGAAGATCCCTCTCCTTCTTGCTGCGCACGACGTTCAAAAGATCTTCCCGTTTCTCGACAAGAGCTTTTTTGAATTTCTCCATATCTTTCTTGTTCATTCGTCTGTCTCCTCTCTGTTCACGGTAACGCCGCTGATAATGTGCTCCCCTGCCTCGAATCAAATTGCTGATGAAAGGCGGCTGTTCAACTTTTCTCAGTTCGCGACTACTTTTACAGTCTTCAACGTCTCTGTTTCCTGGCCGCTGATACGGATATCCTTGGCGGACATGTCAATCAGATATTCACAGATCTCCCGGGTAATGCGTTCGCCGGGAATGACGACAGGAATGCCGGGCGGATAAGGCGTCAGTGTCTGCGCGGCGATCTGTCCGGCAGCTTTGCTGAGCGGAACACGTTTAATTTTCGAGGATAAGAATACTTCCCGCGGCATCATTACCATTTCGGTGGCGAGAGACGGTATCTGAAGGATCCAGTTGCGCTGATACCCGTGGTACTTTGCCGCAATGTCCTTGAGAGCGTTGGCCAGCGCCAGAACGTCGCTCTTGTCGGAACCGATGCCCATGATTGCGATCAGGTTGAAGATATCGGCGCAATCTATCTGTACATTATATTCATTTGCCAGGATGTCTTCAATCTGGTATCCTGAAAAACCGGTGCGCGTCACGTTGATCGTCAGCTTGGTCTGGTCCAGGTCGTAGCCCAGTTTGTTGATATCCTCGCGGCTGAAACAATTCAGTCCGGGGATCTTGTTGATATGGGCCCGGGCGTATTCCGCCGACTGGATGACTTTCTCAAGCATTGCTTCGCCGTGCAGGTACGCCTGCCGCCGTGCGAGGTCGATGCTTGCCAGGATCAGGTAATTGGGGCTTGTTGTCTGGAGCATCGAGATGATCTTTTTTACTCGGGTCACATCAATAAGCTGCGAGTTGAAGTGAAGTACCGACCCCTGTGAAAGAGCCGACAATATCTTGTGGGTCGATTGCACACAGAGGTCCGCGCCGGCTTCCACCGCCGACATCGGAAGGTTCCTGTTGAATTTAAGGTGCGGGCCGTGGGCTTCGTCCACCAGCAGTACCTTGCCGCGCTGGTGGCAGATCTCCGCGATCTTGACCAGGTCGGTCGTCACCCCGTTATACGTGGGGCTGGTAACGAACACCGCCCGCGCTTCCGGATAGCGGTTCAGCGCGTCTTCGATCTCTTCCGGCGACGAATTGAAGATTATGTCGAGGTTCTGGTCAACCCGCGGCTGTATCCAGATGGGCCACACGCCCGCGAGAATGATGCCCGACATGATAGATTTATGAGAGCTGCGGGAGACGATGACGGAGTCGCCCGGATTGCAGGCGGCCATGAACATCGCGATGTTCCCCACGGACGTGCCGTTGACGAGAAAGAACGAACGGTCCACTCCGTAGGCCGCGGCCATCAGTTCCTCGGCCTTCTTGATGGGGCCGGTGGGATCGTGCAGGGAGTCGACTTCCGGAAAGACCGTTACGTCAAAACGGTACATGTTCTTGCCGGTATAGTCCCTGAGCTTTTTGTCGATACCGCGGCCGTTCTTATGGCCGGGGGTATGGAACGAGACCACGTTGCGCCGGGCATGACCCAGCAGCGTGTCGAAAAGAGGCGCGTTATCCTGTTTTTTCATGAGTTTAGATCTGCAACGTTTCCTTATTTATAATGTATTTCGGCCGAAACCGCAAGACTTATTTCCGGCCGATCCGGGATATCGTTGTTTATATAAATTTCGCTGCTTCCTGTCAAGATTTCTTCCGTCGGAGCTTCCGGCGGGCGGACGGATTAAGGGATCCGGTACGGTATCCTTCGAGGTCCATGACGATGAACCGCCACCCCAGCCGTTTCAGCCCCTGAATAACCGCTTGAGCGGTGCTTTTGCAAAGCAGGCGGGGCATTTCTTCCGGCGAGGTCTCGATGCGCGCGGTTTCGCCGTGATCGCGAAGCCGTATGACGGACAGGCCTGTTTTGCGTAGAAGTTCTTCTCCTTTATCTATTTTCAGGAGCCGTTCGGGGGTAAGCCGGGTACCGTACGGGACGCGGGACGCGAGGCATGCCTGGGCGGGCAGATCCCACGTGGGCAGCTTCCGCTGCCTGCTCAGGCGGCGGATCTCTTCCTTTGTAAGTTTCGCCGCCTCAAGAGGCGTCGCGACGCGCCACCGGCGGGCCGCTTTTCTTCCCGGCCTGAAATCGTTCCGGTCGGAGTAGTTCGTGCCGTCCAGCAGGGCCATGTTTTCCTTCTTCGCGAGAGCGGCAAGGGCGCGGAAGAGCTCGTTCTTGCAGTAATGGCAGCGGTCTGCCGGATTGGCGGTAAAATGTTCGTCCGACAGCTCGCCGGTCGTTATAAAACGATGCCGCAGGCCCAGTTGCCGGGCGACGCGTTCCGCGACGCGGCGTTCGTTTTCAGGATAGGTCGCGCTTACGGCGGTCACGGCGAGGACGTTCCCACTGCCGAGAGTGTCGAGGGCCGCGGCGGCGAGGAATGTCGAGTCCACGCCTCCAGAATAGGCGACCAGAACTCGTTTATACCGCTTAATAATGTCCTTCAGCGTTCTAAATTTATTTTTCATTTCCGCTTCTTTTTTTGTATTATGCGCGCAGCGCGTGCACAAAAATTCCACCTTTCCTTTTGGGGAATTTTTGATTATACATTATTTGACCGGAAATTAAAAATATGAGATAATAACAAAATTACGCGAAGGCTGCGGAATTTTGAAAATGAGAGGGCAAAACAGGAAGGAGAAAAAACAAAAGAATGATCAAGGCCGACTGCCGTTTTTTCCCTCTCGACCGTCCCTGCCGTTTTCATAAGGAAGAAGGAGTCCACTGCGGCGGATGCGGGCGTTACCAGCCAGTAGTTCAACCGGTTCAGAAAAACAAAACAAGGATACTTATCGTCAAGCTGGGCGCGATGGGCGATGTTCTGCGCACTACGTTCCTGCTTCCCGGCCTGAAGGAGCGGTATCCGGGCGCCGTCATTACCTGGATCGTCTCTCCCGTCTCCGTGCCCATCCTTGAAGGTAATCCGTACATCGGCGCGATCTGGCCGCAGGATAATAGGATATACGAGCGCCTGCTTGGATCTTCCTTCGATGTGGTCGTAAACATGGACCTGTCGCCGGAAAGCATGACGCTCGCCACCATGGCGATGGCAAGAAAACGCGTCGGTTTCAGCCTTGACGGCCGCCGCCGCGTCGTCTGTTCAAACCGGTTTGCCCGCGAATGGCTGCTGATGAGCGCCGCGGATGACGTGAAACGGGCGAACACGCGGACATATCAATACTGGATGGCCCGTATAGCGGGTCTTACCCGGAATGACTATCCGATCTTTACGCCTCTGGTCCCTGAAGCGGAGGCGCGCGCGCGCCGGTTCGCGAGGGAACACCATTTAAAAGGACGCGTCGTAGGCATTAATCCCGGCGCGGGTAAACGCTGGCGCCTGAAGAAGTGGACGGATGAAGGATACCGCGAGCTGATCTCCCGGCTGGCGGCTGAAAAGACCCAGGCGCTCCTGCTGGGCGGACCGGAAGAAAAAGAAGTGATCGCGAAACTTGTCCGGCAGTCCCGGGGAGCGGCGATATCGGCCGGAACGAATAATCCCCTTCCCGATTTCTTCGCGCTGGTCAATCTGTGCGATGTTCTGATCACCGGCGATACCCTTGCCCTGCACGCGGCGCTGGGACTGGGTAAACGCGTGGCAGCCGTCTTCGGGCCGACATCGGCCCCGGAGATTGAGTTGTACGGCCGGGGAACGAAAGTCGTTTCCCCCGCTTCCTGTATCTGCTGTTACCGTCAGGAGTGCGACGTTTCCCCCGATTGCATGCGGCAGATAACGACCGACATGGTGTGGAACGCATATAAATCAATAGCCAGGAAAATATGAGTTTTCAGCATTCGCTATCAGCAGTCAGCTTACTGCTTTTGGCTGTAGCTGAAAGCTGACTGCTTCTCATTCGTCTTTCCTGAAAATCAAACTATGGATATAATCGCGATGATCCCCACTTATAACGAAGCGGGCAACATAAAGGGGATGATACAGGATATCCTCGCGCTTCCTCTTGATATAGGGGTGCTGGTCGCGGACGATAATTCCCCCGACGGGACCGCGCGTATCGTTGAGGAAATGACACAGGCCGATCCCCGCGTTCATCTTCTGCTGCGTACCGAAAGGCGGGGCCGGGGATGGGCTGGGATCGACGGATTCAAAAAGGCCCTTGAGCTGGGAGCTGAGTATGTCGTGGAAATGGACGGCGACCGTTCGCATGATCCCCGGTATATCCCGGCCCTCCTTGAAGCGGCAAAAAAAGGGGACGTCGCGATAGGTTCCCGGTACGTTGCGGGCGGCAAAGACGAGGCCCGTTCGTTCCTGCGGCGCGGCATCAGCGGCTTTGCCCGGCGCTATCTTGCCGCGGTGCTGGGCGTGAGCCTGCAGGACCCGACGTCGGGATACCGGCTGTTTTCCCGCAGGGCGCTGGAAGCGATCCTTCCATTCCTTTCCGCCCGGGATCCTTTCATCGTGTCCGAAGTTATTTTCCATCTCAAACGTCGGGGCATGGCCATGGACGAGGTCCCCATCGAGTTCATGTCCCGCGGTGCGGGCGAATCGAAGCTCAAACCGTCCACACTGTTCAAATACCTTGTGCGCGTCTGGGAACTGCGCCTTAAAAATTACGAATGAACTACTCTCTCTGGTTCTGGATACTTAATGGCTGTACCGCGCTGATACGCCTGCTGATCGCTGGCCGCATTGGACTGAGCGGGGACGAAGCCCATTACTGGACTTACGGCCGGTATCCCGACCTTTCCTATTTTGACCATCCTCCCGCGATCGGTTACCTGATAAAATTCTCCACCCTTATTTTCGGGAATAACGAGTTCGCGGTGCGGTTCCCGGCTATTCTCTGCTTCTTTATCACTTCCTATCTCGTCTATCGCGTGGCGCGGTCGCTCTTCGGCGAACGGGTGGCTTTTTTTGCCGCCGTGCTGCTTAATATCGTTCCGGTGTTCTCATTTCTTGGAGCGGTGATCACGATCCCGGACGCGCCGCTGGCCTGCCTTTGGATGGCTTTCATCGCGGTGACGCTGCGCCTTATCGAAACGAGCAAACGTTCCTGGTGGTATGTCCTCGGGGTGCTGCTTGGCCTTGGGCTGCTCTGCAAATACAACGCGATACTTTTGGTCCCGTCGCTGTTCTTATTCCTGTATTTCCTGTCGCCTCACCACCGGCACTGGTTCCTCAAATATGATCCGTATCTCGCGCTGACCGTTTCTCTGGCGGTATTTTTTCCGGTCATCCTGTGGAACATGGAGAACGGCTGGGTATCGTTCGGGTTCCAGCTGCGCCACGGCTTCGGCCATGCCGCGCCGAAATTCTCCCCGACGCTCCTGGGCCAGTGCCTGGGGGCTCAGGCGGGCTATGTTTCCCCGCTGCTTTTCTTCCTTTACTGGATAACTCTTTTCATCCTGGGGTGGCGGGCATTCCGCGACAGGGACCGCAAGGCGTTGTTCGTGTTCTCTTTTTCGTTCCCAACGCTCTTCCTTTTCACGTCGATAGCCAGCTTCAACGAGATACTGCCCCACTGGCCGGCTATGGGGTACCTTGCCCTGACGATAGGCGTGGCACAGCTAATGGTTGCGTCGTGGGCAAAAAAATGGTTCCGTGTATTCTGTTATTGTGCGGGCGGCCTTGCCGTGCTCTTGAATATACTTGTCCCGCTCCAGGCGATGTACAAGGTGCTTCCACCGGAGATCTTTCTGCCCCGCTCCGAAGCGCAGCGGCTTGAGGACGGCATTACCCGGGCGGAAAAGATCGACCTTACCAACGAGCTTTATGGCTGGGAGGACGCGGGTAAGGCAGTCGCGGATATCATCGAGCGCTCACCAGAGCCGAAGCCGTTCGTTTTTACTCACCGTCATTACATCGCCAGCCAGCTGAGTTTTTATATCCCAGGCCATCCGCGCGTGTACTGCCTGAGCGACCGCCTTGACGCCTACGACCTGTGGCAGCGCGATCTGAGCTCCCTGAAGGGGCGGGACGGCATCTTCGTCACGAACGATTATTTTTATCTCGACCCGGAAAGCGTGTTTCCTTTCTCGCAGTGGGAACCGGCCAGGACGGTGGAGATCTTCAGAAAAGGTAGAAAGGTCCGCATCTTCTGGATCAGCGAGGGGCGCGGGTTCGATCCGGAACGCCTTCCCCGGGAGTATACTTCCGCGATGCTCGGCCCACGTCTCGGAATGCGGGAGGCACTGATCAACGCTGATCACCAGCTGTTCTGGCTGATAAACCACAGGATGCATACGCCATCGGTGGATTATTTGATGTCGAACCTGACCCGCCTTGATAACCGCCTTGGCATAAACACCGGATTGATATTCCTTGTCATTTTGATCGGGGCGATCCTCCGTCAGTTCAGGCGCGAGCATTTCTGGCAGGAGTTCCTGCTCGCCGTCGGGATCATTGCCGTCGGCGGCATTCTGGTCCACTTCCTGAAGGATGCGTTCGAACGGCTCAGGCCGCTGGCGGTTTTCGGCGATCAGGTGATAACGTTTTACGAACGGCTTGAACGGGGATCGTTCCCGTCGGGCCACACGCAGATAGCTTTCAGCGTGGCGACCTATCTCAGCGCGAAGATCCCGCAGTTCTGGCCGCTGTTCTACGCCCTCGCGCTGTTCATGGGTTTTTCCCGCGTCTATGTGGGCAGCCATTTCCCCGGCGATGTGCTCGGCGGAGCCGTCGTCGGCATCCTCGTGGCGCTGATCATGATGAGATTGATAAAGATAGGCGAAAAGTAAGTGAGCAGGTGAGTCTGTATAATGACGCATGTGACATAACTAACGTTGCGTATTTCAAGGCACTGAGAACGGCATTTCAAATCGCAAATATCAAATTGCAAATTGGACATAAAAAGCCCGTCTTTCTTCAAGAAAGACGGGCTTTTTATGATGTTGCCGTTACTTACTCTTTGGTGTTACGCAAGATTTCCAATTGACGACTGATGGACAATAACAAACCTCATGTTGCAGAGTTGCAACGTGAAAGCAGACACATGAACTTTTATGATGCAATGGAATCGGTAAACCATAGAACGCGGCGGCGCTTTTTCGGGAGCTGGAAGCGCGCGGCAAGTTTATCGGCAAGCGGCCTGCCGTTGCAGAGGTGACGGAAGGCCGCAAGGAACGGCGCCGTCACGAAGATACCTGAAAGGAGGCCCGCGGTGTCGCGGACAACGCGTGAGATATTGCCTTTCGTCAAATCTTTCGAGCATGAGCGGATCATGCCCAGAATAAGTTCATCTCGCGGATATAATTGCGCAGGGCGTAGATATCGTTGCGGAGTCCCATGACGCGGCTGAACTGTTCCCGGCCGAGGCCATAGAGCAGGACGTGGATCTTGCATCCGTCTTCCGGGAAAAAGGCGGTTACTTCTGTCCCGGCTGCGTATGACAGCTTTTCCGCGAGTACGCGGGTTTGACGCGGCATACACCAAGTAAACCAATTGTTAATAGTATACCTGATTTCTTTCGTTTTGTCACTTTTTTTACAGCTTCATTGACAATCCGGCACTAAAGGCCCTGCCGGGGAGCGGATACCCGATGCGGGTCTGATACCGTATATCGGCAATGTTGTCAATAGAGACCCAAAGTTCCGTTCCGGCGAATTTCTGCGCGATACGGATACCGGTAAGCGTGTATCCCGGAAGGGAATCCGCTGTCGACACGGTACCGGTCTTCGTTTCACTGTAATACCGGACGGTGCCGCTGGCCTTCATGTTCCATGAGAACAGGCAGGTGAGCTCATAGTTGATCGTGTGCATGGGACGATAGGGCAGCACGACGTTGCGTTCCGTGTCTTCAGCCCACAGGTAAGTATAATTCGCGCGGTGGTAAAGGCCCGAGATGATGCGCTGGCTGAGCTCCATCTCGATACCGGCCTGGCGGGATCCCGAGATGTTGACGGGCTGGAAGATATACGCGGGCGATCCCGGGGCCGCGTTCGGCGCGAGCGACTGATGCCAGCTGATCAGGTTCTTTCCCCGTGTAAGGAACGCGGAGACGGCTCCCTGGACGTCTTTACCGGAGAACCGGGCCCCGATATCAGACGCTATTCCATCCTCCGGCTGAAGGTTCGCGTTGCCTCGCGTCGTATTGAGCGCACCGTCCAGATCTGTATATGAATACGCCGGCGAGTACAGTTCATTGAATGTCGGTGAGCGCCATGAGCGCCCGGTATTGGCGGACACTTTCCATTGCCCGTTAATATCGTACAGCAGGGTGATCTTCGGGCTGAATATGCTGCCGAAAGAAGAGTTGCTGTCAAGCCGTATTCCCGGGATGGCGCTGAACCCGCCGAGCCGCAGTTCATGGAGCAGATACACGGCGGAAGAGTCGCGGGAGCGGTCTACGGTATCGGCTCCGATGATGTTGTTGGTCTGAAGGAAACCGTCCTGCCACCATTCACCTCCCGCCGTCGTTCCGTTTTCCGCGGCATACTGCACTTCGGTCCCGTATGTCATGCTGATGTAACGATCATCAGAAAAATAGTCGGGATCCCTGTAGTCGGTCCTGTTGCGGGACGTATAGACGACGGTTTTCAGCGTATCTTTATGCCATTGCATCTGGTGTTCAAGCCGGGCATATTGATTACTCTGGTCCTGCCGCGCGCGCGGCGAGCTTGACTGTCTTTCGATGGTTCCATTATACTGGCCGAGGGTGGCGCCAAATCCGGGAACGCCGGTTTCGCTTCTGAAAACCGATCCGGAAAGATCGAATATACCGTAATCTTTCGTTTCATATCCCAGGCGGACGAATACGTCGCGGCCGTCGTAGTCGGAATTCTGTCTCCACCCGTCGGATAAAAGGCTGCTTCCGGTGATGGATCCCGATAACGGCCCCTGCCGCGCTCCCGCGGCAAGCGACAGCCTGCGCGTATTGTGATCTCCATACGATGCCGCCAGGTCGACTGAAGGGGTTTGGTCGTACTGCCGTTTCGTGATGATGTTGACCGCCCCTCCGAAAGCGGACGAACCGTAGACGGCGGAAGCGCCGCCGCGGATGATCTCGATATGGTCGATATTGTCTGCCGGGATGGATCCGGCATCCACAAGCCCCTGGGCGGGATCGTTTATCCTCCGTCCATCGATCATGACCAGCACCTGTTCAGCGGACGATCCGCGGAGCATAAGATTGTTGTTCCCCCCGTACGTTCCATACGTTCCCTGGGCGACGCCCGGCAACCCGGCAAGCGCCTCTCCCAGCGTGCGGGCATTTTTCTGCTCGATCTCCTTTGAGGTAACAACGGAAACATTGGACGGCGTATCGTCTATCGGGCGGGCGCGCCTGGTGAGGCTCAGGAAAAGCGGCGATTCTTCCGCGTGAAGCATTGATACACCGGCCAGCAGAACTGCAGCGGCAAAGGTTGCAGGGGATCTCATGGAACAGCTCCTTTAATAAAAACGACGTTCTCGGGTTCTTGTGTTCTTGCGTTCTTAAGTTTAATAGCGCAAAACACGATCTTTATAACTGAATGTCGTTACACGAGAACTCAAGAACTCGCGAACACGAGAACGTCTTTGATTATTATTTCAAATAGTGTTTCGACACCGAAACAACGTATGGCTTTTTTGAAACGGGATTCTCTTTTACGACAACGACGGTCTTGTAGACGCGTTCGATGTTCTGGTAGGTCAGAACGTCTTCGGGCGATCCCTGAGCTGATATCGTTCCCCGGTCCATCAGGAGCAGGCGGGAACAGTATTCTCCCGCAAGGTTAAGATCGTGCAGGACTGTGACGACGGTCATGCCGCGCGATGCGTTCAGTTCCCTGATAAGGTCCATTATCTCGACCTGGTGGCCGATATCCAGGTGCGCGGTGGGCTCGTCGAGGAGAAGCAGCTCGGGATCCTGCGCCAGCGACTGCGCCAGAAGCGCGCGCTGGCGTTCTCCTCCCGAAAGCTCGTGCATCGGCATGGCGCGCAGCTCAAGGGTTTCCGTCAGGCGCATGGCCTCTTCCGCCGCGCTCATGTCCGCGGGAGACAGGGGCTGCCAGCGGGAACGATGAGGGTAGCGACCCATGCGGACGCATTCTTCGACGGTGATGGAGAACGGTACCTCGAGCAGTTGCGGCATGGTGGCTATGCTGCGCGCTCTTTCCCTGCGGGAGATCGAGGCAAGGGCCTTTCCCTTGAAGGCAAGCTCTCCTTCCCATGGCGGGAGGATGCCGTTTATCAGGCGGAACAAGGTCGTCTTTCCCGCGCCGTTCGGCCCGATGATACCGCAGAAATCCCCCTGCGCTATTTCAAGCGATATCCTGTCGAGGACTCTTTTGGTGCCGTAACCGGCACTGATGTTTGTCAGCGTTAAGTAGTTCATAGTATCAAAACAGGGGAGATCTCAAATCGCAAATATCAAAATGCAAATTGAACGTCAATTTGAAATTTGCAATGGTTTTTATCACCAGCTTTCCTTAGTCGTAAATAACAGGTAAAGGAAAAATATGCCGCCCGCCAGGCCGGTGATGACGCCCACCGGCAGCTCTATCGGAGCGATGACCGTCCGTGCAGCAGTATCGCACAAGACAAGGAATGAAGCGCCGCCCAGGGCCGACGCGGGGATGAGAATACGATGGTCGTTCCCGGTGATAGGGCGAACCATGTGAGGGATGATAAGGCCGACGAACGCGATGATCCCGCCCAATGCCACGCACGCCCCGGTGATCAGCGAAGCGATAAGGAACAGGATCCCTTTCACCTTCCCGGGAGAGATGCCGAGCGTCCGCGCCTTTTCGTCGCCCAGCATAAGGACGTTCAGTTCCCGGGCCGCAAAAACAAGGAGCGTGGTGCCCGGTACGATCACCAGGGACGCGTATTTTGCCAGCGAAGAGGACGACCCGGAAAGGTCGCCCATGAGCCAGACGAGAGCGCCCTGAAGACGCTGGGGATTCACGATTGCCACCAGCAGCAGTACCAGGGAAGAAAAAAGGAAACCTATGATGACGCCGCTCAGGATGAGAGAAGAAAGCGAAAATGATTTTCGGACGGTTGCGGCATACACAAGAAGCACCGAGAGAACGGTCCCGGCGAAAGCGCCGGCCGGTAACAACGCGTGGGAGTGGGCCCCGCCCCACAGCATGACCACTGCCGCGCCAAAGGCCGCTCCGCCGGAAATGCCGAGCGTGTAAGGATCGGCCAGCGGATTGCGCAACATGCCCTGGAACACGCATCCGGCTGCGGCAAGGCCCATCCCGGCAAGAAGCCCGGCCAGGACGCGCGGGACCCTGATCTTCCAGATGATGGCGGACGCCATATCGCTGTCAGAAGGATGGAGGATCGCCTGCCATATTCCCGCGGAGATGTCCGCTCCGCCCAGGAACAGCGCGCCGATCGCCACGGCGACAAGCAGGATGCCGAGAATGATAAGGATGAAAAATGATTTTGACCGAATCATGGCTGTGTAATTCGCCTTTGTTGTGCCGTTCCCCCCTCTTTTGTTCTAAGAGGGGCATGGGGGAGTTTATCCGTGGTAGGCGCGGGCTTCAGCCCGCGCGTAAAGAATCTTCTATTGATGGAGCAATGCCGCTATCCGTTCCACTCCTTCGGCGAAGCCCGCGGGCGTTGGATCGGTGAACAGCGGGCCTGAAAGTATGAACACCTTTTTTGCGGCGACCGCTTTAAGCGACGGGAACGACTCCCAGTATTCCTTTTCTTTTGGCGTTACGTCGCCCATGGTGATAAGGATGATGGCGTCGGGATCGCGCCGTAAGACCTCTTCGCGGCTTATCTGGGGATAACGCGCGGCGCATTCTGAAAAAATGTTTTCCCCGCCCGCGTACTCCATAAAATAGTTGAGGTAGCTCTTTCTGCTGGCGGTGAACAACGGTTGCGCGCCCATTTCCCAGAAAACCCGGGTGCGCTTCCTGTTCGCGGTTTTTGCGCGCACTTTATTTACCCGGGCCTTCGCGTCGGAAACGATCGAACGTGCCATATCTTCTTTCCCGACAACGTTCGCCAGTGCCAGGAACCCGCGGTTGATGTCGTCGAAATTGTCGCAGGGGTCCATGGCATACACACGTATCCCGAGGCTGCGTAGCCGCTCGACCGTGACAGAGGCGTTCCCTTCTTTCGTCGCGATCACAAGGTCGGGCTTCAGCGTAACGATCGTTTCAATGCTCGGTTCCAGCACCGTGCCGACGCTGACAGCATGCGGCGCGCCTGGAGGACAGTACAGCGTGGTGCCCACCAGACGATCGCTCATGCCGAGAAGTCGCACGTTTTTCGTCACCGACGGCGCGAGAGAGACGATACGGTGGTAATCAGATCCAAGGCAGGTTTCACCGAAGCAAGCGAATAGAAGAACCAGTAACGGGACGTTTAGTCCGAAAGTGAAACGCTGTTTGTTAAGCTCCTTCTCCCCTTGAGGGAGAAGGCCGGGATGAGGGGAGGCACAGGACGGCAGGCCGCATACCCTCACACTGCCCTCTCCCTGCAAGGGAGAGGGCAAAAACGGCACATTAATATAGTCTGCCAGACGAGAAAATACGCGATTTATTGTGAACATACTTTCACCATGACACCGGCTATCAGGCCGGCGACGATATCATCGAGGATCGGCGGCAGCGCCGCGAGGATCCCGGGCTTGTTTTTATCCAGGCGTTCAAATTCGAAAAGCGCCCGGGTTCCTGCGAGGTACTGCGCGATGGCCTGCCCCAGTATCTCATCTGCGATAAGGTCTACCGGGTCGGCAGCGTACTTTTTCCGGGAAACGTTCGGGATCATACCCTTTTCCCCCGCTTCTTCCAGGAGAATACCGGCAGTGACCAGCGCGGCGACATTGATGTCGGCGAACGCGGCACGGAAGCCCTTGCGGACTTTTTCCCTGACGATGCGTGGGGGGCCGATAGCGGGGTCGTAAATGTATGTCGTTATGGCAGTATCCAGCAGGGCTTTACATGTGATGCCTTTTTCCGACAACCGTTGTTCCAGCGCGTTTTCATTCATGGTGCCCCTTTTAAGGCGTAAATAACCGCAAGGACAAGTATTTCGTTCAATTCATTGACGGTTCCGAAGACGTCTCCCGTGACGCCTCCCAGGGCCCGGCGCGCGAGCAGTCCGACGGCGAAAGCCATCATCCCCGCGGCAATGAGCACGATGAGCGCAGCCGGTCCGGCAATGGCCACCTCGATCGCCAGAGTAAGAAGAGACGCGATGGCGAAAGATCGCGTGTCGAGCTGCCGGGAGAACTGTTCTCCCGTGCCTCGCGGCCGCGCGTAATCGAACCATCGCATGGGCACGAGCATACTCCAGCGTCCGGCCACGCAGGCCGCGACAAGCGCCGGAAAAAGAATATTCTTCGAAAACATCGCGAGGGCGGAGACCTTCAGGATCAGTATACCCGCTATCATGGCCGCGCCCATGGCCCCGACCCGCGGATCCTTCATCGCTTCCAGTGATCTTTCTTTTCCCCCCCGGCACAGGAGTCCGTCGGCAAAGTCGGCGGCGCCGTCCAGATGCAGGCCGCCCGTCAGCGCGGCCAGGGCCATGACGGCGACAGCGGCGCTGAAAAGCGGCGTGAATACCGACGACGCGCCGAGCCAGGCCACGCCGATGACCGCGCCGATCGCCGCGCCCGCGAAAGGGAAGCACATGGCAACCTTCCGGAAATCAAATTCGCTTTCCGTTTTTCCCGCCGGGATGACCGTGAGAAACCGTATTGCTCCGAGGAATGCGTTGAGGTAATTCATAAGCGAAAATTCTAAAATGAAAAGTGTAAAGTGTAAAACAGGACGGCTTAACGGCCACATTATTTAGCGCAATGCTGTTATCTGCCTGCCAGTTTTTTGTTTTGCATTTTTCATTTTACGCTTTACATTTTATCTGTGCTTCTTCAAAAGTAGCCATTTCGTTCAGTATCTTCAGCGAAGCTTCGGCGAACATGATGCCGAAAGCCGCGCCCGTGCCTTCGCCCAGTCTCATGGAGAAATCGAATAGCGGAGGGATGCGAAGATAGTCAAGAGTGACCCGATGCCCTTTTTCGACGGAACAGTGGGACGCGATCATGTATCCCTTCACTTCCGGACACAGCAGGGATGCTGTCAGGGCCGCCGCGCCTGATATGAAACCGTCTATGACGACCGGAACGCGGCGGGACGCGCCCGCGAGAAATACCCCTGCCATCGCGCCGATCTCGTATCCTCCGAGGCAGGAAAGGACGTCAAGGCCGTTCGTGACGTCGGGTTTGTTCACCGTCAAAGCCTTTTTAATGACGGCAATTTTCAAAGCCCGCCCTTTTTCGTCAAGGCCGGTCCCGCACCCCGTGACATCTTCTACTCTTGAACCGGTGACCGCGGCGACGATGGCGCTGGACGGAGTGGTATTGCCGATGCCCATTTCTCCGGTGCCAAGGATATCAGCTCCATTATCGATCTCACCAAGGGCGACTTCAATGCCGGCTTCCACAGCCTTTATGGCGTTTTCCCTGGTCATTGCGGGGCCCGCCGCGATGTTGTTCGTTCCCCGGGCGATCTTTTTTGCCACCAGTCCGGGATGTGGCTGCATATCGCCGGCGACGCCGGCGTCCATAACTACGACCTTCGCGCCCGCGTGGCGGGATAATACGTTGATGGCCGCGCCGCCGTTAAGGAAGTTCAGCACCATCTGCGGCGTTACTTCCTGCGGGAAAGCGCTGACCCCTTCCTTTACCACGCCATGGTCTCCCGCGATGGTTATGATCGTTTTCCGCCGAATAACGGGCCGGTGGTTACCCGTCATGCCCGCTATGCGCGCGGCGATGTCTTCCAGCGCGCCGAGGCTGCCACGCGGTTTGGTAAGGGAGTCGAGACGTTTGCGGGCCATTGCCATGGCATGTGTATCCACCGTTTTGATGCGTGCGATCGTTTCCTGGAGAAGAGACATTGAGATTCCTTTCGTAACAGCGTTCAATAGACCAGTTAATGCCTTTTATTTCAATTGCACCGGTATTCCCGCGACCATCAGGTACGCTTCCCGCGCGGCGCGGGCGGCCATCTGGTTGACCCTGCCGGCAGTATCCCTGAACCGGCGTGCAAGCTCGTTTTCCGGGACGATGCCCCATCCCAGCTCATTGGTAACAACAATGACCTCGAAGGGGACGTTCTCTATGGCTTTAAGCATAAGGCCGATCCGATGCTCAATATCATCATCCGACAGCTGGGCAAAGGTCATATTGGAGACAAGGAGAGTCAGGCAATCTATGATGACGGCCTTTGTGCCCGCGGATACTTTCCCGAGCGCCGCGGCAATATCGAGCTGTTCTTCAATGGTTTGCCAGGATGAAGGCCTGTTCTCCCGATGTTTTCTTACCCGGTGTTCCATTTCGTCGTCGAGCGGCTGACAGGTGGCGATAAAACAAACCTGATCTCCCGCCGCCGCGGCGCGTGTGACCGCGAAATCGCTTTTTCCAGACCGTACACCGCCGGTGATAAAAATCAGATTGCCCATAATAGCCACCTTAAAGTGAGTAAGTGAGTCCGTCCCGCCTAAGCGGGACTAGTGAGTAAGTAATTGGTAAGCGCAGGCTTCAGCCTGCGCGCAAAATAGATTTCGTCCCAATTTGAAATTTGCGATTTGCATTTTACGATGCTAGTACTCTATCCCTTTCCTCGCGGTAATGCCTTTTGAGAACGGGTGCTTGATCTCCTTCATTTCCGTCACAAGGTCGGCTGCTTCAAGTAATTTCTCAGGCGCGCCGCGCCCCGTTACAATAACGTCTGATTTATCATTTACTTTTTTTACAAGTTCAAGTAATTCATTAACAGTCAGAAAGCCGTCCCTTACCGCGATGTTGAACTCTTCAAGAACGAACAAATGGCACTTCTTTTTGCCTTTAATGAGCTTGTAAGCGGCCGCGACGGCTGCCCGGCATTCCTCTTTCACTTTTTCGGGAGAGGCATCATGAAAGCATCCGGGGTGGCGGGGCGCAAAAGAATAGAAATGCAGATTTTTTAGCCCGCAAAGGACCTTCTGTTCACCGTAGAACTCTTTTCCCTTGAATAGCTGGATAAGGCAGACATTCCATCCCCTGCCCAGCGACCGGATGATCTGGCCGATGGCCGCGGTTGTTTTTCCCTTTCCGTTGCCGGTGTTGACGATGATCATATTTATGATTCCTTTTAACTTGCCTAATTTGAGTCAATTGAAAAAGTTTTTTGTGTGTCATTCCCGCGAAAGCGGGAATCCATGAATACCGTCGATGATGGATCCCCGACGACTTCCATTATGTGGACATGAATGAAGTCCCGCATCCGCGGGTTAAAGACCTTCGTGGATGACAACAAGTCGAAAAGCAGGGGTTTTTCAACGGACTCAATTTCGCCCAGTTTGCTGGACGTTTACCTTTTTCAGTATAATTACCCGTCTCTTCGGCGGGTTAGTTTGCCAAATATCATTTGGCAAACTAAAAAACCCCATTCCGCGCAGGAATGAGGTTCATTGAACGCGCCCGGCAGGGATTTCTCCCGCCCTGCGCACAACCTTTCCCGCGAAAGGACATTATTGATCGGCACAGGCCGTCGACCGGACTCGTGGTTCGCTTGCGCTTGCCACATTACCGTTGCGGGGCAGTGCCCGGATAAGCTGCCGGATGTTTCCGGAGCCGTACGGGACTTCCTCGGCCTGGTGGAGCATGTCAATTAACAAATGCTACGCTGCAATAGTATTACTTTTGCCGAACAGTTGTCAAGTGATCGACGGAAAAGTGGCAAAAAGCAAGAAACAGGAAATTAGAAATTGGAAATTGGCAAAGATAAAATGGCGACGAGCGCCAACAGCAGGCGAACGATCCGTTCTGGTGTCAACGCAGTTGTAGCCCGCCGATTCATCGGCGACGAGTCGTGCTCCCGTAAGCTGACCGGTTCATTCAAAGAAATCTTTCAAACCGGTCTTTGCGCGCTTTGCATATCGGGCAGATCTCGGGCGGCTCTTCCCGCGCGCACAGGTATCCGCAGACGCGGCACCGCCAGACCGGATAAGGGAGGTTTTTTCCGGCTGGAGTTTCAGACGGCCGCGATGCAAGTGCTTTCCTTTTTTCAGCCGGAGGACGCCGTTCCGGTATGGAAGTCAGTTCTTTTTCTCCCCTGAGCACGCTGTCCGAGACATAGAGAGCGCAGTAACAGGCGCCATGCCGGTTGATATCAGGATCCCGGTAATCGCAGGGGCACACGATATCGCGGTCATCGTCTTTTTCCCCGGATGCGAGCCGGCATGGGCACGACATATACCCGTAGCGAGCCTGGTTAACGATAAGCCCTCTGGCCAGTTCTTTGGTGAATTCGACATCGGGATTCAGGCGGTAACCGCCTGCTTCAGCCGTTCTTTTAAGCAATTCGTACAGCCGGTCGACGTCCGATGTCGGGATATCGTCAGTGCTCATCTCAGCCCAGCCTTTTGCGGATATCATCGGGCTTGAACCCGATGATGCAGTCTTTGTTGTCTATGACCATCGTGGGGAACGAAGAATCGGGATTCCATTTTTCGAGCTCCACGATCGCTGCTTCTTTTTCATCCCCGTCGAGAAGGTCGACGAATACATAGGAATAATCCACGCCGAGATCGTTCAGGAGCTGCTTGGTCTTTTTGCACCAAACGCAGGTGCTGAGCGCGTACAGCTTGACGTCGCCTTTCTTTTTCCCCTTTACGTGTTCAGTAGCCATGGATACATCACCTCCGGTCAGCAGATTTTAACTTTTCCGCATTTACTGTCAATGCAACACCGGGCGGCTATTGCTGCTGTTCGGGAAGCGAACGTTTGTTCAGCAGGTAGCGGATTATGACCGGGGCGTTGTACACGGTTATGCGGTCGGTGTAGTAGGAACCGAACTCGTGCAGCCCTATGGGGACGCCGTGATGGGCGAAAAAAAGGATGATCAGGGCCAGCGCTACCAGCGACCATCCCCAGCTTCTCCGTAAACGGGACGGTGCTTCATCTTGCCGGCCCGCGGCATCCGGCTCCGAATGTTCGATACCGCCCGTTTTGATATTCTCCGCAGCCAGTATTGCGCTGTAAGCGGCGCGTTTTTCCGGGGTTTCCAGCGCGGCATACGCTTCATTGATCTGCCGTGTCAGTATGGCCCTCTTGCCGCTTTTCAGAGGATCCCGGTCGGGATGGAAGCGCATAATTAACTCCCGGAACCGCCGTTTGATCACTTCATCCGCGACATCCGGCACCAGTCCCATGATGTCGTAAAAAGTGCGCGAGTTCCTTGCCGTCGCGATACCTGTTTTCAAATTGTAGTCGAAAAGCCCATGGCAGACGGGGCAGCGGACTGTACGGACTGTATTTACGAAATCTATATGGGCAGGCAGGTTGATTTTAGAATCACAATAGGGACAGATTATCCGTGGTATCATGGGGTTGATCGTCTCTCTTTAAGGAAAATACGCGCGTCTGCTATGGCGCGTTCCCGGGTTATGAGAGGGTCCTCAAGCTGCCGCTCGATAAGGAATTCCTTGACTTCCCTGATCCACGGGCCGGGCGGAAGGGAGAACAGGCGCTGAAGTTCGTGCCCGTCAAGGATACCGTCCAGGGCGTGTACCGGACTGCTTTTCTGCAGGTTTCCGACGCGGGCATTGAATCCGTTCAGTTTGCGCAGCGAAGCGTTCCGCCCGGCGGGCGCGGATGCCTTGACATCGGCCCGGGCAAGCGCGAAAAGCTGTTCGATGTGAGCGCCGCAATCGCGGGCAAAGCGGCGCACCGAGGCATCGGTCCAATCCGGTTCATACTGCAGAGGCCGCATATGGTTCTTTACAAGGAAACTGACCTGGCCGGCCATATCCCCCGGAAGCCTGAGGCGTTTCAATACATGGCGGGCGATGGTTTCCCCTTTCGCCTCATGGCCGCGAAAGTGTATCGTTCGGCCGGCGGCGCGGCAGGAGGGTTTTCCAAGGTCGTGCAGGAGCGCAGCGTAGCGGAGCGGAAGGGAGGGTTCCGTCGCGTCGAGAACGGCAAGCGTATGGCCGAAGACGTCCTTCGCATGGTGCCGGCGCGGCTGTGTGACCCCTTTTGTATCCGACAGTTCCGGCAGGATGCGGGAAAGGATTCCCTGGGCATCCATCATGAAGAATGCGCGCGACGGGCGATTACACAGAAGCATCTTGTTCAGCTCGTCCCGGACGCGCTCAACGGAAAGGATGCACAGTCGGGGAACGGAGCGCCGCAGGGAACGCAGGGTGACCGGCTCGATCCGGAAACCCAGCTGGACGCTCTGGCGTACCGCCCGCAGGATGCGCAGCGGATCTTCGGAAAAAATGACGTCGGCGTTTCGGGGATCGGTCACGCGGATAATGCGGCGCTGCATGTCGGCCATGCCGTAACCGGTCAGGTCCAGGACACGCATATCATTCAAGCGCAGGAAAAGGGCGTTTATGGTGAAATCACGGCGGATAGCGTCCTGTTCGATGTTCCCGTGTGTGGTATCGGGTTTACGGGAATGCTCCGCGTAGCTTTCCGTGCGGGGCATGACGAATTCTATTTCTTCTCCGTCAATAAAGAGCCGCGCGGTCCCGAACCGAGGGAAAACGACGGGTTCCCTGATCCCGAGATCGGCGGACGCGGCTTTGGCAAAGCAGATGCCCCCGTTTTTCCCTTCGACCATGATATCAAGGTCTTTTGGTTCCCGCTTGAGATAAAGGTCGCGGACAAACCCCCCCACCGCATAAATCGTAAAACCGCGGCGTTCAGCGACCGCGGTCAGTTTTTGGATGATGGACCGGAAACGTCCGGTTGCAGTAGGAGAAACCGTTTTTGATGATGATATAGATCGTCTGGCCATGCGGTTAATTCTACTATTTTAAGCGATTCTTTGCCAGTAGAATGACTCTGTGAGCCGTTCAGTCCGGAGTCTGCGCAATGAACTCCGTGACTTTTGCTTTGATCATGTCTCGTATCCCGCGGATCGCGGCGATTCGCTCTTCATGCGTGCCGCTGAGCGTTGCCGGGTCGGGGAATTCCCAATGGAGCTTCCGGGCATTCCCCGGGAACAGGGGGCATCGTTCCCCGTTCGCCTCGTCGCACACAGTGATGACATAGCTGAAAAAATCTCCCTTTTTCAGGAAATCAAATACGCTTTTTGTCGCGTTTTCCGATATGTCGATCCCTTTCTCGCGCATGACTTCAACCGCGAGCGGATTCAGGGTGCCGGGTTCAAGACCGGCGCTGTGCGCTTCGAACCGGCCGTTGCCCAATGCATTCAGAAAGGCCTCGGCCATCTGGCTTCGGGCGCTGTTATGGACGCAGACGAACAGGACTTTAGTCTTCATAAAGGTTTCCTCTCATTGACAGAAAAGGAGGTAATTTGTCACAATTTACAGGCATAACACTATTATTAAGGAGTTCTCTTCCCATGGAAAAAAACATTGAAAAAACTTTCTGGATAACCTTCGCCGCTGCTCTTGCGATAAAAGTGCTTCTGGCTATGCAGATACCGATGACCAGCGATGAGGCATATTTCGTTCTATGGGGCCGTTACGTGGACTTCGGCTATTATGATCATCCCCCCATGATCGGCTGGCTCCTCCATCTTTTGACGCGCCTGGGAAGCTCCGATCTCCTGATGCGTGTGCCGGCCATTCTTTTCAGCTCACTGATCGGCGTGGGAATATATCTTGTGCTTCGTCCGTATGACCGGGTCAAAGCGGCTTTGACCGGCATGTTTTTTACCCTTTCCCCCATCAATGTGTTGAACGTACTGGTAACGACTGATGCGCCGCTCCTTCTGTTTACCTTTCTTTCCGGGTATTTCTTTTTCAGGGCGCGGCAGGACGATAGTACCGGGTATTACGCTCTGTCCGGAACGATGCTGGGACTTGCGTTCCTCTCAAAATATTTTTCCGTACTGCTGGGATTCGCCTACCTGGTGTACTTCCTTGCGACTAAAAAGACGCGCAAACGGACTTCCGGGCTTGCGGTACTCTTCCTGTGCATTATTCCTTTCGTGCTGATAAATGTGTACTGGAACTACACGCACTGCTGGGCCAACATCATGTTCAACGTGTTCAACCGCAACCGGCAGGAGGCCTTTTCCCTCGGAAAAGTGGCGACGTTTATCGCGTGCCAGTTGTACCTGCTGACGCCGCCCATTCTCTATTATCTCTACAAAAAACGTGCAACGTTGCGGGAGATATGGGCGGGCAGGGGACCGTTTGAAGTCTTTTTAGCTCTGTTAGCCATACCGCTGGCCGTTTTTGCAGTGCTTTCGTTCAAAAAAGTCATCGGACTGCACTGGGTGCTTTCATTTTACCCATTTCTGTTCCTGTGCGTACCGCTGTTGCTGGACGAGTCGGAACTGGTCAAGTCCATCAAGTTCATGACCGTGTTCACGCTTTCGCATCTTATCATCATCGGCGCGGTATTGTCGCTTCCCCTCAGCGTCATCAAAAGCAATAAGAATTATCCCACCATCATCATGGGAATGCGGCCTTCGGCCGTGCTGACCGCGGTTCTTCCGTATTTGAATGATTACCAGCTTGCGACGCCGAGCTATGCCGATTCGGCGCTGCTCGAATACCATTTCAAACGCCACGTCGCGGTTTTCGGCGGCGGCTCACAGCATGCGCGGCATGACGACATCCTGACCGATTTCACGTCAATGGACAAAGGCAATATACTGGTCCTGAAAAAATCCGCGCCTGAGCCGGGAGAGTATGAACAGTATTTCGATTCGGTCGAAGTGCGTCCGGTTCGCGTAGAGGAAGCGGTATTCTATCTGGTGCTGGGCCGTGGATTCCGTTATCCGGTCTATCATGAAAAAATGCTGGAACCGATCCGTCAGAAATACTACGATATCCCCTCATGGCTGCCTGCGAAGTCCTGCTATTTCAATGAAAAGTATTTCAATCAGCAACGGCAATAAGGCATTCTTGTGTTCGTGTGTTCTTGAGTTCTCGAGTTATTGATATAACTGCAATGTGCCGCTGAACACAAGAACTCGAGAACCCGGGAACGCTTTTTTTATTTGTAGATGATGATGAGGGCGGTACAGCCCCACAGGAGGATATCGACGATAAGGGGGACATCGGACACCATAATGGTTTCCGGGTTCCCCCCTTCCCCCCGGGTGTGGATCAGGTAGAGGTAACGGAAGATGCCGTAGAGGACGAACGGGATGGTGAACATGAGGTTGCGGGTGCCGAACTTTTCTATCGTTTCGGCGGACATGGTGTAGAGGGCGTAACAAACGACGGTGGAGGCGGTCACCACCGCTATCATCTGGTCAAGAAGGTACGGAGAATATTCGTCGAGCACCTTGCGATGGCCGCCCGCGCCGCCTTCAAGGAGTTGAAGTTCGTGGCGGCGCTTGCTCAGGCCGAGGAACAGCGCGAGCAGGATCGTGCAGATAAGCAGCCAGGATGAGACGACGATGCCGATGACCGCTGCGCCCGCCGCTACGCGCAGAACGAAGCCCGCGGCAATGGAGAACACGTCGAGTATGACTATGTGCTTAAGGCGGAAGGAATAGGCCAGTTGCAGGAGAAGATAGGCCGTCGCGCACAGGAGGAACGGCATGCCGAGCAGTGCCGCCGCCGTGAGACAGGCAAAGGCGAGAATGAGAAGAACGGCAAGCGCGGCCTTTACCGGGAGCGCGCCCGAGGCTATGGGACGTTTTGATTTTTCCGGGTGGGACCGGTCGCGTTCAGCGTCGACAAGGTCGTTGACCAGGTACACAGCGCCGGACAATCCGCAGAAAACGATAAAAGCCGCTCCCACCCGCGCGAGCATGCCCGCGTCGAAAAGATGATGCGAGAACAGGATACCCGCGAAAAGGAACAGGTTCTTGATCCACTGTTTCGGCCGGAGCGTGATAAAAGCGGCGGAGAGAGTATTCATAGAATAATGAAGGCGTTCATGAGTTCACGCGAAGAATAATAAATTACGGTAGCGTACGGGCTTCAGCCCGTACGGAGAGGATCATTGCGCAGGCTGAAGCCTGCGCCTACAATTCAAACTCGAGAACACACGAACCCGAGAACTCGAGAACGCCGTTATATTAAAAGATCTCCGTATTTGCCCGATCCAGTCCGGCTTTGCATTCTTTCAGACGTTCAAGGACGGAGTAATCGACTTTCACGTTGCCCATCAATGGAGGGTCATCGGAATACGGGCCATGGCAGTCGGAACCGCCTGTCGGCAGCAGTCCGAGCTCCGCGGTCAGTTTCAGGAACATGTCCGTCGTCGAAGGAGAATGCTTGCTGTGCCATACTTCTATGCCCTTGAGGCCGGAATGCAGCAGGCCGTTCAAAAGGTTTTTGTTCGAATAATGGCCGTAATAGGGATGGGCCAGCACGGGAACGCCGCCTGAACGGAGAATAAGCTTGATGGCCTCGTCGGGCGTCAGCCTCAGTTTCGGCACATAGGCGGGTTTCCCGATGCCGAGATAGCGCTGAAACGCGTCGTTGATGGTACGCGCGTAACTCTTTTCGATGAGCGCTTTTGCGATATGCAGCCGGCCGATTGCCTTGTTGCCCTGCCCGCTGAGGATACGTTCCCTGTCGAGCGGCGCGCCGGCGTCGGCCAGTTTCCGCAGGATCTCTTCCGCGCGCTTTCTCCGCGCGTTCCTGAATAACGTCAGTTCGTCCTGCAGTACGGGATTCCTGAAGTTGACGAAATAGCCGAGGATGTGCATCTCGCTGCGCTCGATGTTGTGTACCTCGGCGGAGAGTTCGACGCCGGAGATGACCTCCACGCCGGAACGTTCCCCTTCCGCCATCGCGGCCTCCACGCCCTCAAGCGTGTCGTGGTCGGTGATCGCTATCGCAGCGATCCCGTAGCGGGCGGCGCACTGTACCGCTTCTTCAGGCGAGAAGGTTCCGTCGGAACAAGTCGTGTGGACGTGAAGGTCAACGAGTTTCATAGTAGTAATCAGCTCATAAGCTCATAGCTCTTAAGCTCTTGAGCAAAAGACAATGAGAACGGCTTTGCTTATGAACTTCTGGTGTTACGCACGTGCTTGTCATCCCCGAAAGTCTGTGTATCGGGGATCTATTATTGTCTTTAAAGAAAATCAATGGATGCCCGATAACAAATTTCGGGCATGACACGACTTGCATATGGCCGGTTATTAACTCATCAGCTTACGAGCACATGAGCTTATGAGCTATAAATCTGTTTTACAGCAGTTCCGCCGCGAGAGCGGCCATTGCGCTGCGTTCGCTCTTGGAGAATTTCAGATGCCCGAAGATCTCCTGGCCCTTGAAGCGTTCCACCAGGTAGGTAAGGCCGTTGGATGAAGCGTCCAGGTAGGGATTGTCGATCTGGTACGGGTCGCCCGTAAGCACGATCTTGGTCCCCGCGCCCGCGCGCGAGATGATGGTCTTCATTTCGTGCGGCGTCAGGTTCTGCGCGTCGTCGATGATGATGTACTGGCTGGGCAGAGACCGTCCCCGGATGTAGGTCAGAGACTCGACCTCTATCTGGCCGGTGCTGAAGAAGTATTCGATCTTCTCTTCGGTCTTTTCGTCGGGATGGTTCCGGTCCACCAGGTATTCAAGGTTGTCGTGGATGGCTCCCATCCAGGACGACAATTTCTCCTCTTTCGATCCTGGCAGGAATCCGATGTCCCTGCCGACCGGAATGATAGGGCGGGAGATGAACAGCCGTCGGAACTGATGCTCCTCGACGGTTTTCTGAAGGCCGCAGGCGAGGGCGAGCAGCGTCTTGCCCGCGCCGGGAAGCCCGATCAGAGTGACAAGGCTGACATCGTTGCACAAAAGCAGTTCCATGGCGAAGCGCTGTTCGATGTTCAATGCCTTAAGGCCCCACGGCGTCGCGTTCAGGTGGAAAAGCGGTACCAGCGTTTTCTTGGACGAGTTGTATTTCGCAAGGGCGCTTTTGTTCGAACCGTTGCGGTCCTTAAGAATCACGCTTTCGTTGGGATATAACGGCTGGTCTTTCAGCTTGATCTCCAGCTGCTCCGTTTTATAGAACTCGTCGATCTTCTCGGGGGCCACCTGCAGCTCCCGCCAGCCGGTGTACAATTCCTCCATCTTGACGTTTTCACGCTCATAGTTCTGGGCATCGATTCCCAGAGCTTCGGACTTGATGCGGAGGTTGATATCCTTTGTGATAAAGAATACCTTTTCCCCTTTACGCTGATGGTCGAGAGCGATGCCGAGAATGTGGTGGTCCGCTTTGGAGAAAGAGAGTTCTTCAGGCATCTTGACCTGGTGATCCATCTCGATGAACAGAGTGCCGCCGTTCTTCAGTTTCACGCCCGACGACAGCTTGCCGCCGGCCCTGAGTTCGTCCAGCCGCCGTGAGATCATGCGCGCGCTGCGCCCGCGGTCGTCAGACGTGCGCTTGAACCCGTCCAGCTCTTCGATGACCGTCATCGGGATGACGACGGTATTGTCTTCGAAAGCGAACATGGCGTCGGGATCGTGGATAAGCACGTTGGTGTCAAGAACGAATGTTTTTTTCATGGACTCTCCTTAAAACAGCGCAAAACGGTGAGGCGTGTTTCGCGCGGTTTGTTAACGGGAAAAAGCATCGATGGTTATGACTAAAAATTGATCGTGGCGAACAGGCCGATGTCGTCGGATCCTGAAGTCAGCCCGATGAGCAGGGCACCTGAAAGAGTATGCGTCCGGTCAAGGCTGTACTGTATGCCCGGGGCCAGGTAGAATTCCTGGAAATCCGATCCCGGGACCGTCGTTCCGTTCTGTTTCGATGAGCTGTGATTGAAGCCTTTCAGTTCACCGATCAGCCGGATGTCTTCCGCGTAACGGTATGCCGCTCCCGCGTGGTATGAGAACACGTTGCCTGTCCGGATGTCGCTGCCGCTCTCTCCATTGATCCGGATGCCGAGGCCGAATGTGCCGACGACGGGGTATATCTCCTTTTCCATCGCCCAGTGGAGCAGCAGGCCAGCGGCGCCGGTGCCGAGATCGTTCGAGGAATTCCCGGTCGGCAGGGAGATGGCGGCTTCGCCGATGACAGACGGTTCCCGGGTGCTTCCGGTACCGTCAAGAAAACGGTATTTCATGCCGATCAAAAGATCGCTGACGCCGAAGTTGCCGTCGAAATATTTGAGCCCCCAGCGCGCGCCGAGTTCGACGCGCGGGTCTACGGCGAAAGTGACCTGCGCCGGGGTTTCAAAACGCTTTTCTCCCATGATCACGGCCGCTTCGGGCATGTAGGTAAACGCGGTGTTGACGGACATGTCCTGGCCGGGGTACCAGGGTTCAAGAAGATTGACCCGCGCCGAGGCGGTAGCCGCCGCGGACGCGCACACAAAAAAAATAAGAGCAATGGTTCGGGGTATGTTGTTCTTTTTCATTAGATGTCTCCTGCCTCGCCCTGCGCGACGCCATCCGAGCTGGCTCTCAAATTGCCAGGAAAACGATCAATATCAAAGCTCCCAGGCTTGCCCAGGGCAGTGCCTGCTCGAGCTGTGTCCGGGGAGCATATGTTGCCGGTGTGACGGGTTTGTCGGGCTCGCCGCCTGCGGCAGGTGTGACGGGCGCCGGCGCTGGCTCGATAGGTTTCACGTCAGCAGGCAGCTCAGAGACCGGCACGGCCAGTACCTCGGGCACCAGTTCGCTTTCATTGCGCGGGGCCTGAGGTTCAGGAATAATGGCAGCGGCGGGCGCTTCTTTTTCAATGCCGATGATCCATCTGTCACTGCCTTCCCTGCTGACGCGGTACTGCCGGGATTCGCGCATCTGGGCGATAACGCGGGCCACCGGTTCGGGTTTTTCCCTCAGCATGCGGACGCTCGCCTCCGAAAAGGCTCCCTTCCCGCTTTTGACCGTCGAAATGGTATCTATCATGGTGACGCCGTAGATATCGAGAACGACCGCGGGGACATCGTTGTTATCCGGGCCTCGGAGCAGGAAATAATTGCAGTGGCGCGCGCCGCGCGCGGTGACGATAACCTGTGAGCCGCTGTCACTGTCCATGATGGAGATGTTCTCGACCGAAGGGGCGGCCGCGACAGCTTCAGGAGCCTTGACGGTGCCAGTCGAAACTATGTTCCTGCTGCCGGCGGGAGGCGGGGCGTCGGACGCAAGGCGGCT
>CAZNYG010000015.1:0-3776 GCA_964577205.1 uncultured Elusimicrobiales bacterium | reverse complement strand
TTTTTTCAGCCGTTCGATCTCTTCGCGCACGGGGGAGACGCTGACCTTCGCGTGCCGGTACTTCTTTTCAATTTTAAGCAGGTGCGCGAGCCTGTCGTCGAGGCTGAGCTTTTTGTTTTCCGCGAGGGTGCGGTAACGCGCGAGGTCCTGCCGGAGCGTCTTGCCGGAAAGCTGGTCCCTGGAAGATGCCGCGGGGAACGCCGGCCCGGCGAAGAACATGGCGGCCAAGGTTAAAACGGCCAGGCATTTGCTGAAATTGTTGTGTTCCATGCGGTCATTGCTCCACGATAAGTGATGAACTGCAGAAACCTCGGCCGGACGAGCAGGAACGCCGGTTGCTGGGGTCTCTGATGGTTTTCCCGTCAACGACAAAGTTGTACGCGTACGTTCCGGGCCTCAGCGGAATGCTGATCGCCCATCGGTTGCCTTTTCTTTTTTTCATCGGCACGCGTTTCCACCCGGTGAATTCGCCCATGATCATGACGCGGCCGGCCCGGGAGTTGTAAAGTACGAAGGCGATATTGCGCGTTGTCGCAGGAGCCGGGGATGGCGAAAGGGCTTCCTGGGCGGCAGCGGGCGCAGAGGATACAGCAGGCAGCGGCGTCGATGAAGTATAGGATGCAGGGGCGGGTTCGGGGATGTTTTCCTCGATCGTGTCCTGTCGCAACTCTTCGGCCAGAGCGCCGTATCGCTGGAACATGACGGCGGCCGAGGCCGCGATGAGCATTGTGTCCAGGATGATAAGCGGTACGATCTTTCGTTTATTCATGAGCAGGTTTGTTTACCAGAGAAAGAACGGCATCGATCTTTGATCCGAATTCCTGAAAGGCCTCTTCTTTTGCCGCGGCATCGCCCGCCAGAAGTTCAACGCGCGCGTCCAGCCGCTGGATGAATTTTTCCATGTCCCGGGCGCTGAGCGGCGGCGACGCTTCCGGCGCTGCGGCGGGAGTGTTCAGCCGCTGTTCAATAACGTCGAGCCGGCGAATGATGTCATCGAGGCGTTTTTCGATCGCTTCGATATCCGGCCTGGGCCCAGTCACGGACGTACCCTCTGAAACGTCATGGGCATGGATCGGGGGCTCGTTCTCATGAAGTCCCGCAACAGCTTCCGCAGTCCCTTCATGATGCCAGAGCTGGCGGAGCAGCCACAGGAGAAGCAGAAGGGCGGCGCACAGGATGAAGCCCGCGGCTAAAAAAGTCTGGTCCTGAAGAAGGGTTGTTATCATGTTGTCCATTGATGAACGCGGGCAAACTGAAACGGTACGGTAAAATGAAAGGAAGGCAGTGGAACCACGGGAAGCTTATCCGCGTTGAAATGCAAAGCGGGCGATGGGAATCGAACCCACATCTCTTGCTTGGGAAGCAAGGGTTTTACCACTAGACTACGCCCGCGTGTCAACCTGCTTAATTTTACACCTTTTTTGCAGTTGTGTCAACTCGTATTTTGCAAGAGAAAACGCTTCTTTTTTTGTGCTGATCCTTCCCATCGCCACGGCTTCGTTGACCGCGAAAAGCAGCTTTCCGACCAGGGGGCCGGGGTCCAGGCCAAGGCGCTTCATTATGTCGTTGCCGTTCACCAGGCGTGGCAGTTCCGGTTTTTCCTTTTCAGCGTAATAGCGTTCGAATAACGCCCGCACAATGCCGGTCTGCCGCTTGAGTTCCTTTGGCTTATGGGTCTTGAGCCGGCGGTATGAATACCAGTCCGCCATCGCCAGGATCAGGAGGTCAGGGGTTTCTTCGCCCGCGTCGCGGAAAAACCGGAAGGCAGCGCGGTCGGTTACCGCGTTCGCCTGGGAAAGCGTCGTTGGACGCATATGCGCGTTTATGAGGCGCCGGGCAATATGGATCTCGTGGTTGCTCATTTTAAGGCGCTTGAGCGATGCCGCGGCGATCATCGCGCCGCGTTCTTCATGGCCCAGGAACCGCATTTTTTTCCCCACCCTCTTCGCGCATTCCGGTTTGGCGGCGTCGTGGAGCAGGGCGATAAGCTTCAAAAGGCTTGCCCGGGTGACACCGGCGGAAAGCGGCTCTGAAAGGTGCTCTCTGATCTTCTCCCCGCGGCCCGGAAAGATGGAAGGAAGCTTCTGAAGAATATCTTCCAGCCCGTTGAGCGTTTCACACGCGTGCTGCCACAGCCCTTTGGGATGAAAATAGAACTTCCGCGCGTGGGATTTCATCCGCGTGATCTCCGGGAACAGGATATCCAGCAGTCCGGCGGCATCTATCTGTCTGATCCAGCCAGCCGAATCCCCGCGGGCGAGTATCCTGAAAAGTTCGTCTTTGACGCGTTCGGGTGCGACCGACGCTATAAGGGGCGCGTTTTTCCTGACCGCCCGCGCGGTGGCGGGATCAACGGAAAAACCGTGCTCCGCGGCGATCCGGAAAGCGCGGAACATGCGCAGCGGATCGGCGATGAAAGCGCCGGCTCCGATCATCCGCACCCGGCCGCGCCTGATGTCCTTTCTGCCGTTGAACGGATCAATGACGTCCGTCCCGCTGATCTTCGCGCCGGAAGGGAGAAGCAGCGCCATGGAGTTTACCGTGAGATCACGGGCGGCGAGATCTTCCTCTATCGAATCGCCGTGCATCCGAGAGATGTCTATCGTGTCCAGCTCCGTGTCATTTTTTAACGCGATGCGATAAATACCTTCCTCCGCATCCAGCGTGAAACACGATCCGCCGAGCGCGCGGCTGACGCGGTGCGCCGTCCCGCGGGGATCTTTTTTTACCAGGATGTCCAGATCACGGGACGGCCTGTTAAGGAGAAGGTCCCGCACCCACCCTCCTACGATATAGACGTTCCCCTTCGCCTGATCCGCGATCGCGCGGAATATGCGTTCACTGCCAGTGTTGTTTTTCACTATGAGGCCTTTTCCGGTTTAGTTTGCGTCGCATTCCAGCAGAGGGATCGCGGCTCTGAGACGTTGCGTGTAGGGATGTTCGGGCGCGCCGAGGATGCGGCCCGGCGTGCCTTCTTCCACGACGCGTCCGTCTTTCATGACGATGATGTGGTCGGCAAGAATGCCGGCTGTCACCAGATCGTGGCTGATAAAGACGAAAGCGATGCCGCGTTCCTTTTTTAATGAAACAAAGAGTTGCAGGAGCTGGTTTTGAATGGAAATATCCAGAGAAGAGAGCGGCTCGTCGGCAACGATAATATCCGGCTGTTTTATCAGCGCCCGCGCGATGGCGATCCTCTGGCGCTGGCCGCCCGAAAACTGGTGCGGGTAAAGAGGGATAATGTCGGCGGAAAGCCCGACGGTCGTCAGCGTTTCCCGCACGATGGCGGCGCGTTTATCCGAGGGATGGTCTCCCGCGGCTTCCTCGAGCATGGTGCCGATACTGAGACGGGGGTTCAGAGAGGCGAAAGGATCCTGAAAGACCATCTGGATGCGCCGGGAAAGTTCCTGTCGTGAACATTCCCGGATATCTTTACCGTCGATAAGCACCGTGCCCGTTTCCGGAGACAGCAGCCGGCACAATGCCCGTCCCAGCGTGGTCTTCCCGCTTCCCGACTCGCCGATGACCGCAGTCGCTTTGCCGCGGTCTAGGGAAAGAGAGACATCGTCCAGCGCGGTGACCGCCGCCGGTTTGCGGAACAGGGACTGGCCCGTCTGATAACGTACCGTGAGATGTGCGGCTTCAAGCAGTGCCATTAACGCATTATACCATGATATCGTTGATTATTCCAGAAGTTATGTCGCCTCAGCGGGAAAATACTTTTTTCTGAACCATAAGGCGACGTTGACCAGCAGCATCAAAACAGGCACTTCGAC
>CAZNYG010000014.1:0-36101 GCA_964577205.1 uncultured Elusimicrobiales bacterium | reverse complement strand
GCTCGCCGAGATCATCGTCGGGTTCTATGACGCGCTGAAATCGGTTTCCAAGGGGTACGCCTCATTCGATTATGAACACATCGGCCTCAGGCCGGGAGACCTGGTCAAGCTCGAAGTGATGATCAACCAGGAGGTCATTGACGCCTTCTCCGTCATCACGCACAAGGACAAGGCGCATACAATGGGACACTATCTTGCCGAAAAGCTCCGGGGCATAATTCCCCGGCAGATGTTCGAAATACCGATCCAGGCGAAGGTCAACAACAAGATCATCGCCCGCGAGAACATCGCCGCGGTGCGCAAGGACGTTCTCGCGAAATGTTACGGCGGCGACATAACCCGCAAACGGAAACTCCTTGAAAAACAGAAGGAAGGAAAAAAACGGATGCGCCAGTTCGGGAAGGTGGAGATCCCTCCCGAAGCCTTCGTCGCGGTACTTAAAATAAACGACTGATTCTGGATGCAAGACGCTGGACGCTGGATCCAGGACAACGGCATAGATGAGCGGTCAGTCGTCCGCAGTCAGCAATCAGCTCACGGCTGTACGCTGATGGCTGATAGCTCAAAAGAGAAGTCAGTAATGAAAGGAACCCCTAAATGGAATTGAAACTGCTTATTGCCGGCCTCGTGTTGTTCGTGCTGTCGATCGTCATGAAAAAAATGCAGCCCCGCATACAGAAACCGCGGGTCCGCAGAATATACGATGAAGTTTTTGAATGGATCGAGACCGGCTGGTCGGCCGTCATACTGGCCGCGTTCCTGATGTATTTTTTCATCCAGGCCTACAAGATACCTTCGGGCAGTATGCGCAACACGCTGCTTGAAGGCGATCATCTTTTCGTCAACAAGTTCGTTTACGGTTTTCATATCCCTCTGACGGAAGGCAAACGGATATGGCCGCTGCGCCAGGTGAAGCGGGGGGACATTATCGTGTTCCAGTGCCCGCCCGCGGCGTTGTCTATGGCCGAACAGGAAGAGAATGTGACCAAGGATTTCATAAAAAGATGCGTCGCGGTCAGCGGCGATATGGTTGAGATAAAAGACAAGAAACTTCTGGTGAACGGAAAATCCGTCGAAGAACCCTATGTCAATTATGCCGATCCGACGGTCAACCCGCCCCAGCAGGTGTTCGGATCGCAGGAAGAATACCAGCGCGCCTGGGAGTCCGGCAGGTTTGTCAGCATGCCTGCGGAGATCATCAGGGACAACTTCGGCCCGGTCATCATACCGCCCGGGCATTATCTGGCGATCGGCGACAACAGGGACAGGTCGTTCGACTCCCGTTTCTGGGGCCCGCTCCCAGACCATTATCTAAAAGGCCGGGCGCTGCTTCTCTACTGGCCGCCGAAAAGGATAAGGGGCATTAAATAATAGTAAATCTAAAATTGTAAAATGCAAAACATGATAGACAAAACTCATGGATTCCCGCTTTCGCTGGAATGACACCGAAAAGGCTTCTTTTTAAACAGGTACGATCCGGAATTCAATGTCTGATATGTCTTTCAGGAGCTCACCATGCAATGGACAGTCTGGTTGATCGCGGCGGCCGCTCTCATCATCGTTGAAATTCTTACCCCGGGCGCTTTCTTTTTCGCCTGCCTGGGCATCGGGGCTTTCGCCGGGGGGGCTGCCGCGTATTTTTTCCCGGCGAGCTGGCTCCAGTGGTCCGTGTTCGCGCTTTTTTCCCTGATCTCCATCTACGGGATACGTCCCATTGCGAAACGCTTTTTTCAGACACAGCATACGAAAACGAATACCGACGCGCTGATCGGCAAAAAAGCATGGGTAACCGAAACGGTGCGCCCGCCCGAATTAGGGCAGGTCAAAGTAGAAGGGGAAATATGGCGGGCGGAGGCACAGGAATTTATCGATGCCGGTACGTTTGTTACGGTGGCTGCAGTTCAGGGTACGCGCCTTATTGTAAAAAAGCAAGCGTAGATAGATAGGACATAAGCGGTCACGACTTCCGTTTAGCCGTAAAACGGGCCTCGTAACCTTACCACGCCGTTGCCGTTCTGATTACATTAAAAGGGAGGAAGTATGCCGATAGGATTGATTGTGGTTGTCGTCTTTTTAGCCGTTATATATGTGTTCAAGGCCCTCCAGATCGTACAGCAGTATGAGAAAGGGCTCAAGGAAACGCTGGGACAGTATACGAGTAGTGTGGATTCGGGCCTCACGGTCATATTCCCGCCGTTCCAGCGGCTGAGAAAAGTAGATATGCGCGAACAGGTCATAGACGTGCCTCCTCAGGACGTCATCACCAAGGACAATGTAATGGTGACGGTGGACGCGGTCATCTATTTCCAGATCACCGACCCGACCAAGGTTGTGTATAATGTCGCCAATTTCGGAATGGCGTCTCTGAAACTCGCACAGACGAACCTGAGGAACGTGATCGGCGACATGGAACTCGACAGCACGCTCACGTCCCGCGAAAAGATAAACATCCAGCTGCGCCAGGTCATGGACGAGGCGACCGATAAATGGGGCGTAAAGGTGACGCGCGTCGAGATCCAGAAGATCGATCCGCCGCGGGATATAACCGATTCTATGTCCAAGCAGATGAAGGCTGAGCGTGAAAAACGGGCCAACATACTTGAGGCGGAGGGGCTTCGCCAGGCGGCCATCCTGAAGGCTGAAGGTTCAAAGCAGTCGGCGATCCTTGAAGCCGAAGGCACGAAGCAGTCATCGATACTTCAGGCCGAGGGGCGGGCGAGCGCCATCATGAAGCTGGCCGAAGCCGAGCGGTTCAAGGTTGAAACGGTATACAACGCGATCCACGCGGGTAAGCCGACCAACGACCTTATAGCGATAAAGTACCTCGAGACCCTGGAAAAGGTCGCCGACGGCCAGGCGACCAAGATTTTCCTTCCGTTCGAAGCGACCGGTGTCGGATCGTCGATCGGCGGGATAGCCGAACTGTTCAAAGGAATGGACAAGAGCAACGCTCCCGCGGCAAAATGATCCATGGCGGGCCCCTCCGGGTTATATATCCATATCCCGTACTGCCGGAAGAAATGCCGGTACTGCGACTTTGTTTCCCGTCCTTATGACGGCAAAAACGCGGAAGCGTACGCCGGCGCGCTGTGCCGGGAACTATCCCGGTTTTCCGGGACGGCGATAACCACGGTTTTTATCGGCGGGGGAACGCCTTCCGCGCTCTCCGAAGGCCATACCGGAACGATCCTTTCGGCCATCTTCTCATCATTCGACTGTTCCCTGCTGAAGGAATTCACGGTAGAGGGCAACCCGGAATCGCTTACCCCGGGATACCTCTCGTTCCTGAAGGAGCGCGGAGTCACGAGGATCAGCATGGGGGTGCAATCCTTCAATGACCGGGAGCTGGATCTTTTAGGAAGGATCCATACGTCCGCGCAAGCGCGGAACGCGTTCAAGGCTGTAAGGTCTGCTGGTTTTGAACGGGCCAATATCGACCTGATGTACGGGCTCCCCGGCCAGCAGCGGGATGCATGGAAGGATACGCTGAAAAGAGCCGTTGACCTTTACCCGGACCATGTCTCACTGTATCCACTGACGATCGAAGAAGGGACGCCGTTCTCCGCCGCCGGCGTGGTGACTGATGATGAGCGCGCCGCTGAAATGTATGAGTGGTCCATGGAATTCATGGGACAATGCGGATACAACCATTATGAGATATCGAACTGGGCGCTGCCTGGACAGGAATGCCTGCACAACCTGAACTACTGGCATAACGGCGGCTATATCGGGGCGGGCGCCGCGGCATCGTCGTACTATAAGGGAATACGCCGCAAAAACACGGAAAGCATCGACGATTACATACGCATTATGCGGGAGGACGGGGATCCCGCCGTTGAATACGATCCCATAGACCGGGATAAGTATACGTCCGAAAGGATCATACTCGGACTGCGCTGCCGCGAGGGAGTGGAATTGTCGCCCGAAACGCGCCGGCGTTACCGGCAGGTGATCGAGCGTTTTCAGCTGGAAGGGCTGCTTGAAACAGAGGGAAGCCGTATTCGGCTCGCCCGAAGAGGATTGCTGATAGCCAACCGGGTCATGTCGGAATTCACCCAAAACGCATGAAGCGTCTTTTGCTTCAGGCGTTTTGTAGAGGAGTGGAGCGTGGTTGATATTTCGGTCGTCATTCCATGCCTGAACGAAGAAGAGACGATCGCGGAGTGCGTCGCCAAGGCGAAAAAAGCCTTCGAGGAAATGAACCGCCCGGGCGAGGTCATCGTGGTTGACAACGGTTCCAGGGACCGATCGGCCGCGATAGCCGCCGGGCTGGGCGCGCGGGTCATAAACGAAACACGAAAAGGGTATGGCAGCGCGCTGCGCCGGGGCATTGCCGAGGCTCACGGGAAATACATCGTCATGGGCGACGGCGACGATACCTACGACTTCTCAGCGATAGCTCCTTTCATACAGCTTCTTGATAAGGGCTGCGACCTTGCGATGGGTTCGCGTTTCCGCGGGACGATACTGCCGGGCGCCATGTCGTGGTCTCATCGATATGTCGGCAATCCCATCCTCTCGGGAATGCTGCGTCTGCTTTTTGGCGGGACCGTTTCGGATTCTCACTGCGGGCTGCGCGCGTTTACTAAAAACGCCTATGAGCGCATGGGCCTTCATACCACCGGCATGGAATTCGCCTCGGAAATGGTCATTCACGGCATGAAGAATAACCTCATCATAACCGAAGTCCCGATCACCTATTATCCGAGACGGGGAGAATCCAAGCTTGAATCGCTGCGGGACGCGTGGCGGCACGTGCGTTTCATGCTGCTTTACAGCCCGGTATATCTCTATTTCGTGCCGGCGGCCGTATTGTTCATTCCCGGCATGTACCTGCTGATCAAATTCCTGTTCGGTCCGGTGTGGCTGTTCGGGCATCCGTGGGATATCCGCTCGATGGTGTTCGCCAGCATGCTGGCGCTCCTCGGATGGCAGATCTTCGGGTTCGGTTTCTGCGCGGTGGCCTACAGCCATTCGATAGGGCTTATTGAGACTCCCTTCGCGCGCCGTATCACCCGAATGCTGAGCCTTGAACGGCTGATATTCTCGGGTATAGGCATATTCCTAATCGGATTGTATTTCACGGGGCGACTTTTTTTCGTATGGGCTCAGCGGGGGTTCGGAGAACTGCGTATATATGAGATAGACACGATAAAGATGGGTATTTTCTCGGTCACGTTCATGATCATCGGCATACAGATAATTTTTGCCGGTTTCCTTTCGAGCCTGTTCACGATACGATATAGAAAATGATATGAGACTTTTCAAGACAATACCGCGTGCCGTCGAGGCGGTTTTCCATCCGCTTACCATGAGGTCCGGGCCTGAGAACCTCCAGGTGGATATCACGACTGCCTGCAATCTGAAATGCGCCATGTGTCCCCGGTACGCGCTGGAGGAAAACGACCGGAACAGGCATATGGACTGGCAGGCGATCATGGCCGTTGTGGAAGAAGTCCGCCCGGGATCCGCGAACCTCGCGGCGACCGGGGAACCGCTGCTGTATCCGCACTTCTTCGATCTGGTGCGCCTGTGCGGTGAGACCGCCGGCGCGGCTACGATAATATCTTCCAATTTCACGCTCGCGGACCGCGGCATGATCGAAAAGATCGTTGATTGCGGCCTCGACATCCTGAAGGTTTCCATAGATGCGCCGGAAACGGCCCTGTATGCGACGGTGCGGGGTGTCGACGCGCTGGGAAAGGTCGGAGATTCCCTTGAGCTGCTAAATGATGTAAAACGCGTAAAAAGGAAGAATAAACCCTCGGTTCGTATCGACTGCGTTATACTCCGAGAGAATGCCGATCGCCTGGAAGAGATGGTACGCTGGGCGGCGGCCCGGCATGCGGAAGCGGTCATGTTCCGCCTGCTTGACACGACGCGCATCGGTGACGAACGGAAGGATACCCTTCTGAAGGACATTGACGCGGCGGCAGTCATACGGTCGCTGATCGCCGCGGAAAAGGCCGCGTCGGAGTGCGGCGTCAAAACGAACATCCGCTCGCTTCTTCGGCAGCCTGAATATATAGCGCTGAACTATGGCCGGGGGGACGCGGTAAAGAAGCTCAACAGGGGTGTCTGTCTTCTGCCGTGGATGCAGCTGTTCATAACGGTCAACGGCGACGTGAGCCCCTGCTGCAGCCTATATCCCTCCGGCGAAAAAGGCGAGGGGTGCGCCGGGAATATTTTCAAAGAAGGATTTGCCGCCGTATGGAACGGGCCCGCCATGAAGGAACTGCGGCGCCAGTTCCGCGAAGGCGGGAATTACCGGCGCTACCGCGCCTGCGCGCGGTGCAACCCGATGTCGGCGCGCAATCTTGCCGGAGCCGCGGGGCTTTTCCCGGGGATAATGAAGTCATGAACATCGCGATACTCTATGACGCGATCTATCCTTACGTCATCGGAGGCGCCGAAAAACGGAACCGGGAATGCGCCGAACTCCTGGCGGCCCGCGGGCACAGGGTCACGCTGGCGGGACTGAAATACTGGCAGGGGCCGGACGTGACCGAGGTGAACGGCGTGACGCTTGCCGGGATCTGTCCTTCCATGCCCCTGAACGGCCCGGACGGGAAACGTTCGAAGCGCGAGGCCGTCCTTTTCGGGTGGCAGGCGTACCGTCATCTTCGTTCATCTTCTTATGACGTTGTGGACTGCCTGAGTTTTCCTTTTTTCTCATGTCTTGCCGCGGGGCTGGCGCTGCGCGGAAAAAAGACGGCCCTCGGCGTGACATGGCTTGAAGTATGGGATAGGAAGTACTGGATGTCTTACGCCGGAGCCTCCGGGCGCGCGGGATGGATGCTGCAGAAAATGGCGGCATCCAGGGGCGTAAGGAAAGGCGCGATCTCGGCCTTCACGGCCAGCCGGCTGGAAACGGAGCTGGGCGTCCCTCGCGAAACCGTTGATGTCATTCCCTGCGGTATCGACCTGCGGGAGCTCTCACTCGTGTCTGGCGATCCTCTTGCGCCCCGTATCCTTTATTCGGGGAGGCTGGCGCGCCACAAAAAAGTCGAAGACCTGATTATCGCCTTCGCTGCTGTGAAACAGGCGTTGGCGAAGGCCCTGCCCGGCCTGACACTGACGATAACCGGCCGCGGCCCGGAAGAAGAAAGGCTGCGGCGCCTCGCAAAGGAAAGCGGGGCCGGCGATGCCGTCACTTTTGAGGGTTTTGTAGACAGGGATAAGCTGCTGCGGCTTATGAAGGGATCCCTTGCTTTCGTGCTCCCTTCGGAACGCGAGGGGATGGGAATAGTCGTCGCGGAAGCGATGGCGCTGGGCGTCCCGGTCATCGCGCGTGACGCGGAAGGTTCGGCGGTGCCTTCCATTGTCGAGGCTGGAAAAGACGCACTTCTCTTCCGGACGAGGGAAGAACTTGAACGGTGCCTCGTATCCCTGGCGACCGACGCGCCGCTGCGCGGCGCGCTTATCGAGAACGGCCGCGCCTCCGCCGGGAAATATGATCTGTCCACCAGGATCGTGCCTCTGCTGGAATCGTGGTATAATAAGCTGGCCGAAGAACGGCAACGGCAATTAAAAACATGAAGCTTCTGCTCCTTGATCCCTACGCGCCGGTAAACCCCAACATCCCGAACATCGGGCTGGCGTATGCCGCGACCCGGCTGGACGCGCGAGTCATAGACGAACACGTGCTGCCCTGGCCCCGGGGCCGTTTCCTCAGGGAAAACGCCGAGACGCTCGCGGTCTCGATCAGGACGTTTTCCGCGGGGACGGCGGAACGGGCCCGTGACGCTTACCTCGCGCGGCACCCCGGATCCACGGTCGTTTCGTTGTCCGGGATCGTTGACGTGCAATGCTGTTACCCGTACGCGCGGTGGGAAAAAGACCTCCATGTCGACCTGCCTTTTTCCGACCGGCTGCCGTTCCCGGAATACGAAAGGTTCGACTCGTTCAATTATCTTTCGGTCAACTGGAGGACCGGGTTCTGGTCATATCCGCTGATGAGTTCTCACGGATGCCCTTACCAGTGCCTGTTCTGCGCGGCGCGCGCGAGGGCGTGGCAGGCGCGGAGCCCGGAACATTGCGCCGAAGAACTTCGACGGGCTAAAAAGGCATACGGCATCGTCTCCTTCGAGATAATAGACGACGCGTTCAATATAGACAGGGAAAGGGTACTGACGTTCTGCGAAAAGGTGGAGCCGCTGGGACTGTCATGGGCGTGCACGAACGGCATACGCGCCGACCGGTTCGATGAGACGCAGGCCGCCGCGATGAGAAAAGCGGGCTGTGTCCATGTCGGATTCGGCATGGAAACGACCGACGACGGGTTGCTGTCTTCCATGAATAAGGGCGAACGTTTCGCGGACATCGAAAGGGCAGCGGCGATCGCGTCGCGCCATTTTCCCCGCGTCAGCGGTTTTTTCATCATAGGCCTCCCGGGTTCGACAAAAGAGAAGGACATGGCCTCGATGAAATGGGCTTATGACAACGGGATCCGCGCTCATTTCAGCTATTTTGTCCCGGAGGTCAAAAGCGGAGAGGGGGACCGTGTTTTCTACGGGAACGCGTCGCGCCCGCTTTCGGACGCCTATCCCGCGGGAGACCAGAAAGACGTTTACAGGTCGGCGTTGCGAAGAAGGCACGAGGTGTACAGGAAGGAAAGAACGGTTTCTTCGGTAATTCGCTTTACGCTGCGCGGCATGATGCTGTGGGATAACAGAAGCCGGATAACGCATCTCCGGCACGTGCTGAAAAAAGGCTACGGGCTGTTCGCGAGGAACGATATTTCATGAAAGTGCTGCACGCGGTCAATACATATCCGGGATTGCACAGGCGCACGGGAGGCGGCGAGCAGGCCTGCCGGCGGCTTATCGAGAATCTGGCGAAAAATGACGTGGAGAACCATCTGATCACCACGGCGCCGGATATCCCGGGGGCGGCGGCGGGGCCGGAAGTCACGCAGGCAAAGGGGATGGAATCCTTCTGCGGGCCGTTGAAAAAGTACGTGGAAGTGTTAAAATGGTATATATTCCAGAACGATCCGCTGGTGAGGCTCAAGGCGCGGAAGCTCATTGAAAAAGAGAAACCGGATGTCGTGCATCTGCACAACATGTACCTTCTGACGTTCGCCGTAGCCCGCGCGGCAAAAGACAGGGGGATCCCGGTATGCCTTTCGATATATGATTACTGGTTTTTCTGCCCGCTCAGCACATTGCTGGACAAAAAGGGAAAGCCCTGCCGCCGTTTTCACGGGCGGCATTGCGCGGGATGCCTTCCGCCGGTCATGAACCGCGCGCAAAGGTTCCTTCTGACCTTCAGGCCTAAGTCTTTCAGACGGGCGCTGTCCCTTGTCGACCGGTTCATCGTCCTTTCTGATTCATCCAGAAAGATATTGCGGGCGTACGGCATAGAAGACAGCCGTATCGCGACGGTTCCCGTCCCTCTCCCTTCGGAGTTGGCGGCCGGGGTGCCCGCTCTGGAGAACGGGAAGGATGAAAGCCCGGGCGTCCTGTTCGTCGGCTGGATGCAGCGGCGCAAGGGGCTGCACGTTGTTCTGAACGCCATGGAAATGGTGTGGCAGGTGGTGCCCAAAGCGCGGCTGACGGTCATCACGCAGGACGTGAAATGGGAGAACGAATACCGCGACGCGATGAAAACGCGGCTTTCGTCCCTTGACAAGGAGCGGCTGCTCTTTCTCTCAGGCCCGCGCGCGCGGGGGGAGATCGAACGCGGCCTGCGGGAAGCGAGCGTTGTCGTCATACCTGAACAATGGGAGAACATGTCGCCGCTTCTCCTTATGGAAGCCATGTGCATGGGCAAAGCGGTCGTGGCCAGCGATATCGGAGGGATACCCGAGTTCATCGAAGACGGCGAGACGGGATTGCTCGCCGCGTTCGATGACAGCCTTTCCTTCGCCTGCCAGATCATCCGGCTGCTGAAAGACAGGAGCGAGGCGGCGCGTATTGGAGAAAAGGCGCGCGAACGGATACGGTCGATAGCGGCTAACGGGAAGCCCGAAGAACAGACGATGGAGGTATACCGCCGATTATGCGCACCGCGGTGATCCTGGCCGGAGGACGTGGGGTCCGGCTGTATCCGAGTACTGAAGAAGTCCCCAAACCCATGCTGCGCGTCGGAGGAAAACCGCTCCTGGAACGGGTGATCGGCCTGGTGCGCGAGGCGGGCATCAGCGCCGTTCACATGATCGTGGGATACAGGCACGAGCTGATCAGGGAATACTTCGGGGACGGGGAAAAACACGGCCTTTCGATCAGCTATGTCAAGAACCCCTTTATAGGCATAAAGGAAAAAAGCGGGTTGAGCGACGCTCTGCTGCTGATGGAACGGGATATCGATGAACCGTTCATGACGGTTCTCGGAGACGAGGTCTATGTCCGCGGCCGCCACCTCGCTATGGCCGGAGCTTTTGAGTCCGATCCAGGCCTTGAGGCCATGATCGGAGTCTTCTCGTCGGCCTCTCCGGCGGCGATCCGCAAGAACTACTCGGTGTATACCGAACCGGACGGGACCGTGAAGGACCTGGTGGAAAAACCCGAGACGGTGGAGGGCGCCCTGCTGGGGTGCGGAACGTATCTTTTCCGTCCTTCAGTGTTCGAGGCGTTACGCCGCACCGAAGTGTCGCCGCGTTCGGGACGAAGAGAACTGGCCGATACGATACGGCGGATCGCTGAAAGCGGCCGAAGGGTCGGCGCGTTTGAAATTTGCGAAGGCTATCTGAATATCAATTATCAGGAGGACCTGCTGCTCGCCGAGAGAATGCTCAATAAGTAACCGGTCTTACGCACGATACCTCAACTGCTATTGAGCGTTCGATGGTGTCAAAGGTGATATTTGAAATAGACATGTGCTTACTCGCTCCAAAAGGACGACATCCCCCATGGGCAAAAGAAAAAAGGAATCCATCGTACAGACGCCTCCGATGAAACCCGAGAAAATGCTGCGGCTGCCGCCGACAGCATTGTTTATCGTTTTGGGATTATGGGTCGTTTTTGTCTTCAGGCGGTATTTCTCCGTCTATCCTTTCACGCCGGACAGCGTCGGCAATTATTTCGGCCTGATGTGGCACCGGGCGTTCACCGTTTCTTCGCTCCTGTCATGCCTTATGGAGCGGGCGGCCGGAGTCCTGATCGCCGGGGGATTCTTTGCGGGCGCGGCGGGATGGGGTAAAACGCTGTGGCGTTACATCCGCAGCGGTGAAGACGATCCGCTTGAACGGCTGCTGTTCTATATCGCCATCGGGCTCGCGTTCATGCTGTTCATCCTGACCGCGGCGGGCATGGCTGGGTACTGGATCGTCCCGGTAATCCTGGGCGTACCGGCTGCCGGCTTCATTCTGCTTGTCGTTCCTCTCGCTGGGAAGAAAGCCGCGCTCCCGTCGGCGCCGGTCGACACGTCGACGATCGCTCCGTGGATCGCTGTCGCTCTTGCCGCCTGCGGGATCGTTACCGTTTTCGGGACTTTTGCGCCGGAAACATTTTACGATTCGCTGTCCTATCACCTCACCGTGCCCGCTTACTGGCTGCAGGAACACGCGCTGAAGCCGCTGTGGTGCCACCATCAGTCCTATATAGTGACGTATCTTCACATACCTTACGGCGTGGCGATAGCCGCCGGGAACGATATCGCGGCGAAAAGCGTCAATGCCGGGTTCGCGGTATGCACTCTGGCCGGCATATACGCTTTGTGCCGCCGCTGGTTCTTTCCGCGCATGGGCGCGCTTGCCGGGGCGCTTTTCTTCACTGTGCCCGTAGCTTTGATGGTATCCACGCGTTCGGCCCTCGAGTATCCGCTCGCGTTCATGGAACTCATGGCGCTGGCCGCGGCTCTCAGGTTCTTTTCCATCTCCAGCGAGGAAAGCCTGCCGTGGCGGTGGATGATGCTGGCCGGCATATTCAGCGGCATAAGCCTGGCGAGCAAATATACCGGCGCGGGCGCCGTCCTCGGCATGGCCGCGGCCATCATCTTCTGGGGGATAAACCGCGGCAATTTGAAACGTTCCCTGGCGGGACTGGCGATATTTTCCCTGTGCGTCGGCGTGGTGATCTCTCCCTGGCTTATACGCAACTGGCAGGCGACCGGGCATCCTCTGTATCCGTTCATGCTCAAATCGGGCGGGCTCGGGTTCAGTTCGGTCATTCAGGGACAGGAAAGAGCTTTCAACGACATGTCCGTAATGCCGCCGGGCATAATGAACTTCCTGCTTCTTCCCTGGAACCTTCCCATGGGCGCGGTGGGGCAGGAAGGATACATGGGCGCCGGATTCCTTATACTGCTGCCCGTCCTGCTCTTCATAAAACGCATCGATCCCCGCATGAAGTTCCTGCTGGTTTACCTCGCGGTCTATTACGTGTTCTGGTTCCTGGGGCGCCCATATCTGCGGTATTTCATTCCGGCACTTTCGGTCGGAGCCATTGTTCTCAGTTATGGAGTGTACCGCCTTGAAAAGTACTGCCGCGGGCTTTTGTTGACCGCGATGGCCCTCGTATTCGCTTCCAATGTGCTTTTTACCCTTGATATTCAGCGGAACACCCAGGACCCCGTCAAAGTGGGCCTGGGCATACAAACGCGCGATGAATACCTGATGACACAGCGGCCGTCGCATGTATCTCCGTATTATACGGCTGCCGAATGGATCAACCGCTCCGCGCCCGCGAACGCGAGGATACTGGTCATGGGGGATCCCCGCGGCTTTTTCCTGAAGCGACGGTTCGTCAGCAACCCTCCGGGAGATTATTCGCCGATCGTCGCCATGGCGCGGAAAGCGAGGAACGGAAAGGAACTTTACGAAGAGCTGCGGAACGAAGGGTTCACCCATTTGATCTTCAACGCTCCGGAACTGAAACGGACCGCGTGCTACGAACCTTTTTACTGGGAAGGAGATGCTCTCCGGAGTTTCGACGGGTTCTGGCGGGACCATATACGCCTCGCGTTCAGCGACTGCGCCGATATTTCAATTCCCGGACAGAAGATCGCCTCGTTGAAGCGGCAGAACCCGCAATGGTGGAAGGGATACAGCGCCGATCCCGTCAACAGCGTCTACGTGTTCTCGATCCTGCCGGAAATGGAAGCGAAAGCTTTACCTTTGATACCCGACTTCCTCCTCGACAAGGGTTTTTACACGGAAGCGCGGTGGAAAACGCTTGAACCGGTCGCGATGGAGCTCAGGGCCTTTTATGAAGGAGCGAACGGGGGAGAACCGGCTTCATGAACAAAACTTGGCGCAGGCCCGCGCAGATCGCCGCCGGTTTCCTTATAAGCGCTTTTTTTCTCTGGCTTGCTTTCCGCAATGCTGACCTTGGCCGGGTGATGGTAACGCTGCGGCATACCGATCTCTGGCTTGTGGCGGCGGCATTCGTTCTTTCCCTGCTGGGCCTGGCCCTGAGGAGTTACCGCTGGAAACTGCTTGGCGACAGCTATCGCGGGACACCCTGGCATTTCTTTTTCCGGGCGACTTCCATAGGCCTCATGCTTAACATGTTCCTTCCCTTCAGGAGCGGCGACCTGTTCCAGGCGTATTTCATATCCCGCGGCGGCAGGTTCTCGCGCAGTTACGCTCTCGCCACGGTCGTACTCGAACGGCTGGTCGACACGATCTCTCCGCTTCTCATGCTGATCGGAGGGTCTCTGTTCGTCGTCATGCCGGAGGCTGTCAGTCTTCCGAAGATCCTGGCCTTTTTCGGCGCGCTCGCGGCCGGGATCGTCCTGTTCATCCGGCAGGCGGAACGGATCAGCGCTTTTGCGGGACGGTTCGGCTGGCTGGGATACCGGGAAAAGGTAGTGCGCCTTCTGGGAACGCTCGCCGGATCCCTCTCTTTCATGAAAAGCAGGCAGGTGCTTTTCAAGGCGCTGCCCATCACTTTTTTCAACTGGTTCGTCATCACCATCGTTTCGACCTGGTCACTGCTGTATGCCGTCGATATACGGCTGACTTTCCTGCAGGTGATCGTCGTGCAGGGCATCATGGTCATCAGCGTCGCTATACCGGCGTCGCCGGGATACATAGGTACATGGGAATTCTTCACGGTCCTCGCGCTCGGAGTATTCGGGGTCGATCGGGACCAGGCCCTTTCCTTTGCAATTCTTACCCATTTCATGTCGTTCCTTCCTGTCACCCTGGCGGGGATATCCGTCCTCGCCTGCGAATCCATGCTCAAAAAAGACCGGCAGGACATCGAAGCCATCCGACGTACCCTCTCTTGAGCATCATCATCTTGACAACAAGGGGCATTAGTGTTATAATGTTAGCACTTGATACTAATGAGTGCTAACATTGAGGGGAAACAGAGGATAAAATGCGTCAGATAGATCCAAAGATCCTCCAGGAACGCAAGGACCGGGTTCTGCATGCCGTCATCCATCAGTTCATCAAAACGGCCCATCCGGTAGGCTCCAGCATGCTGACCGAGGAATACGAGTTCGATCTTTCCCCGGCAACGATCCGCAACCTGATGGCGGAACTGGAAGAAGAGGGTTATCTTACACATCCGCATACCTCGGCGGGCCGGATCCCCACTGACAAGGGATACCGGAGTTACGTGGATTCTCTGATAGAATTGCAGCGTCTCGTAGTTGAAGAGGAGAACCGCGTCCGCCAGGAGTATGACGGGCGCATCCGGGAACTGCAGGAGCTGCTGGTCAAGACCTCTCACATATTGTCCGGCCTTTCCCAGTACACCGGTTTTGTCCTGACTCCCCGGGTCGAGCGCAACCAGCTTCAATACATAGAGCTTATACCTTTCGCGGATAAGAAGATACTGGTTATCCTCGTGACCACTACCGGCATGGTCAAGCACCGGATGGTGCAGGCTTCAGTCTCCCGCGAACGCCTCAATGAATTGAACCGCTATCTTAATATCCGCTTGAAGGGCTTGTCTTTTTCCGAAGCGCGGCAGCGGGTAGTGGAAGCCATCCAGGAGACGGAACGCGAAGAGCGGGCCATATCCCAGCTGGCCCAGAACCTGTGCCGGGACGTGTTCAGCATCGAAGAGGAAGTCTATCTGGGAGGAACGTCGAACGTCCTGACGCTTCCGGAGTTCCATGATTTCGAGCCCATGCGGTCGCTGCTGAGGCTGAACGAAGACAGTGACCTGCTGCGGGAGATACTTGACCACGGCGAAGAGGAAGAAGGGGTGCGGGTTATCATCGGCTCGGAGACATTGCGGCAGGAGTTCAAAGAACTCAGCGTCGTCAGCTCGATCTACAAGGATGGGGAACATCCGGTGGGCGTACTGGGCATTATCGGACCCAAGCGCATGGAGTATCCCCGGATGATGGCGCTGGTAAGCGCAGTCTCCCGCATGGTGAACCGGCTGCTTTCAAACGAAAAAAAAGGAGGAGCATTGTGACGGAGCATATACCCGTGCAACAGGAAGATCCGGACGCGGTCCTTGACGCTGCCCGGGACGAAAAAGTGGCGGAACTGGGCATCCTTCAGCAGTCGCTGGAGGAAAAGAAGAAATTGGCCGGGGAGTATTACGACCAGCTGCTCCGTCTCAGGGCCGATTTCGAGAACTACAGGCGCCGCGCCGAAAAGGACAAACAGAACCACCTTATATGGGGCAAAGAAGAGATACTGACCAAGCAGATCCGCCTCCTTGACGTGCTTGAGCAGGCGACACAGAGCGCGCGCACGTCAAACAATATTGAAAGCATTCTCAAGGGGCTTGAACTTATCACCGTTGAATTTCAGAGGATGCTTCAGTCGGAAGGGATCGAAGAGATATCATCGGAAGGGACAAATTTCGATCCTTCGCTTCACGAAGCGGTCGAACGGCGGCCCGGGAGCCAGCCTGAAGGAACGATAGTGGGCGTCCTGCAGAAAGGGTACATGATGAACGGCCGGGTCATCCGGCCCTCGCGGGTGGCGGTCTCGTCGAATAAAGAAGAGGTCAGGAAAACGTCGGAAGAAGGAAAATAACAAAGGAGGAATCCCCAATGGCGAAAATAATCGGCATCGATCTGGGCACATCCAACTCTGCCGCGGCGGTCATGGAAGGCGGAAAGGCTACCATCATCCCGTCCGCTGAAGGCACCACTCTCGGCGGGAAAGCTTTCCCGTCATACGTCGCTTTCACCAAGGATGGACAGCTGCTTGTCGGAGAACCGGCGCGCCGCCAGGCGGTGACCAACCCGGACGGCACGATAACGGCTTTCAAACGGAAGATGGGGACGGATTTCAAGTACACGATACACGGCAAGGAATTCACCCCGCAGCAGTTGTCCGGCTTCATCCTTCAGAAGATCAAAAGGGACGCGGAAGCCTATCTCGGAGAGCCCGTGGCCAAGGCGGTCATCACGGTGCCGGCGTACTTCAACGATCATCAGCGCCAGGCTACCAAGGATGCCGGCGCCATAGCGGGGCTTGAAGTCGTGCGCCTGGTGAACGAACCGACGGCGGCATCGCTCGCTTACGGTATCGACAAGGGCGGCAAGGAACAGAAGATCCTCGTGTTCGATCTCGGCGGCGGCACGCTGGACGTGACCATCATGGAGATGGGCGCGGAAGGCACCTTCGAAGTGCTTTCGACTTCCGGCGACACGCAGCTGGGCGGCACGGACATGGACAACGTGATCATCGATTATATAGCCGAAGAGTTCCGCAAGACGAACGGCATCGACCTCCGCAAAGACACCATGGCCATGCAGCGCCTGAAAGAAGCAGCGGAAAAAGCGAAGATCGAGCTGTCTAACGTGCTTGAAACGGACATCAATCTGCCGTTCATAACCGCGGACGCTTCCGGTCCGAAACATCTGACCATGAAACTCGGCCGCGCGACCATAGAGAATATCGTCCGCCCGATCGTGGAACGCTGCAAGGTCTCTATCGACCAGGCGATCTCGGACGCGAAACTATCGGCCGACACGATATCCCGCATCATCCTGGTGGGCGGGCCGACCCGCATGCCGATCGTGCAGAAATTCGTCGAAGAGTACGTGGGAAAGAAAGTCGAGCGCGGCATCGACCCGATGGAATGCGTCGCTCACGGAGCGGCGATCCAGGCCGCTGTGCTTACCGGAGAGGTCAAGGACATACTGCTGCTGGACGTGACCCCGCTGACCCTCGGAGTGGAGACCATGGGCGGCGTGCGCACGCCGATCATCGACAGGAACACGACGGTTCCCGTAAAGCGTTCGCAGGTGTTCTCGACGGCGGCTGACAGCCAGCCGTCGGTGGAGATCCACGTGCTGCAGGGCGAACGGCCCATGGCGCAGGATAATGTTTCGCTGGGCAAGTTCTTCCTTGACGGCATACCGCCCGCGCCGCGGGGCGTGCCCCAGATCGAAGTGACGTTCGACATTGACGCGAACGGGATACTGCACGTCATGGCGAAAGACCTCGGCACTGGCAAGGAGCAGTCCATCCGCATCACGTCGTCTACAAAGCTATCCAAGGACGACGTTGAGAAATACGTCAAGGACGCGGAAAAATACGCGGCCGACGACAAGAAACGGCGCGAAGAGATAGAAGCGCGCAACGAGACCGACAGCCTCGTCTACGCGACCGAAAAGAGCCTGAAGGAGCACGGCGACAAGATCAGCGGCGACGAGCGTTTAAACGTCGAACGGGCTCTGAACGAAACAAAGGAAACGCTGAAAGGCAATGATACGGAAGCGATAAAGAAGGCTAAGGAAACGCTGACCGCCGCTTCGCACAAGCTTGCCGAAGCAATATACAAGGACGCGCAGAAGAAAGCGCAGGAACAGCAGGCGGCCGGCGGGGCCCAGGGAACAGAGGGCCGGCAGGAGCAGCAGGCTGGTCCCGAAAAGGAAGAAGATAAGGTCGTTGACGCCGAAGTCGTCGGCGAAGAAAAGAAATGAACGGCCTGCCGGTATAATTAGACAGCGATGGCCCTCTGCATCAAGGCCATCGCTGTCTCATGAAGAACTAAATTATGAAGAACGATTATTATGAATTGCTGGGCGTCGCGAAGACGGCGTCGGCAGACGAGATCAAAAGCGCGTACCGCAAACTCGCGTTGAAATATCATCCTGACAAGAACCCCGGTGACAAATCGGCGGAGGAAAAGTTCAAGGAGATCAACGAGGCGTACGAAGTGCTCTCCGACACGAATAAAAAGGCGCAGTACGACCGTTTCGGCCACGCCGGCGTGGGTAACGCGCCTCCCCCGCAGGGCGGAGGCGGGTACGCGCAGTACGGAGATTTCTCGAACGTCGGCGATATTTTCGGCGACATCTTTGGCGACATCTTCGGCGGCGCGGCAGGAGGCGGCGAGCGTCAGGGACGGGCGCAGCGTTCGCGCAGGGGCGAAGACCTGCAGTATAATCTGGAACTCTCCATGCTGGACGCGATGCAGGGAAAAGAAATACCGCTGCAGATCCCCCGGCAGGAAGCTTGTCCGCAATGCAAAGGATCAGGCAGCAAATCGGGAACCGGAAAAAAGACGTGCCCGCAATGCAAAGGCGCGGGACAGGTGCGCTATAACCAGGGCATTTTTTCATTCGCTCAGGCCTGCCCCCAGTGCAAAGGAACGGGAGAGGTCATTTCCGATCCCTGCCCGGCATGCAGAGGGGCGGGAAGGGTAAAAGGAACGCACCGCGTCACCGTTCGCATCCCTCCGGGTGTCGATGAGGGTACATCCCTTCGCGTTACCGGCGCTGGCGATGCCGGCCCTTCCGGCGGTACGCCCGGCGACCTGTATGTGGTCATCCGGCTGAAACCAGACCGCCGGTTCAAGCGCCACGAAGACGATCTCCTGGCCGAGCTCACCATAAGCTATCCTCACGCCGTCCTTGGCGGCGAGGCGGAAGTCGAAACGCTCGACGGCAAGGTGACGATGAAGGTGCCCGCGGCCACGCAGTCGGGGACGATATTGCGCGTCCGTGAAGCCGGCTTCCCGCGCCTTGGAAGACGCAGCAGGGGAGACCTCCTCGTCAAGGTCATCGTCGATATTCCCAGAAACCTCAATGATAAACAGAAGGCGGCCCTCCGGCAGTTCGCTGAGACGATAGGAGCCACCGCCGGCCCCGGCGGCGAAAGTATATTCAAGAAGGTGTTCGGATAGAGCCAACTCGTGAACGAACGTTACGACAAAAAGGTAACGAAGCCGGTTAATGGCGAGAACCGAATTTGTGGACGGTCTGCGTTTTTTTGTTATTGAGAACAGTTGTGTACGGGCATCGTCCCCGTCCCACGTGTCGTTGCCGTTCCGAGGAGCATGAAATGCCTCATTTCTTTGTGCCGCCGTCGGGGATCCGCGGCGGACGTTTTTTTATAACCGGCGGTGAATGCCGTCATCTGAAGACCGTGCGCAGGACAAAACCGGGAGACGTCCTTTCGCTGTTCGACGGTACGGGGAAAACGTATGAAGGCCTCGTTGACAAGGCAGATAATGAGGAGATCTCCGGGGCCATAACGTCGGAAGGGAGCGCCCCCGTCCCCGCGGTAAGGATCCGGCTGTTCCAGTCAGTGCCGAAAGGCGACCGTTTCGACTGGTTCATCGAAAAGGCGCCAGAACTCGGCGTCGAAGCCGTGATCCCCATGGTAACGGGCCGCAGTATAGTAAAAGAATTCGGAGGATCACGGATAAGCCGCTGGCAAAGATTGTCGCTGGCGGCAAGCAAGCAGAGCGGCCGCGGCGGGGTCATGGACGTCGGCCAGCCGCAGCAGTTCCCCGCGGTGCTCGAACGGCTGAAGAACGAGAAGCTGTCTCTTATGCCCTGGGAAGGCGAAGGGATGAAGACGATCAGCGAGACCTGCGCTCTTGTCGGAGATACGGGAACAGTGAACATCCTTATCGGGCCTGAGGGAGGATTTACACACGCCGAAGTGGAAGCTGCCCGGAACTCCGGCATAATCCCGGTGACTTTGGGCCGGCGCATTCTCCGCAGTGAGACCGCCGGCCTGCTCTCCGCCATCCTGGTCATGGATGCCGCGGGAGAATATGGCAGCAGGGAAAAATGAAAAATGCAAAATGTAAAATGAAAAGCAAACAATATAAAGGGCAGAATGTTCCGATCCCGCGGCTGCGGAAGTTCATTCATGTCTGCGCAGTGGAAGTTGTCGGGGATCCAGCCGTTAATTACATTGAAAGAGCGACCCCGCGATGAAGCAAAAAGCGGCGAATTTCTATATCTCGACGTTCGGATGCAAGGTAAACCAGTACGAATCACAGCTGCTCGAAGACGAATATTCCGCCGGCGGCATGCGTCGCGTAACCTCACCTGAAGAAGCCTCACTCATTATTATCAATTCATGTACCGTCACCGCGGAAGCGGACCGGCAGTGCCGGCAGCTTATCCGGCGGCTGCGCGCAAGGAACCCTGAAGCTGAGATCATCGTAACGGGCTGCTACGCGAAACGGGCCGCGGAAGAGATAGCGGCGGCCGCTGAAAAGATCAAAGTGAAACAGCGTGAGTCGGCCTTCGGATCGATAGCGTCTTTCCGGGGGCATTCGCGCGCCTTCATAAAGATACAGGACGGCTGCGACGCTCACTGCACATATTGTATCGTTCCCTCGGTCCGCCCGGTCATGTGGAGTAAACCGTACGAACAGGCGGCAATGGAGATCCAGTCGCTGGCCGCGGCCGGATATCCCGAAGCAGTGCTTACAGGTATTCATCTCGGGCGTTACGAGGGGGGTATCTCCGCGCTTATGCGACGCCTTCTTTCGATAGAAGGAACGTTCCGGTTCCGTCTCTCGTCTCTTGAGATCAGTGAAGTCGATGATCTGCTGATCGGCCTTATCCGTGATAATCCTGGAAGAATATGCCCGCATCTTCATGTCCCTCTGCAGTCTGGATCGGACACTGTTCTTTCCCGCATGAACCGCCCGTACAGAAAGGATATATTCCGGGCCCGTCTGGAAAAGATAAGAGCCGCTGTTCCCGATATCGCTCTGACGACCGATATCATCACCGGTTTTCCCGGAGAAACTGAACGCGATGCCGAAGAAACGTTTGAATTTGTCCGCGGAGCCGCTTTCAGCCGGCTGCATGTGTTCCCATTCTCACCCCGCACCGGAACGCCCGCGGCAAAGATGCCGGGACAGGTAAGCGGCGACGAGATGAAGAGAAGGTCCCGCAGACTGATAGAACTGGGAAACGCGCTGAAGGAGTCCTACGAGTCGCGTTTTTCTGGAACAGTGCGGGAAGCGGTGGTAGAAAAGGAGAACGGTAAAACAACGTTTCTGACCGACAACTATATTACGGTCAATAGTGAAGACACTCCCATCCTCAACCGTTCCCTGGTAAAAATTAAAATAGTTGAAAGAATAGTCCGCAAAGGCGTTTATGCCCGTTTCGGAGAACCCATCCGGCAAAATTAACCACTCTTGCCGATATATTGCTATTCCCGCCATTTTATGATACAATTTCATAAATACTATGAAGGTTTTATTGTGCAAGCGACGAGTTGCCTCATCAGTTGCAACGGGTTTTTTTTATTCCGGCGGCTTACATGAAACATGTTGATAAGGATTGCCTTTTCTGTAAGATAGCGGCGGGTTCCATACCGGCAAAGATCGTTTATCAGGATGACGACCTGCTGGCTTTCAGGGACATCCAGCCGCAGGCGCCGGTACATATACTTATTATTCCGAGAAAACACGTTTCGGGGATATGCGAAGTTACCGGCGAAGATACGGGCGTGCTTGGAAAGATCGCAGTAGTGGCGCGCACTCTGGCCGAAAAGGAAAAACTTTATACGGGCTACCGCCTCATAGTGAACAACGGCCCCGACGCGGGACAGGCGGTCGCGCATCTTCATTTCCATCTTCTGGGCGGCAGAAAGTTCTCCTGGCCGCCGGGATAACGCGGAGAGAACAAGAGTAAATTCTACTATACATGAAATAGAAAGGTGGTGTGCTACTCAATGGTTAACGTAAGGGTTCGCGAAGGCGAATCCATCGAAGAGGCCATCCGGCGTTTTAAACGTGAATGTGAACGCAACGGCATTATGCAGGAAATAAAAAAGCGGGAATTCTACCGCGCTCCAAGCGTTGTTCGCAAGGAGAAACTTGCGGAAGCAAAGCGTAAAATTCGGCGGAGAATGATGAAGGACAATCGATGGGCACGCTGATGGGCAATTGTGCGAGGTTAAGAGAGTGGGACGGCAGAAGAGAGAAAGAACAGGCTTTCATTTGCTTTCTCACTCTCTTATTTTTTAGATGAAACTTAAAGAGCTTTACAATTTCTTTATCGAGCAGGGCATCCGGAGCGATCCGCGCGGACGCGCAGAAGTTGAGCGTATTCTCGAGAGCCGCCGCAGGGATTTTGAAAAGATGCCCGACGCCGAAAAAGCCCGCTGTGACCGGGAGATGCTGGACAATCCGTATGCCGACTCGCGCATTCTGAACGGCACCGGCGACGAGGAAGTGCGCTCGCTGATCGCGGGTATCGACATGGAAACTTCCGAGATCCTGCTGGCTGACGCGCTGCGTCAGCGGGGCCGGAAGATAGACCTGGTGCTGACCCATCATCCGGAAGGCAAGGCCTACGCGACTTTTTATCAGGTCATAGATATGCAGGCCGATATCCTTAGCCGTTTCGGCGTGCCGCTGACGGCGGCTGAATCGATGGTGGAATCGCGCCTCAAGGAAGTAGGACGTAAGGTGTCAGGACAGAACCACACCCGCTCGGCTGATGCCGCGCGCCTCCTTGGATTTCCTTTCATGTCGTCCCATACGGTCGCGGATAACCAGGTAGCCGGTTTTCTCCAGAATATTTTTGATACACAGAAACCCCGCACGCTCGGCGATGCGGCCGCGATACTGGAAAAGATACCCGAATATGAAGATGTGAACGCAACGGTGCGGGGCCGTCCATTATCGCCGGCAGCCGGGAGAACAGGGCGGGAAAGATTTTTGTTGACATGACCGGGGGGACAGAAGGCCCGAAGGACGTGCTGGAAAAACTGGCCGCCGCGGGAGTCGGTACGATCGTGGGCATGCATATGAGCGAGGATCATCTGAAGGCGGCGAAAAAGTGCCACCTGCACGTGGTCATCGCCGGACATATTGCGTCGGACAACCTGGGAATGAACCTTCTGCTCGACTCTGCCGAGAAAAAGTTCGGCGGCATCGACGTAATCGAAGCGTCAGGTTTCCGCCGTTTTCGCCGCACAGCTTCATAGCCGTAACCGGCAGGCGCGGGGGAAGGAACGGGGGATCGTATCCGGGATGGCGGGGATCCCTTAACAAATGACTATTTCTCCAGAAACCATTGATCAGATCCGGCAGAGCATAGATATCGTAGAAATTATCCGCGAGTACATCCCGACGCTCAAAAGGTCCGGGCGGAACTGGAAATCCAACTGTCCTTTCCATAACGAAAAAACGCCCTCGTTCATGGTGAGCGGGGAAAAGGGCATATACCACTGTTTCGGCTGCAGCGCCGGAGGGGATGTCTTCAAGTTCGTCATGCAGATGGACAATCTGACATGGCCTGAAGCGGTACGGAAGCTGGCCGGGCGGGCCGGGATAACGATCCGGGAGAACGAGGAAGATATCATCCGGCGTTCGGAACGCCAGAAAGTATACGACCTGCTCGAACAGGCGGCGCGCTTTTATCACCGCTATCTGATCGAAACTTCGGAGGGCAGGAAAGCCCGCGAGTATCTGGCGGGGCGCGGCGTAACCGACGGAACGATCAATAAATTCCTCATCGGGTTCGCGCCGGGCGGCTACCTGATGCCGTCGGCCCTTAAAAAAGGCTATACCATCGAAGAACTGATGGCGGCGGGGCTGCTCACCAAGACTGAACGGGGCAGATTCTTTGAATACATGTCGGGGCGCATCGTGTTCCCGATCCTGGATACACAGGGGCGTGTGGTCGCGTTCGGCGGCCGCACCCTTCGCGATGAGCAGCCGAAATACCTGAATACTCCCGAGACCAGGATATACACGAAATCGCATCATCTTTACGGCCTCTTCCAGGCTATCCCAGCGTTGAGGGAAAAACGTTCCCTCATAGTGCTGGAAGGCTATATGGATGTTGTGGTGTCGCACCAATACGGCGTCGATACGGCCGTAGCGACGCTGGGAACCGCGTTCACCGAGACACAGGCCCGCATGGTCAACCGGTACGCGGACGAAGTGACGCTCCTTTTTGATCCGGATGAAGCTGGTATGCAGGCGGCGAGGCGGGCGATAGAAACGCTTATCGAGACCGAGCTCGCGGTTACCGTCGCGATCATCCCGGACGGGAAAGACCCGGACGAGTATCTGCTCGCCGGAGGCATCGAGGCGTTCAAAGGCATGCTTGCCGCCGAACGCCGGTCAGTCATGGATTTTGTGACCAGCCGGGCTATCGAAGCCCATGGCAGCGCGACGCCGGAACAGAAGGCGCGCGCCGCGGCGGAGGTCATCGCTCTCATAGACAAGATCAAAAATGCCGTCGTTCGCGGAGAATGGACGCGGCATCTTGCCGAAGAACTTCATGTAACGGAAGACGCCCTGCATGCCGAACTCCGCAGGCTGCGGCGATCATCAGCTGCCAGGCCGTCACGGCCCAATGATCCACCAGGGGCAGCACTGCCGTCAACGCCGGTCCGGTCCGCGGAGGAGGAGCTTTTACAGCTGGCCGCTCTTCATCCGCAGCTGCGGGCCCAGGTTGACGGGAACCTCTTCACGGATCCCCGTCAAAAGAAGGTGTTCGGCCTCCTGTGCAGTGATGTCAGGGCGGCAGACATTGTCAACCATCTGGAGGATGACGAAGCCGGATGGTTCACTGAATTGATGCTCGAAGAAAAGAATTACCCTTATCCGGACCAGACGATCGCGAATCTTCTGAGAGATATCAGGAACCACGCGCTGGAAGAAGAACGGCAGGCGCTGCGCCAGGAGATCGTCTCCATGTCCGGGGGGTCTGTTCCCATGGATGAAAATAAGATCCGTCACTATCAGGAACTCAGCAGACAGCTGAAAGGCTCGGTGAAACCGTAATGAACAAAAACAGCAATATTTTCAAAGACCTGATCGAAATGGGCAAGGAACACGGTTTCCTTACCTACGACGAAATAAACAAAGGCATTCCCGGCACCGTCTTTTCAAGCGAGCAGATAGACGAATTCTTCGGCACGCTCGACGATCTTGGGATCGCCGTGGTAGAGCAGGAAAAGGAAATTACACACCGAGGCAGCGAGCCGGCGGAAGAGGCGGAGGCCGCGAGAAGCGAATCGCGTGAAGAAGAGATCATCAACCCAGTGAGGATGTACCTCAGCGAGATGGCCAAGGTCTCCCTGCTCGACCGTGCGACGGAAGTGAACCTGGCAAAGAGCATCCGCGAGAACGAAAAGAAGCTGAAGATGATCGTGCTGGAATCGCCGCTCATCATCAAGGAGATACGCAACTGGGAAACGCTGATAAGCCAGGAGGAGATGACCCCTAAGGAGCTGATGCCCCGCGGAAGAAAATCGACGGCTCAGCTGCGCGGCATGAAACAGAAGATCAAGAAAGCCGTCCAGCAGATCACGGCTCTCGAAAAGAAGATCCGCCATGCCGAAGATAAACTGCGTAACCGCGGCATCGGGGAGAAGGAACGCTCAAAGCTCGCGGAGTTAGTCGCGGCCGAGCGAGCGAACATCATCAACCTGATCGTCGGGCTTAACCTGAACCAGGATAAGATCAAACGCCTCATCAACAAGATAAAGACAACTGCGCAGAAGCTCGCGGAGATTCGCGATGAGATCCAGCGGTATGAACGCCGCCTGAAGATGCCGTACATGCGGATACTTTCGCTGTACCGCCAGGTCCGGCTGAAAAAGATATCGCAGGGGGATTTTAAAAAGCATACGGGATACACGCTGACGGGGATCGAAGCGCTTGTCCAGAATCTTGAAAACATCATTGAACGGCAGGAAAACCTGGAAGAAAGCATCAATATTTCGCCTGACCGGTTGCTGGACACCGATCACAAGATCCGCGAGCTGGAAGAGGTCATCCACCGCGACAAGATGCAGCTCATAGAGGCGAACTTCCGCCTGGTGGTGTCTATCGCGAAAAAGCACGTCGGCATGAGCAACCTTGAGCTTTCCGACCTTATACAGGAAGGGAACCTCGGCCTGTCGAAAGCGGTCGAAAAGTTCGAATGGAAACGCGGTTTCAAATTCTCGACGTACGCGACCTGGTGGATCCGCCAGTCGATCAACCGGGCGATAGCCGATCAGTCGCGCACTATCCGGATCCCTGTGCACATGAAGGAACTGATCTCCAAACTGACCAAGATCAAAAAGAAATACCAGCAGGAATCGGGGCGCGAGCCGACGATCGAGGAATATACCAAGTTGCTGAAACTCTCGTCCGACCGCGTCCGCCGCGTGCTTAAGATGATGCAGGAACCCATCTCTCTGGCGACGCCGATCGGAGAAGAAGAGGATTCGAGGCTTGAGGATTTTATCGAAGACCACAACAATCCGAGCCCGGTGCAGAAAACGCAGCAGTACAGGCTTCAGCTGGAGATAGAAAAGGTGCTCGGTTCGCTGACTCCCCGCGAAGCTGATATTATCCGCCTGCGCTACGGCATCGGCGTCGGATATCCCCGTACCCTGGAAGAAGTGGGAAAGGTATTCGGCGTTACCCGTGAAAGGGTGCGACAGATCGAAGCGAAGGCCATACGCAAGCTCCGCCATCCTTCGCGAAGCAAGAGCCTGCGCGAGTATATGGAATTATAAAATAAATGTAAAATGTAAAGTGTAAAGTGTAAAGTTAGAAATGTAATGGGTGGAGTGTAAAATACAAGGCAGTAGCAGACGTTTGAGGCAATGACGCCGGAAATCTTTACAATTTAAACGATTGCTGATATAATAGTGCTTCTGATCCTTGATCGTTCGCCTTATTTATGACGTTTACTGTCTTTCGCACTTTCTCGGCACTGTCTTTGCACTGTTTTTGCACTGTCTCTATGGGCCTGTAGCTCAGTTGGTTAGAGCAGGCGACTCATAATCGTCTGGTCGTAGGTTCAAGTCCTACCAGGCCCAGGAAATTTTCAAAAACGAAATGGTCTTCAGCGCAAGCAATGTACGCAGCTTTTAAACTAAGATTTTATTGATAAAACTTGCGGCCTCTTGCGAGTTTTATACGGGTAGTTAGCTCAGCGGAAGAGCACTCGCCTCACACGCGAGTGGCCGCAGGTTCGAACCCTGCACTACCCATTACTTTTATAGTCAGTTCCTCCGCATGGCGCGGACGGCCCGAAAGGATACTATGGCAGGAATAAAGGAAGCGCTCGCCGTTCTTGTGGCACTGCAGGAAAAAGACTGCGTTCTTGACGAGTTGCGGCGGAAAACGGACGCCTTTCCTGAAGAGATACAGAAAAGAAAACAGGATTTTGAAGATCTGCGCCGGGAAGCCGAAGAAAGAAAAAAAGGCGTCATGCAGCTGCAGATGCTTAAGAAGAACAAGGAAATGGAGCTCGAGACGTGCGAGAACGAGATCCGCAAGCACAACCTTGAATTGAATTCCATCAAGAGCAACGACGCGTATAAAGCGCTTTTGAACGAGATCGCGGCGGGGAAAAAAAGATCGTCGGATATTGAGACCGAGATCCTCGAGCTGATGGACCGCGTCGAACAGTCGGCAAAGAGTTCTCAGGCTATCGACCTGGAAGTAAAGCAGAAAGAAAAAGAGATGCAGGCGGATGTAAGCCGACTTGAAGAAGAACACAAAAGCATGCAGGCGAAAGTGTCGGCGGCCGAACAGGAAAGGGCCTCGGCTCTTGCGGTTGTGCCTGACGCGGTGCTGAAACAATATGAGCATATCAGGGATGTCCGCGAGGGCGTCGCGCTCGCCGCGGTCGAAGGAGAAACGTGCGGCGGCTGCAACATGCTCCTTCGCCCGGCCCTGATAAACGAAGTCTTTAAAGGCAACGATCTCGTGTGCTGCGACTCCTGCTCACGCATCCTTTACCGCAGGAACGACGCGGCAGAAAAAAAATCATGACCGCCATCCGGCTCTATACCGACGGAGCGGCGCGCGGCAATCCCGGCCCGGCCGGGGCGGGCATGGTCGTTTGCGATGAGAACGACGCGGTCATCGACGAGTCATTCCGCTATTTAGGAGAAGCGACGAACAATGTCGCTGAATACGAGGCGCTTATAGGCGGGCTGGAACTGTGCAGGAAATATCATCCCTGCCGCCTGCACGTGCACATGGATTCCGAGCTTGTGGTAAGGCAGCTGTCGGGGATGTACCGGGTAAAGAATGAAACGCTTGCCTGCCTTTACCGGAAGGCCATGGAACTGCTGAAGATATTTGGAACTCCCGCCATAACGCATATCCCACGCGAAAAGAATGCCCGAGCCGACAAACTGGCCAACAGGGCGATAGATTCTTATCAAAAAACAGAGATGTAGCTCATAGCTCGTAAGCTCATAAGCAAAGGCTGAAGGGACAACAGCATTGTTGCCCTTTCATGGTTATTTGCTGCTACTCATGAGCTTATGAGCTGCGAGTTAAGAAGCTGACTTATTGCAGCCGGCGGCTGGAGGATCGCTTTCCGTTCATTGAAGGCAAGAGCGGAAAGAGGAAAGTCCGAACTTTACTTCTCCGGAAACGGGGAAAAAACGGTAGCGGGCAGTTCCCGCACTGCGCAAGCAGAGAGGTGCGAACAGTGACGTCTTCTCCCGAAAGGGAGGGATCCCTTTCCGTTCCAACGGGAAGGGAATTCCCGGAGCGATCCGGGAAGTGAAACGGCTAAATCCTTACCGGAATGCAAGGCACCGTGCGGGACGGAAGATCGTTCCGCGCAGCACGCCGCTTGATCCCGTGGAGCAATTCACGGGACAGAGAAATGATCCTCATCCCGGTTTCCCCGGGAACAGAATTCGGTGTACAGGCCGCCGGCTGCAATAACTCAGCTATTCAGCTCATAGCTCGTAAGTTCGTAAGCTCATAAGCAAAAGCTGATGAGGCAACAGTATCGTTGTCCTTTCATGGTTTCTATTTGTTGCTTATGAGCTCAGAGAAGCTATCAGCTATGAGCTTCCCTCCTCTTCTCTCCCTTCAGATGATCTTTTCGCGGTAAAATTTAGATTATTTTGCCATTGCCGTTCAGGCCCTGAAAAGGGTTTTTTTATTTTTCGCGAACGTTGAAAGAGACTGCTTTTTATGGAACGCAATATGCAGGTAAAAACAAATCAAAACGAGACCAGTGAAATTTATCATTTCAATGTTAAAAAACCCTTGACAGAATGGGGTTGTTGTAGTATACTGTGTATCGTTGTGGTGAATAGTGGGGGAAATAGGGGAATTTCAGGCCGGGCGCTCTCTCAACCATGTATATCGGACAATACGTTCACTCCCTCGACGCAAAGAACCGTTTGTTCCTTCCCGCGAAATTCCGCGGGAAGAACAAGGATTTCATCATTACCCGCGGCCTGGAAAACTGCCTGTATATCTATGACAGGGAAGGCTGGAAAAAAGTCCTTCAGAAACTCGAAAACCTTTCCCTGGCTGACAAGGTGCAGGAACGGGCCTTTAAGCGCGCCCTCCTTTCGGGAGCTTTTGAAGCCGTGACCGACTCACAGGGAAGAATACTTGTCCCGCAGCATCTGAAGGACTACGCGGCTGTCACGGCTGACATCATCATAGTGGGCGTGGGGAACCGTCTGGAACTGTGGGAACGGTCTGTCTGGGAAGAGTATTATCGCCAGCATGCTGACGTATCTTTCAAATCACTGGCCGGACAGCTGGATATATAATTCCAGCCCTGCGGTTCACTCGGAAGGGTTCCCCCGATCATGGTACAAGACCACTATCATTTGCCGGTGATGACGGAAGAAGTGTGGAAGTTTTTGGTCACCTCCGGCGAAGGCGTATATGTTGATGCCACTCTGGGGGGTGGCGGCCACAGCGCCATGCTCCTTGAGAAAGATCCTTCTTTGAGTGTCATCGGCATAGACAGGGACGAGAATGCCATAAGCGCGGCATCCGGCCGCCTTGCCGCGTATGGCGGGCGGGTGCGCGTTGTTCACGGAGATTTCGGCGCTGTCGCGGCGCTCCTCCGGTCTATCGGTGTTCCTCAGGTGAACGGTATTCTGGCCGATCTCGGGGTCTCTTCCCGTCAGCTTGACGACAGGTCAAGAGGGTTCAGTTTTGAGTCCGCGGAACTGGACATGCGCATGGACCGGCGGATGCCGAGGACGGCGGCCGATCTGGTCAACACGCTTGACAGTGAAGCGCTGGCAGATATCTTCTATCGTTACGGCGAAGAGCGGGCCTCGCGCCCGATCGCCCGCAGGATCGTCGAAGAACGGCGTAAAGGCGCGATAGTTTCCGGCATGCAGTTGGCGCGCCTGGTCGCTTCCGTAAAGCATGGCTGCGGGCCGCGCAATCCGGCGACCCAGGTCTTTCAGGCATTGCGGATCGCGGTTAACGAAGAGCTTGAACAGCTCGAACATTTGCTGGCGGCCCTGCCGGACATCCTGCTTCCCCGGGGACGGGCGGTCATTATCAGTTATCATTCCCTCGAAGACCGGCTGGTCAAGAACCGGTTCCGCGAACTGGACCGCGGAGGGGAAGGCAGCAACCTTACAAAGAAAGTCATATTCGCGTCCGACAGCGAAGTGAGAGATAATCCCCGGGCGAGAAGCGCCCGCCTGAGGGCCCTGGAGCGACCGTGATGATGCGCTATTTCAGCATCCTTTTTTTCATAGCGTGCGTTTTGAGTTTTTATATATGGCAGCAGAACCAGTCGGTGCGGCTTGGGTACCGGGTCGATAAGCTTCGCCGTGAATGCGAACAATGGGAACAGAGCAACAGGGACCTGCGTTTGAAGCTTAACTGCCTGATGTCGATGGAACGGCTGGATATGGTCGCCCGCGAAAAAAAGCTTTCAGCGCCTGAAGAGAAGAACACGGTGTTCCTCCCCTAACGTGAACAAGAACAGAGCCATTCTCCCTTTCATCATCCTTGCGGTCTCATTCGCGGCCGTAGCCCTGCGCCTCTTTTTCATTCAAGTCTGGAATCACTCCGAGCTCAGCGAACGGGTAAAGCGCATGGTATGCCGCGTGCGCCCGGAGAACCCATGCCGGGGCCTTATTTACGACCGGGAAGGCCGCGTGCTGGCCATGAGCCTGAAAAGTCACACGTTCTTCGCCGACCCCACGATGATAAAAAATCCGCTGGGTGTTCAGGCGACGCTGCGCGCGTCGGGTATTCCGGTGAATATCGGCATGCTGCGCGCGTCGGGTGATACCTCCTATGTGCCGATCCTGAGAAATATTGACGATGTGTCGATGCGCAGGATCAAGGCTCTCCGCCTGGAAGGTACCGGTTTTACGCCCGAGTACAAACGCAAATATCCCGAAGGAAGGCTGGCATGCCATCTGCTGGGCCTGGTGGGAAAGGACGGTAACGGGCTTGAAGGGATAGAGCGGACCGCCAACGCCTACCTGACGGGGGAAAAAGTCAAACAGCTGCGTTACCGCGACGCGCGCGGCCGCGAGATCTCGGAGAGGCTGGCCGATCCGGAAAAAATGCGGGGAGCCGATGTCTACCTGACGATCGATCGTAACCTGCAGTTCATAGCGGAACAGGAGATCGACCGCGCCTGGAAAGAATCCCGGGCCAAACGGGCGATAGCAATCGTCCAGGACCCCGCGAACGGAGAAATACTGGCGCTCGCGTGCCGTCCGGATTACGATCCGGGTGATCCCGCGGGCACGATGAAAGGCGTCCGCAATCCCGCCGTATGCGATATCTTCGAACCGGGTTCGACTTTCAAGGTAATTACGATCGCCGGCGCTCTTGAAAACAGGATCGTCAAACCTTCGGATGTCATTTTCTGCGAGAACGGAAGATACAAGGTCATGAAACATGCGATCTCGGACCATGAGAAGAAGGGCAACCTTTCCGTCGCCCAGGTGATGGAATACTCATCGAACGTGGGAACCGCGAAGATAGGACAGATGCTTGGGAAAGACGCGCTTTACCGGCATATCCGCCAGTTCGGCTTTTTCAGCCTGTCCGGGATCGATCTCCCGGGCGAAGCTAAAGGGCTCCTGAAAAAGCCCGAGGATTGGAGCGGCCTTTCCCTTCCAGTCATATCCTTCGGACAGGAGGTCGGCGTGACGGCGCTGCAGGTCATCAACGCGTATTCTTCGATCGCCAACGGTGGCATTTTGATGGAGCCGCACGTCATCAGGGAGATCCGGAGTCCGGATGGCGTGACTGTGTACCGCGGCGGGCAGCGGCAGATCCGCCGCACGGTCTCCGCGGAGACCGCTTCGATCATGCGGAATATCCTTCGCGGCGTGGTAGAGCGCGGGACCGGAGCCATGGCCAGGGTTCCCGGTTTTACCGTCGGCGGAAAAACGGGGACGGCCCAGAAACGCGATCCGTCCACCGGGCGTTATTCCTCGTCGGCATATGTCGCGTCTTTCTGCGGTATGATACCCGCTGATAACCCGAGGGTGACGATCTTTGTTGTTCTCGACGAACCTCAGGGCGATTACTGGGCTTCGTCGCGGGCGGCCCCGGTCTTCAGCCGGATCGCGGCGAGAGCGATGAATTATCTTCAAGTCCCTCCGGATAACGAAAGCGCGCGTATCTGCAAGGTGCCGTCATACGCGAAACTCGTTCCGGAAATAATTGATTAACGATCGAATGGAAGGTCTATGAAACTATCCCGCCTTGCAGGCATGGCCGGAGCGGCTTATCAGGAAGGGCCTGATCCCGAGATAAAGGGAATACGGTATGATTCCCGGAACGTTCAGCCGGGCGACCTGTTCTTTGCCATGGCCGGACAGAGAACTGACGGAAAGAACTATGTCCGGGAAGCGGTGAGCAAAGGCGCGGCGGGCATAGTAAGCGACGCGCCGCTGCCGGGCGCGGGAGTGCCTGTCATGGTAGTCGAAGACCTTCCGGGCGCGATGGCGGCAATGAGCGCGGGAACGTACGGGCATCCCGACCGGAAGCTTCTTTTGACGGGGATCACGGGCACGAACGGCAAAACGACGATAACCTATTTCATAGAATCGATCTTCGCGTTATCCGGTTTATCCACAGGAGTTGTGGGTACTGTGAATTACCGGTATGGGAATTCAGTTGTCCCGGCGTCGAACACGACGCCGCAGTCCGCCGACCTGTACCGGATGTTCGCGGAGATGTCTGCCGGAGGAGTGAAGGCCGCGGTGATGGAAGTGTCGTCGCACGCTCTCGCTTTGGGAAGGGCATCCGGACTCGAATTCGATATCGCCGTTTTTACGAACCTGACGCGCGATCATCTCGATTTCCACGGAACGATCGAAGAATACTTCGAAGCTAAATCGCGGCTGTTCAGCGGCCTGGCCCCCGGCGCGAAATCAGGGGATAAATGCGCGGTGATAAACCTCGACGATCCCTGGGGTAAGAAACTTGTGCCGATCGCGAAGAATGCCCGGATCATTACGTACGGGATAAAAGAAAGAGCGATGGTCCGCGCGGAGCATATAAAGTATTCTGGCGGAGGATCGTCGTTCCAACTGGTCATTCCGGACGGCAGATATACGATCACGCTTCGTCATATCGGCCGTCATAACATATCCAACGCTTTGGCGGCGGCCGGAGCGGCGGTCGCCGCGGGCATTCCGGCCGACAGGATCGTGAAAGGGCTGGAGAACGCTCCTTCCGTTCCCGGCAGGCTCGAGTTGGTGACGCAGGGACAACCCTATACCGTAGTTGTTGATTTCGCCCATACGGACGACGCTTTGCGCAACGTGCTCACGGCGGTACGTGAGCTGAAACCCCGAAGGATCATCACCGTGTTCGGCTGTGGCGGCGACCGTGACCGGTCGAAACGTCCTATCATGGGCGAGGCGGCCACGGAACTCAGCGATTTCGTTTTTGTAACCTCTGATAATCCGCGGACAGAAATACCCGAAAAGATCGCTCTCGATATCGAAGTTGGCATCCGGCGCAGGCACCGGAACAATTACCAGGTGATCCTTGACCGGGAACAGGCCATCGCTTCGGCGATCAGCATGGCCAGAAAGGGCGATGTCATACTTATCGCCGGGAAAGGGCACGAGACATATCAGATCGTGGGAACGGAAAAACACCATTTTAACGATGTCGAAGTGGCCCTGAAATACATTGCAAAGGGACCTTCGGCAGCGGGTCCCTGATACAAAACAGCGTTCCTTTTTGGTATAATGAATCGGCCGTCGAAAATCCTTCACGACGTTCCTTAAACCATGGAAAATCTATATCTGAACGAGCTTATCGCAGCCGTCAAGGGCGAATTCCTTATAGGCGACCCGCACAGCGCGGTCGTCAACGTGTCGATCGACACCCGGACCCTTCGAAAAGGTGATTACTATTTCGCTCTGCCCGGAAAGAACTTCGACGGGCACGATTTTCTACGGCAGGCCATCGAACGGCAGGCTGGCGGTATCATCATATCACGCAGGGAGATCGATCTCGGCAGTCCATTTCCGTCCTTTCCGGCGGTTATAAAGGTGCCTGAAGCATTCCGAGCCCTGGGGGACCTGGCGGCGTATTACCGGGGAAAATGGAACATTCCCGTTACAGGCGTGACCGGATCGAACGGCAAGACGACGACGCGCGAGATGCTCCGCAGCATACTGTCGCCGCTGGGGCCCACGCTCGGGACGAAAGGAAATTTAAACAATCTGGTCGGCCTCCCTCTGACGATCTTCAACATAACTTCCGGGCACCGGTTCGCGGTGCTGGAAATGGGGACATCGTTCCCGGGCGAGATACGGCGGCTGGCCGAGATCGCGTTCCCCACGGTCGGCATCGTGACGAATATCGGATTTTCCCACCTGGAAAACTTCGGGAACAGGGAAGGCGTGTTCCAGGAAAAGAAGCAGCTCCTTGACTCTCTTGGCGACGGTTGCGCGGCTGTCGTAAATGCCGACGATGACCTGCTCGGTTCTTATAAAGTCAGGAACGGGTGCCGGCGGATATCTTTCGGCATAAAGGGGCCTGCCGACGTGATCGCGCGCGATGTGGGGCTCAAGGACGGATATCCCGTTTTCGATCTGTGCGTTGAGAACACGAGCGTTCGTGTGGGGCTGAAGATGTACGGCACCTTCAATGTGTATAACGCGCTGGCCGCGGCGGCGGCGGCATGGCATCTGGGTGTTCCTCTCGATTCCATCCGTAAGGGCCTTGAAAACGCGGCAGCTCCGCGCATGAGAATGGAGACTATCCACATGAAGTCCGGCGATATCGTGATCAACGACGCGTACAACGCGAACCCTACTTCCGTCCGGCAGTCTCTGCTGGGGCTCGCGGAATCGTTCCCAGGCCGCGACACGGTCGCGGTACTCGGCGACATGCTGGAGCTGGGGCCGGCGTCGAAAGAACTGCACGCCGGTATAGGGGATTTCCTGGAACGCCAGCCGGTCAACGATATTTTCCTTTTCGGCCCGCTTATGGCTGAAGCGGCCCGCGGGATCAAGACGAAAAGAGTGAAGGTGATCGCAAGGAAGGAAGAACTTGAACGCGCGTTGAAAGAGCGGCTGACGGGACGGACGGTCGTGCTTTTCAAAGGGTCGCGGGGCATGCGGCTGGAAGACATCATCAATCAACTGCTTTCCGAAGAGATCAGGCGGTAGGCGTACATTTCGCATTGTATTTTTATTAGAGGTGATCATGCTGTATCATCTGCTGTATCCTCTGCATACCCTTTTTACACCATTGAACATCTTCCAATATATCACGTTCCGAACGGGCGGGGCTATACTGACCAGCCTTATTTTAAGCCTTATTTTCGGGCCCGCCATGATCCGCAGCCTGCGCGCGCTCAAGATAGGGCAGACGGTTCGTGCCGACGGGCCTCGGACGCATCTGTGCAAGTCCGGGACGCCGACAATGGGCGGGCTTCTGATCCTTCTTTCCATGATCGTTTCAACGGCCCTGTGGGCCCGGCTGGATAACCGGTTCATCGTTCTGATGCTCACAGCTACCGTGTGTCTCGGGATCCTCGGATTTTACGACGATTATCAGAAACTGGTGAAGAAGAACCCGAAAGGCCTGCCCGCGAAGAATAAACTCCTGGCGCAGACGCTGCTCGCTACGGGCATCGCCGTGTACCTTTTGTTCAATCCTTCGAACCCGGAATTCGCCTCAACGGTCAACATCCCCTACCTCAAGAACAGTTTCCTTAATTTGCATTACTTTTATATCGTTCTGGTCGTATTCATCATTGTCGGCAGTTCCAACGCG
>CAZNYG010000013.1:0-36219 GCA_964577205.1 uncultured Elusimicrobiales bacterium | reverse complement strand
CGCTGAGCGCCATGCGCCGCGCGGCGCTGCTGGATCCCTTTAACCGGACATACAAGAAAAACCTGTCCCTTCCGGGATCGGGGTCATGAAGCGGTTCAGAACGCTTCTGTCACCGGGGCTCCCGGCGATAGTTCTCCTGTCTTTCGGGATTCTGCTGTGGTCTCCCGTCCTTTTGTCGCGCAAAACCCTTTTTTTTGACCTTATCCTCCGCTATTTTTACCCGATGGCCGCGTTCTTCCGTGGATCGTTACGCCAAGGCTCGATACCGTTGTGGAACCCGCATATACTCTGCGGCATGCCGTTTCTGGCTAATCCTCAGACTGGAGTCCTTTATCCTCCTGAATGGCTCTTCCTTATTTTTCCATTCCCCCGGGCATTGTCACTTTTCATTCTGGCGCACACCCTTCTCGCGGGAGGGGGCATGTACTATCTTGCGCGCGCCTACCGGCTGAACACGGTATCGTCCACGGGAGCGGCAGTCCTTTTCATGGGCAACGGTTTCTTCGTCATGCACGCGGCCTTCCCCAGCAACATTGCCGCCTGCGCCTGGATGCCCCTTGTCATACTTTTCTTCCTGCGCGCCTATCAGGCCGGCACGTTCAACGCCTTCTCGTCAAGCGCCGCTCTGTTCACTCTCCAGTTCCTGTCCGGTTATCCCGGATTCGTCTACTACACCGCCCTGTTCTGCGCAGTGGCGGCGATATTCTTTCCGCTTGAAGGAGGCATGCCCGCGCGCCGTTTCGCCCGCGCCGCGGTATCGACAGCTTTCATCGCCGCCGGATTTTCCATGATCCTGCTCCTCCCGCTGGCCGAGCTCGCGCGCTTTTCGGTCCGCGGCGCGGGGCTGGACCCCGTGACCGCGGCTACGTACGCTATCCGCGCTTCGGATTACCTGCGTTTCCTTTTCATTCCTTTCTGGGACCGCCTTATGCCTTTCTATGCCGGAGACGTTCATATCGTCGGCTTTTATTGGGGAGTGGCCGCGCTCGCTCTTGTCTTTATCCGTTCGCGTTTGATGAACAGGCGCGCGCTGCTTTTTTTCGGAGCATCCTTCGTTCTGGCCTCGCTGCTGGCGCTCGGGCCCGCGACGCCGGCCTACACTATCTTCTACTCATTCGTTCCCGGCTGGCGTTTTTTCGGATTCCCGGCGCAGGTCATGGCCGTCACGTGCGTTGTGATGTCTTTCCTGGCCGCCTTCGCCCTTGAGACCTTACCCCGGAACGCGCACCGATGGATATTTACCGGCATCATCGCGCTGGAACTCGCCGTTTTCGCCTGGCACGCCCACCGGGTGATCGACGACCGTTTCTTCGACGAGCCAGTGCCTTCTCTGTCGTTTCTTCGGCCCGATAAAGACATCTTCCGCGTAATGATCACGCCCGGTACCCGTTCACTTCAGCCGCAGGGGGATGAGAACTACTTCAGGCGCTGGCTGACATACAAAGATATGCTCTATCCAAATACGGGATCCGCTTACGGCATATCATACGTCGATGGTAATGAGACGCTTCAACTCGCCCGGACCAGCGAGTATCTTTCGGCCGTCACCTCTCCTTTTTCGCCGCTGCTGGATCTCGCGGACATGAAGTATCTTATTTCCCGCAAACCTCTTCCCGGCGCGCGGTTCACTCCCGTTCATCGCGGGTACACGACGATATTCCTGAACCGCGGCCGGCTGCCGCGTTTTTTTCTTGTTTCGGATGCCCGGGTCCTTCCGTCAAAAGATGTGCTTCCGTATATGATCTCGGAGAAGTTCGATCCCGCGCGCGAGGTGGTGTTGGAGGAGCTGGACCGCGTGCCGGAAGATGACGCGCGGTCACCGTCCGCAAGGGAAGGGAATTCGTCAGTTTCCTGTGAAAGATACGCTCCAAATGAGGTACAATGTCATGTAAGCGCGGCATTTCCGCAATGGTTAGTCGCGTCTGAAGCGTGGTATCCGGGCTGGCGGGCGGAAATAGACGGGGATCCTGTTAAACTTTACCGGGCAGACCACGCCTTCCGCGCCATACGCGTTCCAAAAGGAGAGCATCGAGTGCGCATGTCCTACCGCCCCGTGTCATTAATGATCGGCGCCCTCGTATCTCTGGCCGCCGTCATAACGGTACTCGCGGGCATTATCATGTCACGGCGCGGAAAAAGGAACCAATGATCACGCGCAGGGACGGCATATTCCTTTTATTTTTCGGGTTTTGCGCCGTTATCTTTTTTTCGCCGGTGCTGTTCACCGGCCATAGTTTCTTCCTGCGCGATATCACCTTTCTGTTCCACCCATGGAAAACATTCTCGTCGGAAATGATCGCGCGGGGGGAGATGCCGCTCTGGGATCCATACGCGTACTGCGGCATGCCGTTCCTCGCCAACTGGCAAAGCGCGGTCCTTTATCCGTTCTCACTGTTCTTCTACGTGTTCCCGTTCGCTCCCGCGATGAAACTGTACCATGTCACCCACTTTTTCCTTGCAGGATCATTCGCCTGGCTTTTCGCCCGCAAACTGGGGCTCCCGCGCCACGCGGCCGCCGCGGTCATGCTGATCGCCGCGTTGAACGGCTACATGGTGACCCGCCTGGAGTTCCTCAGCCATTTCGGGGCCGATGCCTGGTTTTTCTGTCTGTTGCTTGCCGCCCGTTCACCTTTGTTCCTGGGTGGAGCCTTCAGCCTGTGCCTGCTGGCCGGACATCCGGTATCGTTCTTTCAGGCTCTCGTCGTTCTTGCTTACGCGATATTCTCATCTCAGCAGGAACTTCCGCCGGCACGCCGTTACGGTCTGCCGGCCGCCGCAGGGTTCATCTGTGCCGCCGGCATTGCGGCCGCGCAGCTTTTACCGACGTTCGAACTGTCCGGCATGGCCTCGAGGGTAAGGACGGGGATCGACGCTGCCGTAGCTATGACGTATTCCCTGAGCATCCGCAACCTGGCGGGGATCGTGAGCCCTTATTTCGTTCCGCGTTCGCCGTTCGCCGTTACGGGGGAGAAATTTTTCTGGGGGGCCGCCTGCTGGATCGGCATTACCGGCACATTATGCGCGGCAGCGGGCATGGCCTTTAACCGAAAATCCCGCCTCATTCTTTTCTGGGGTATATCGGGGTCTTTTGCCGTCATTCTCGCGCTGGGAAGCTCGACACCGGTGTACCCGTGGCTTTTCCGCCATCTTCCTTTTCTGGGATCTGTCCGTTATCCCTCTCAATTCATGTTGATCGCCGTGAATTCTTTCGCGATGATCGCGGGATACGGCATTTCAAAGATCAAGCCGCGCTATGGCCTGGCCGTAACTGTTCTTATCGCGGGGGAACTGCTGTTCACGGCATCAGGGTTCCAGATAACAGCGCCGGACGGGTATTTCCATCAGAAACCGGCTATCGCGTCCGCGATGCAGGCCGCGGGATATCACTCCCGTTTTCTCCTGAGCCCCGGCACGGAGAAAGATAGAAGAATGCGGGGATCAACCGTTCCCGGCGCATGGCAGGCGGCGCGCGGATACCTGTATAATCTTGTCAGCCTCCCCTGTCATATTGAGAACGCCTATGGTTTCGGAGAACCGCTCTCACCGTCGGGTATCGATGCGGCTGTCGACGCGGCATACCGGCAGTCTACCGTAGACAATTTCCTTCCCTACATCACCAGGCTCGGCGTGACGCACCTGATCACGCGTTCCCGATCCGGATACGGGATCCTCCAGCCTGAGTATGGCGGGCCTCCGTTCCTTTTCCGGATCCCGGGAGCGAACCGTTTTTCAGCATCGACTCCCGACGCCTCTGTCGTCCAGGTCGCTGCCGGTTCTCACCGCACGATAGTGAAGACACGGTCGTCCGAACCCTTCTACTTGGAATGGAAAGACACGTTCTTCCCGGGATGGGAAGCCTACGGCAACGGCGTGCCTTTGAGCTATGCCCACGCTGATACGCCGTTCCGCGTCATCAAGGTTCCGGAAGGGGAACAACGGATCGTGCAGCTTTACCGGCCCGGCGCATGGGAAAAAGGCCTTTTGATCTCATTTTTTACTATCATTCTCTACATTATTTTTGGTATAATATATCTGCAGCGGATAACAGGCGCGGTCAGTAATTCCGCAGAAAATACTCCGGAAGCGTGACCTTCTCCGCTGCCTTACGCCGGTTTCCGTCATCCCATATCAAGAATCCTTCATCCTGCATCCTGAAATATGAAACTCCGGACTTTTATTCTTATCCTTGTTTTCGCCGTCGCGGCATTCTTTGTGCCTTTTCTGCTTTCCCCGGGCAGCATCCCAGGCAATTTCGGTGACGTCTTTCTTCATTACTATCCGTTGAAAGCCCTGGCGGCGGAACATATCATTACCGGGCAGATGCCTTTGTGGAACCCGTATATTTTCGCGGGCCAGCCGCTGCTTGCCAATCCTCAAAGCGCCGTCCTGTATCCCTTCAGCCTGCTCTTCTCGTTGTTCCCGCTGCCTTTAGCCTTTACCCTGTTCTATGCCGTCCACCTGGTGCTTGCCGGCCTTTTCATGTACCTGTTCCTGAGCGCCCACCGGCTGCCGCGTTCAGCCGCTGCTTTGGGAAGCTTCACCTTTGCTTTTTCGTCGTTCCTCATCTACCGTGTTACCGCCGGCCACCCGGTGATCCTGTCAGGGTTTATCTGGCTGCCGATGATACTGCTTCTGGCAAGGCACGTCCGCCGCGCTCCTTCCTTCCGTTCGGAGATGCTTCTTGCCGCCGCGTCCGTCCTTTTGTTCCTGTCAGGGCACGCGGTCCCTTTGTATGCCTGCGCCATCGCGGTTTTTCTGTACTGGGCGATACACCGTTTTTATCATCCCGCTTCCCTGGGAAGGGCCCTGCTCTTTTTTCTCGCGGCCGCCGCCGTCCAGCTGCTGCCCACGCTTCAGCTTTCGCAGGTCACGGACACTTCACAATGGGATATTCTGACGGCCAGCTATTCCCTTCCCCTGAAAAGCCTGGTTTCGCTGGCGGCGCCGTGGCTTTTCTGGCGGCCCGCAGATCCTTCTTTCGTGCCTTCCTTCTTCGTTGAAAGATACGGCCTTTACGCCGGGCTGGCGCCGCTTGTTCTCGCGATCGCGGGGACAGCCTCCGCCGTCCGCCGGCGCTCGTTCTTTCTGCCGGCGCTTTTTCTGGCCGGGCTGCTCATTGCCGCCGGCACGGCGACCCCATTTTTCGGTATTATCAGCAAGGCCATTCCCGGCATGGATTTTGTGCGCGTGCCGGCGCGCTTCGCCTTCCTTTCCGTCTTCGCGCTTGCCGCGGCGGCGGCTTTCGGCTCAAGAACGTTACTGGCCGGGCGGCCGGCAGCCCTGAAAACCATCATCGCCGGCCTCATCCTTTGCGATCTTTTCATCTGGAACCACCGCTTCATTTATGCCGAACCGATGGACGGTTACCGTAAACCAAGCCCCGTGAGCGCGGCCGTTTCGCCGGCATACCGCATGATAACGGAACCGGCAAGGCTGCCCGCGGACAAGGCGATGCTCTACCATCACTTCAACCTCAACGGCTACGAGGCCGTACTGCTCCGCGATTATGTCCGTTACCTGGGGCTGCAGGAAAAGAAAGTTCTTTCGCCGACGGGACTGGCCCGGGCCGATCTCTCATCGCCTCCCGTTCGTGGGTTGGCTGCCGCATACCGCGTTACGCCGGATACGATCCCCGGAGCGGAACCATCAGCTTCGTTCGGCACTGTCAGGGTTTATCCTGTTCTCAATCCCGTTCCCCGCGTATTCGTTCCCCGGCGCCTGACGTTCGTTCCGGATGGCAATGAGCCGGAACAGATCGAGTACCTGAAAACCACCCCTTATTCTCCGGACGAAGAATCCCTTCTTCAAGACTTACCCGAAGGTTTTTCCACCGTCTCACCCGCGAGCAGAATATACTCATTACAGGTCACGTCATCACGGCTTGCTGCAGAAGTATCCCTCAGCGGTCCGGCGGCGCTCGTTTTCAGCGAGATCGGCTACACCGGATGGAAGGCCGCCGCGGGGGGGAAACCGGTCCCGCTGGTACGGGCCAATAAAGTATTGCGCACCGTCCTCCTGCCTGCCGGTGATTTCCGCGGAAATCAACGGGTCTATCTGTATTTTTTTCCGCAGATATTTCTGTTCGGCCTGTACATAACCATCGCCGCTCTGCTGGCGGCAACGGGGAAAATGCTGTTTCAAATTTCAAATCGCAAAATGCACATTGGAAAGGACGGGCGGCTGAAGCGCGCCCCTGCGAGTCATGAGTAACATGCTTTATTTACTGTTGTGCGCGTATAACGAGGAACGGGATATCGGCAACCTGCTGGAAGATATTAAGGCCGGCGGCTGGGATTTCCCTTACCGTGTCATCATCGTAGACGACGGGTCTTCCGATGCTACCCGGCAGATCCCCGAATCATTCTCTAGAAAGCTGCCGGTCACCCTCCTGTCCCACGGATGGAACCGGGGTCTGGGGCAGGCTCTGTCGACCGGCTTTACCTTCATCGGCCGCGAACTCAAGGATGACGATATTGTCGTGACCATGGATGCCGACCGTACGCATCCTGCCGAAGATGTGCCGCTCCTTCGGGCCGTCATCCTGGAAGGCTGCGATCTGGTCATCGCGTCACGCTATTGCGCCGGCGGGGCCCAGTCCGGGCTTTCTTCCCTGCGCCGTGCTCTGAGCCGCGCGGCGGGGATCATCATGGCCTTCGCCTGCCCGACCAGTGGTGTCAGGGACTATACGTCGGGATTCCGCGCGTTTTCCGGTTCGCTGCTGCGCCGCATGGCCGGATCACGAAAAGGGGAGCCGTTCCTGCGCGAACCGGGTTTCGCCGCTACCCTTGAATTACTGATGATCGCGCGCCGCCAGACGGAAAAGATCCGTGAGGTTCCGCTCAGGCTGCATTACGAAAAGAAACTCGGCCCCAGCAAGATGCGCGTCATCCGCACGATCCTCTGCTATTTCCGTTTAATAGCGAGAGAAATGATGGGACTATGAACAAAGAGCATTCAGCTCTCAGCTATCAGCAATCAGCTACATACATACATCAACAACAGCTGATGGCTGATGGCTAATCTTTTCACTGTAAACGGAGGTCGTCATCAATAATTCATTAGTTAAAAAGGCGTCCGTCGGTCTGCTCATCGGAGCGCTGTTCCTGTACCTTACGCTGCGCAAGATAGATTTCGCGGCCACCTGGGTGTACCTGCGGAATGCCAATCTCGCGTGGGTGGGAGCGGCGCTTCTCGTCTATTCTTTCGCGTTCGTCATACGCAGCCTGCGCTGGCGCGTCCTTCTGATGCCGCTCCGTAAATTTCCCGCGGCGCGGCTTTTCCATTACCTGATACTCGGCTTTTTCATGAATAATATCCTGCCGCTGCGCCTGGGAGAACTGGTGCGGGCGCACGTCACCGGGCAGAAGCTCTCCCTGTCCCGGAGCAGCACGCTGGCCACCGTCGTCGTGGAACGATTGTTCGACGGGCTCGCTTACGTGACGCTCTTTCTGGTGACGATGATCTTCCTGCCGTTCCCGGGCTGGGTACGCAGCTCATTCATCGCGGGAAGCATCATATTCGCGGGAGGCCTTTTCGTCATGTTCCTTGCCGCCCGGAACGTGGAACGCGCGCAAGCCTTGTTTGACCGCGTGCCGCTGCCGAAGCGCTGGGCGCCGCGCATAAAAGGGATCCTGCTGAATTTTCTCAACGGGCTCCAGGTATGCACCCGCGCGCGCGACCTTCTTACGGTGTTCGCTTTTTCTCTTGCGGTCTGGACCGTTGAAGCGTCGGTTTTCAGCATTCTTTCGCTCTCTTTCGGCATGAACCTCTCTTTGTTCCAATCCCTGCTGGTCATGCTCATCATCGGCATAGGCGCGATACTGCCTACGGCCCCCGGGTACGTGGGCACGGTCGAGTTCCTCGGGCTCAGTTCGCTGACCTTCCTCGGTTTTGAACGCGACCGCGCCTTCGCGTTCATCATCACGCTGCACCTGGTCCAGCTGGCCGCCGTTTTCTTCTGGGGCATCCGCGGAATGATGAAAGAAAAGATAACTCCGGGCGAACTTGTCAGAATTGAGAAACAATCTACAATTTGATATAATTTCATGTTAATGAGACCGCACTGCCGCGTCGGCATGATCATCGCCCGTTTCTTTCCGCGGGAAGGCGGAGCTGAAACACAGTGCCGGCAGCTTTCAGCCCGGCTGATAAGCAAAGGGCATTCCGTTTTTGTGCTGACACAGCGACTGCCCGGGACCGCGGCTTTCGAAATGATCCAGGGCATACCGGTGCACCGTGTCGGGCTTCCCCTGAGCGGCCCAGCGGGTTCTTTGAGTTTTCTGGCCGCGGGCGCTTTCTGGCTCCTTTCCCGCCGCGGGCTTTACGATATACTTCACGCCCACATCGCCTCATCGCCGGCTGTCCTCGCGTCACTGATCGGCCGTTCTCTCTCCGTCCCGGTACTGGTCAAATTCGCCGGAAGCCGCGCGACGGGAGATATCGCTCTTTCGCGGAACTCCTGGTACGGCAGGATCAAACTTAAAATTATCGCCCGATCCGCGATGTGCATTGCGCCAAGCCGCGAGATCGCCGGAGAACTCCGCCAGGCGGGCATGGATGGCCGCCGTATCTCCGTTGTGCCCAACGGCGTCGATACGGCGCGTTTCAGCCCCGCGCAGCAACAGTCGAAGGGGGCCGTCCGGAAATCGCTGGGCATACCCGACGCCGCGTTCGTCGCCGTTTTTTCGGGCCGGTTCGAGCGGGGGAAGAACATCGAACTGCTGATATCCGCCTGGAAGGATGCCCTTGCTCTATCATCAAGGAAAGACATGTTCCTGCTCCTTATCGGCGGGGGCAGCCTTGAGCCGGCCCTCAAAGACCTTGCCGGGGGCGATGACAACATCCTGTTCACGGGATGGTCGGACGATCCCGAACGCTACCTTGCGGCAAGCGACGCGTTCGTCCTTCCCTCGTCCGGGGAAGGCATGCCGAACACGCTGCTCGAAGCCATGGCGTCCGGCTGCGCCTGCCTGGCGACCCGGATAGGCGGAGTCACCGATGTGATCGACGAAGGGAAGAACGGCATCCTGTTTTCCACCGGCGACCGCGCCGGGCTTGCTTCGCTTCTCGCGGATCTGGCCCCTGACCCGGGGCGTAGGGCGGCGCTCGGCGCCGAAGCGCGTAAAAAGATCTGCGATTCTTTTTCTCTGCCTTCGGTAACGGACCGTTACCTCCGGCTCTATTCGGATACTCTTGATTTAAAAGGTGATTCCCGGTAAATGTCTTTCATCGATTCGCCTTCCTTTATCACGGCCATCCGTCCCGCTGTAAAAGCCATGTACCGCGTCCGCGGCGTATGCCGTATCGCCGAAAAGATCCATCATTTCTACGGCAGGCATTCGCGCCTGACGCTGCCGGTCAACGATTTCGACGGAACGCTCACTCTTTATTGCGACCTTCACGAACATATCAGCAGCCGAATATTCTGGCAGGGGTGCCATTCCGGCGATCAGCTGCGCTACCTTGATAAAATGATGACGCCCTCGACAGTTTTTATCGATATCGGCGCCAACCAGGGCGAATTTACAGTGTTCGCAGCGAAACGCGCGGCCGCCGGCGCGGTCATAGCCTTCGAACCGTTCGGCGCGAATTTCTCCCGGCTCGAAAAGAACGTGGCGGCCAACGGTTTCACGAACGTCCGGCTTGTCAGAAAAGGCCTGGGCGAACGAGATGCCGTGGTGCCGATGTATGCCCCGGCGGGCGAAGGCGGCGACGGCATGATGAACCTCGGGGCTCCGACACTGTTCCCGTCCCCGTCCGTGGACTCCAGGAAAGAGGATGCCGAAGTGGTCACAGCTGACGAAGCGCTTGAACGGGAAGAGCGCGTCGATATAGTCAAGATCGACGCGGAAGGCTCCGAACTGCCCATACTCCGCGGGGCCGCGCGCACTCTTGAACGCCATGCTCCCCTGATAATCCTTGAACTCAACGAGTACACCTGCTCTTTCGGCGGATACCATTGCAGCGATATAGTCGAATTCCTCCGTACGCGGAAGTACGCCGTGCATCCGATCACCGGCGAAGGGGACATCGGACCCGCGGTAACGCCGGATACCGTCGATCCTGGCCATCTCAATTACGTCGGGGTCCCCATTCCACGATGAGCAGAGCGCGGTCGGTCATCAGGAACCTTTTTTCTTTGACTTTCGCCGAAGGGGTCAACCGGGCGATCGGCGTCGTGATCATCGCGTTCCTCGCGCGGCGCCTCGGGCCGGAAAGGTTCGGCACCCTTACCGTTGCCACTTCCATCGTCAGTTACGCCGCTTTTTTCACCGACATGGGGCTTCTGATGCACGGGATCAGGAGCATCGCGCGGCAACCGGCATCAATCGGCGGCATCATCGGCGAAGTCCTGTCCGCGCGTATCGTTCTCGTCGTCGGAGCTTTTCTTGCGCTGGCCGCCGGAGCCTTAGCCTTTATCGATTATGCCGTTCTCCGAGCCCTTGTGATACTGACGGGACTGACGCTGTTCTCGCAGGCTCTTTCTCCCGCGTGGATATTTCAGGGCACGCAGAAAATGCAGTTTGCCGCGGGCCATTCGGTCATCCAGTCGCTGGGATACGCTCTCTTTGTTTTCCTCGCGGTGCGCGGCGACGGCGATGTGGCTTACGTCCCGCTGGCCCTTCTGTCGGGAGGGCTGCTGGCCAACGCTTTCTTTTATCTGCCGTTCCGGAAGATCGCGGACACCATCAAACTGCGCTTTTCGTGGCGCTCTTCCTTGAAGGCTGTCTCCTCGTCCGCGCCCGCCGGCATCAGCGTGTTCCTTATCACGAACGCGAACTGGAACATTCCTCTGGTCCTGCTGGGAGCGATGAGGCCCGGAACCCCGGATACCGGCTATTTCAGCGCGGCGTTCAAATGCATCCTTGTCCTGATAAGCGTCGCCATGGCTTTTCAGATCGTTCTCTTTCCGGTCATCACCGAACTGCTGGCAGGCGACCGCGAGGGATGCGTCCAGCTTTTCCGGCGTCTTGAAAAGATCATATGCGTCTTCGGTTTTCCGCTGATCGCCGGGACTTTCGCGACGGGGAAAGATGTTATTACCCTGATTTGCGGCGGTACCTACGCGCAAAGCGCCCCGCTCCTTTCCATCCTGGTCGGTTCAGTGGTCTTTTTCACGCTGAACATACTGTATTTCGACCTTCTGGTCGCGGCGGACGAAAAGCGCCGGAACATGGTCGCGCGTATAGCGCACACCGCCATCCTGGCGGCTTCCACGGCGGCCGGGATCTCCTGCTGCGGAGCGGCCGGAGCCGCGTGGGCGTATGTCGGCTCGGAAGCGCTTGTTTTTGCTCTGCATATCCGGATGATCAGGCCGTATTATCATACCCGCATACACGCCTGCGCTATACGGCCGGCGCTGGCCGCGGGCGCGATGTTCTTTGTGCTGTCTTTCTTGCCCGGAACGCACGTTCTCGCGCGCGCGGCGCTCGGAACCGCGGTTTACGCGGCCCTGATCTTCGCGCTGAAAGGCGTCTCACTCAACGACATAACCGCGGTCGCGGGCATGTTCCGCCGCCCCGGCAAAACCTGATTGCAGGAGACGAACAGAATGGGACCGGCCCGCGTCTTGCAACGATTATTTATCCTGGCAGTAAAATATCTGTCGGGGCACAGCCTCGGATATTTCCGTCCGGCCGGAGCCCTGTATCGTTATTTGTTAAAAGCTTTCCGTTTCAGATCGGTCGAGGTATCCGGCTGGAAGTTGATCCTTAACAGCCGGGACGAATTATTGCTCTCCATCCCGTGGGGCACCTGGGAGAGCATGGAAGCCGAGTGCATACGCGCGAACGTGAAGAAAGGAGACATCGTTATTGACATCGGCGCGAATATCGGCCATTACACGCTGCTGATGTCGCGCCTGGCCGGGCCCGGCGGCAAGGTGTATTCTTTTGAACCGGACCCCCGGAACTTCGACCTGCTTTCCAAGAACATCGCGTATTTCCACCTGACGAATGTCGTGGCGGAAATGAAAGGTGTCGCGGAAACGGCATCCACAAGGGAGCTGTACATTGACAGCGGCGTCTCCAACCATTTTTTTCAGGATCCGGACGCCGTCTCCGGCCTTTCGTTCAATGAAGCCGAGACGGTCACCCTGGACGGATATTTCACCGATCCCGGCCAGCGGGTGGATCTTGTCAAAATGGACATCGAAGGCTGTGAGATGCTGGCGCTTCAGGGTATGGCCGGTATCCTGGAAAGGAACCGCGGGATCAAACTGGTGTTCGAATTCTGCCCGTATTTCCTGACGCGCGCGTCTTCGGACCCGCGGGCCATGCTCGCACTCCTTCTCGGGAGCGGCTTCACCCTGTATTGCATCGATGAAATGGCGCACTCGTTGAAGGAGATCTCGTCCATCGACGATCTTCTTTCGCGTTATACTCCGGAAAACAGGCTGATCACCACTATTTTCTGTTCGAGATGAGGAACACATATGAACGTCCTGATTGAAACGTCACCGCAGGTCGCCGGGAAACGCGGCATAGGGTATTACACGGAGAACCTTATGAGCAGCCTGGCAAAACTCGACAAAAAGAACCGGTACACGGTCTTTTCCTGGTTTTACCGCGATCACGAGGCGAAAAGCGCGATGATCCAGGTCCCGGAGCAGCAGAATTTCTCAAAGGATTTCCGCCGCTTCCCCGAATCGCTGATGAACCTGCTGGAATGGAAGGCAAAACTGCCTCTCATCCAGGGCATGATACGGCGCCACGGCCCCCGGATATATCATTCGACGGGCCCGCGGCTCCCGCACCTGAAAAAGATCAAAACGGTGGTGACCATTCACGATCTGATCTACGAGGTATTCCCGGCATGGGCGGACAAACGGTTCCTCGCGGAGAACAGGCGGGCGGCGATGGAAGCCGACATGATCATCGCCGACTCGGCGTCCACGCGCGCCGACATCGTCAGTCATTACCGTATACCGGAATCGAAGATCGCGGTGATCCCTCTCGGCGTCGACCGCAGGCAGTTCCGGCTCATCGAAGATCCCGCGCGCCTCGCGGCCACGAAGGCGAAACTGAATATCCCGGACAAGTTCATCCTGGAAGTCGGGCCTTTCGACCAGCGGCGCAACACGGTGAACCTTATCGCCGCCTATGACATGCTCAGGAAGAACCTTCCCTACTATAAGCTTGTCCTCGTAGGCCACAAGAATCCGGCCGTAGAAAAGATCGTGAAGGACGCGGGCATGGAAAGGGACGTCTGTTTCACGGGATACGTCACACAGGACGAGCTGGCGGACCTTTTCAGCACGGCTGTGGTATTCGTCCATCCGTCGCTTTACGAGGGATTCGGGCTTTCGGTGCTGGAAGCCATGTCCTGCGCGTGCCCGGTCGTCACCTCCAACACGACGTCGCTGCCGGAAGTGGTCGGCGACGCGGGCCTGCTTGTCAATCCTCTCTCGCCGAGATCGATCGAACTGGCCATTCTGAAGGTGCTGGCGGATAAATCCTTCCGCGAGGACATGAGGACGCGCGGCGTCATGCGCGCGATCGAGTTCTCGTGGGACGTCACCGCGAGGAAAACGATAAAGGTATACGAAAGCCTCGCATGACCGATCCCCGCGTTTCAGTAATTATTGACGGATACAACTACGGCGAGTTCATCGGCCCCGCCATAGCGAGCGTCATCGATCAGAATGCCGCTCCCGGGTCGTATGAAGTGATAGTCGTCGATGACGGTTCGACCGACAATACCCGCGATGTCGTCAGGGATTATCCGGAAGTCAATTACATCTATCAGGAGAACGGCGGCCAGGCGCGGGCTTTCATGGCCGGCATTGCCCGTTCCCGCGGCTCGATCCTGTGTTTTCTTGACGCGGACGACCGCTGGCATCCGGACAAGCTGCGGGCCGTCGTCGACGCGTTCGACACGCATCCCGACGCCGGCATGGTGCAGCACCTGATGCAGGAAGTGGACGCCGCCGGCAGGGAACTGCCCACCTGGTATGAAACAAGAAAGGAACGGGCCGGCCTGCAGGATTTCCTGCGGGGAGAGATCACGTTCACCGGGACCAGCGGCCTCGCGTTCCGGCGGTCGCTCCTGGAACGGATCCTGCCGGTGCCCGATGAACTTTTTTACTGCGCGGACGAATACCTGTACAACATCATATTTTTCTCGCCGGTCATTTCGCTGCCGCGTGTGCTTGGTTATAAAACGACCCACGGCAGGAACTGGTTCGCCGGCACGATTTCCGATCCGGCGCGGCTGGAACGCCATGTCCGCGTCCGAAAAGCCATCCTGCGGGAACTGGAACGGTTCTGCCGACGATCCGGCCATGAGCTGAAGCGGACCGGCATCTATCTGCCTCTCGAACTCCTGAAGGAAGAGGTGCTCCTCGCCGCCATCAACGGCCGCCGAGGGTACGCCCTCTCGGCGATATCCGGGTATCTGAAAGGACGCCGCTTGAACCGGAAGATACTGAAAGCGTGCGTCACCCTTGCCATCGCTCTTGTGTCGCCCCGACTGTATCACCGCCTTTACTCCTGGTACGCGTCCCGGACGCTGTCCGGAAGGAACGGGGGCGCAAAATGAACTGTCCCGTCTGCAGGAACGAAGTCCCGGAAAACGTCGTGGGAACACACCGGGATCCTCTGGGATCGGGCGATTACCGGCTCATTGACTGCTCTTCCTGCGGAGCCGTTTTCAGCGATCCCATGAAGAATCCGGGCCCTGAATGGTATCAGCGGTTCACACTGCGCTGGGGGCCTCCGGAAGTCAGATCCTCTCTTGTCCCGTTCTGGCGCGAACGTTACCTGGCGGCGATACTGCGAACGGAGACGGTGAAACAACCGCGGATTCTGGACATAGGCTGCGGTTACGGGGCTTTTCTGAGCTCCGCCCGTTCCCGTGGCTGTTCCGTCTGCGGCATTGATTTTGACGAAAGCAAGATCTCATACGCCCGGGCCCGCGGGATCGAAGACGCGCATGCCGCGGAATTCTCGGCGTTCGCGAAAGAGCATTCCGGCCGCCGCTTTGATATCATCACGTTCTTCCAGGTGCTCGAGCATGTGGACGATCCAGTTTCCTTCATCGGTACGGTATCTTCCCTGCTGGCGCCGGGTGGATATATCCTTTTCGACGTTCCCAACCGCCGCGGCCTGCTGAGAAGCGCCACCGGGATCATGGATTATCCGCCCCACCACCTCACGCGCTGGGACATGAAAACTATACGCGGTTTCCTCGCCCGCGGCGGTTATTCCGTCATTGAAAGCGATGACACGCTCTTCCCTCTGCGGCACTTTTACGCGCTGCTGCTCGCCCGGTTCACGATGTCCTGCGCGGCCTTTGCCGGACGGCTTTCGCGCGATCCGGCTAACGCGGATCATCCCGCGTCCCGAGCCGCCGGGGATGACGCGCCCGGCGCCGCGCGATCCGGTATCCGCGCCGCCGTTCTGGGCGTTATCCGGCTGCTGTATTACGGGATCTTCGTTCCCCTGACGTTCCCGGCCTTCGTTTTCCTAGTACCCGCGTTAAGCGCGGGGGGGAAAGGCCTCAACTGCGTCGTCGCGGCACGGAGGAACGATGAAAGTCATCATTGACGGGAACGGCCTTGTCGCCGGGACCGGTATCAGCACCTACATCCGTTCGCTGATCGCCCATATCGCCCGCGTGGATCATGACAACGAATATGTCATTTTTTCGCACTTCTTCAACGATTACGGCAGGAAAAGGGAGATTGTAGAGTCAGCGGTGCCGCGGCAGGACAATTTCCGTCTCGATTGCCGCCGTTTTCCTGAAAGCCTGGCCTTTTTTCTTGAACGCGGCGCGCGCGTCCGGCTTACCGAACATCTGCTGGCCGGCAGCGGCGCTGACGTCTTTCACGGTACCGGCAATCTGCTGCCCCGGCTGAAGAACACGGCCTCGGTACTGACCGCTCACCATTTCTACGCCCCGGGCGATCCGCTCTTTCCCCCCGCGGCGTCCCGGCGGGAACGCGCCTACTTCCAGGCGACGGCTGACGCGGTGCGGGACTCCACGCGCGTCATCGCCGTGTCCCGGTTCACCGCTGACGAACTTGAAAGGCATTTCCCGGGCACGCGGGAAAAGACGACGGTGGTTCACGAAGCGATCGCCGATCATTTTTCCGAGTCCGCTTCGGTGTCCGCACCGTATCCACCAGAACAGTATGGTATCCGCGGGCCTTTCATCTATTGCTCCGGGCCATTGAACGAAAGGAAGAATATCGCCCGCCTGATCGACGCTTTCGCCCTTCTCAGAAAAAAGGGGCGCCGCGAACTTCTATTCATCAGCGGTTTCAACGAAGGTTCCTATGCCGGAGCGTTGAAACGGCGATGGGGAAATCAAGGGCTGCGCGATGCTGTCGTGACGTCGGGATATATCCCGCCCGAAGAACTGCCCGCTGTATACAGAGCAGCCCGGCTGTTCGTCTATCCTTCGCTCCTTGAAGGCTTCGGCCTGCCTCCGCTCGAAGCGATGGCCTGCGGATGCCCGGTCGTTGCTTCCCGTGCCGCTTCCCTGCCTGAAGTCGTGGGTGAGGGTGGGATGCTTTTTGACCCTTTTTCACCAGAAGATATCGCGCGGAAAATGGAAATCCTTCTTTCCGACGAGAACGAACGCGAGCTCTTAATCGCGCGCGGCCGTGAGAACATACGGCGGTTTTCCTGGGATAAAGCCGCCCGGGAAACGATCGACGCCTACCGCTCAAGCATCGAGCGTTTCTCCGGGACGCGCCGGAAAACCGCGAAAACAGGTTTACGATGACCACGCCGTTTTTTTCCGTCATTATCACCACGTTCAACCGGGCGGACCTTTTCAGGGAAGCCCTCGCCAGCCTCGCGCGCCAGTCGTTCGCCGATTACGAGGCATTCATCATCGACGATGGTTCTACCGACGATACGCCGGCCGTTTTCCGTGAATTCTCCGGCCGTCCGGGCTGGCATTTCCACCGTTTCGACACCAACAGGCGGCAGGCCTTCGCCCGCAATTTTTCCATTGAAAAGAGCTCGGGCGCGTACATAACCTTTCTGGACGCGGACGATTACTGGCTTCCTCAACGGCTGGAACGGTTCAAGCGGCGCATAGAAGAATGCCCGGGAGCTTCTTTCATATTTTCAAACGGGAGCATCCTTCAGGACGGGGCCATCACCTCGCGTTTCTTTGACGGGCACGCGGACATACCCGAAGGAAAACTCCCTCCCTGGTACGCGATATCCGACCTCCGGCTGCCGTATGTCACGACAAACGTCGCCATCCGGCGCGATGTCCTTGAAAAAACGGGACTGTTCCGCCTGGACATGAGCCATCTTGAGGACATGGAACTCTACACGAAGGTCCTGCAGCACGGCGAAGCCGCGGCGATACGCGAACCTCTGTCGGTCTACCGGGTACATGCGCTCAGCGATACTCCCGCCAGCCTAACCCTGAAATGGGACGACGGCATAAAGGATTTTCTCACAGCCCTTGATACCGCCCGGCCGCCCGCGAGGGAGCGCCAGGTTCTCGTCGATTACGTTTATCTCAAGCAGGCCGTCATTTATCTGAAGAACGGCATGGGGGACAAAGCGCGCGAGTACCTTGCCCCGGTCGCCGGCCACCGCGTAAAGATGGCCGTCATACGGATATGCTCCCGCCTGCCGAGGCCGCTGCTTATGGCAGCCCGGGCGCTGTACCGCTGGCAGCGCCGGGTGAGGGGAAGGAATTCCCTATGAACATGCCGGCCAGTTACATAACTCTTCCCAAATATCCGTCATTTTGGTATCATTGATTGATATGAAAAATGCCACCCTTTCCTATACCGTCGTCATCCCTACTTTTAACGAAGAGGAGACCATAGAAGCCGTCGGATCATCAGTCGCGGCAGTCACCCGGGATCTCGTCATAATTGACGGCAATTCGCCGGACCGCACCCGCGCCGTCGCGGAAAGCCGGGGGTGGAAAGTGGTTTTACAGAGATCGAAAGGCAAGGGAGCGGCGCTCCGCCAGGCCATCGATGAGATTGACTCCGACATCCTCGTTTTTATCGACGCCGACTGCTCGCACGAAGCATCGGATATACCCAAACTCGTCGAACCCATCATTGACGGACGGGCGGATCTCGTCATCGCGTCGCGCCTGCTGGGCGGATCGGACGAATTGCACGGCACCTGGCACAATTTTGTGCGGATGATCGGGTCCTGCCTTATCACCCTTGGCATAAATTACCGGTGGGGCGTGCGGCTTACGGACGTTGAGAACGGGTTCCGCGCCATAAGGCGCGACGTGGCCCGGTCATTGGATTTGAAGGCCCGCGATTTTACGATCGAACAGGAAATGGTATTGAAAGCGGTCAGGAAAGGCTGCCGTATCGTCGAAATCCCCAGCCACGAATACGAACGAAAAGGCGGCGAGTCCAAACTGCCGACGCGGCAGGGATGGCGGTTCGTACTCCAGTTCCTCCTTTATTTATGGTGATCCAATGAAAGCATACTGCATCAATCCTCCGGCCGCGGACGGCATTAAGATAGTCAGGGAAGGCCGCTGCATGCAGCGCCAGGGAGCGTGGACCGCGGTCTGGGCGCCCATATCGCTGGCGTACTGCTCATCTATCCTCGAAAAAGAGGGATGGGAAGTCATTCTTTCCGACTGCATCGTTGAAGACATCGGTTTCGACGCGCTGGATGAGAAAGTACGGGCCTTCGCCCCAGACCTCGTCATCATCAATGCCGTTACGCCTTCGATCGAAAGCGATCTTTCCACCTGCGGCCGCGTCAAGGCGGTATCTCCAGGGACGCTGACCGCTGTCATCGGGATCCATCCGACATCGCTTCCGGAAGAATGCCTGAACATGGCTCCCGGGCTGGATATCGTGATAAGGGGAGAACCCGAACCGACCGTCCGAGACATCGCCCGTTCTATGAAACCGGGCATGACTGCTGGATCTCTGGCCGGCATAGACGGCGTTTCCTGCAGGCGCGGGGGGGCGATCGTCCATGCCGGAGACCGCACGCCGCTGGCGAACCTCGACGAGCTGCCTTTTCCCGCCTGGCACCTGGTAGACCGCGAAAAGTATATCATGCCGTTCACGGATACCCCTTTCCTTCTGCTGGCGACCAGCAGGGGATGCCCTTACCCCTGCGCGTTCTGCGCCGACGCGGCCTATTACGGGAAGAAACTCCGCACGCGCTCTCCCGGCAATATCGTCGACGAACTCGCATGGGTCCGGAAGCGGTTCGGGATCAGCGAGTTCCTTTTCTGGAGCGAATCGTTCACGATCGACCGGGCATTCGCGACGGCCGTGGCGCAGGCCATCATCGACCGGGGCCTCCGCGTTTCCTGGGTATGCAACAGCAGGGTGGACAATGTCGACCGCGAAATGCTCGAGCTTTTCCGGAAGGCCGGCTGCTGGATGATCGGCTTCGGTGTGGAATCCGGCAACCAGGCGGTCCTCGACGCGATGAAAAAGCGCATCACGATCTCTCAGATAGAGGCGGCGATCCGCGCTTCAAAAGAGGCGGGCCTGGAAGTGACCGGACATTCCGTCCTGGGTTTCCCGGGGGAAACCGTGAGCACGATGAAAGATACCATCGCCCTCGCGTCGCGCCTCCCTTTTGATTTCGTCCAGTTCTATTGTTTCGTCCCTTTCCCCGGCTCCCCGCTGTACCGGACCGCCCGCGAAGCGGGATGGCTGACCACCGGCGACTGGACGCGTTTCGAACAGAATTTCTCGGTCATCGACACGCCGCAGCTCAAGGCCGAGGAGGTCATGCGCTGGCGGCAGAAAGCATACCGCGTGTTCTATCTTCGTCCCCGGACTATTTTACGGACGCTCAAGAAACTGCGTTCCCCGCGCGAGTTAAGGAATTTCCTGCGCATGGCGGCCGATTTCCTGTCCTGGGTCAAATAACATGAACAAGGTTATGGAACATTTCGATTCACTGGCGGACACTTACGACAGCTTGAAACGGAAAAACTGGTATTACTACGAAAACCTCAAGCGTATCGTCAGGCGTTTTATACCGCCGCGTTCGAAAGTCCTGGAGATCGGCACCGCGACCGGTGAAATACTGGCAGCGCTGGAACCGTCCGAAGGCGTCGGCATCGATATCAGCCCCGCGATGATCGCCGTTGCCGCGGAAAAGTTCAAAAGCCGCAAAGAGCTGCGTTTCATCGCGGGCACAGTGGAAACCGTGCAAACGGGCACCGCGTTCGACTACTGCGTTCTGGTAGATGTCATCGAACATGTTGAGAACCTGCCGTCACTTGCCGGGGGCATATCGGCGATCGCCGGACCGGGTACCGCGATAGTCATCACAATGGCCAACCCGTTGTGGGAACCGCTGCTCCTTCTTCTGGAAAAGCTGAAACTGAAGATGCCGGAGGGGAAACATTACCGCGTTTCCGGCCGGAGCCTGGCCCGCATCTTTGCCGAACGGGGACTTGCCCTCACCGCCAGCGATACGTTCGTCATCTGCCCGATGCACATACCTTTCGTATCCGGTATATTGAATACCGTTTTTCACCGTATCCCGTTGATAAACCGTCTCGGCCTCATCCAGTGCTTTGTTTTTAAACACCATGAGAATAAGCATCCCTGACAAACAGCTGTTAAGCCGCATCAAGGACTCGGACGTGCCTGTCCCGTTCTATTACCGTCCGGGGATCCGCTATTTTTACCTGAAGCGGCTCGGCATGGTCCTCGACCTGATGGGGAAAGCGAACTTTGACCGGCTTATCGAGGTAGGATACGGTACGGGAGTTTTTTTTACCGAACTTGCCCGCCGTACCCGGGAACTGCACGGGACCGATATCAAGGACAACACGGCCGCGGTCACGGACATGTTCCGCGAAAGCGGCATAGATGTCCGCCTGACGACGGGGAGCATCCTGGGACTGCCTTACGGGAACGGGATGTTCGACGGGCTTGTCTGTATCAGCGTGCTGGAACACATAAAAGACCTGCCGGCCGCGGTCGGCGAACTGGCCCGCGTTGTTTCCGGCGACGGCACGCTCTACATCGGTTTCCCGGCGAAAAACCGCTGGATGAACGCCTTTTTCCGCGCCGCCGGGTTCGACCCGGACGAAATACATCCTTCCTCGCACGGGCAGATACTCGCTGAACTCCGCCGCCAAATGGATATAGAGGAGACAAAGGCCTTTTCTTTTATTTTCCCTCTGTACTACGTGTGCAGATGCAGAAAGAAAACCCATGCGTAACCCCATGGCCTATCTTATCCTCTCCGCCATCGTCCTTTTCGGCGCCTGGTTCCGCGTCACGGGTATCGGGTGGGGCCTCCCTGACGGACGGTACTTCCATGCGTCATCGTTCCACCCGGACGAAGGCGATACCTTCAACGCGATGCGCGGTTTCAGGCCTTCGCGGCTTGATTTCCGCATCAGGAACTACATCCTTACACGCGGCTCGTTCCAGGTCTACCTTACGGCGGCATGGGTGAAAGCCGGCTCGCTTCTCGGACTGGCAAAAATATCCCCGTCATTCGATTACTACAAAGCCCATCCGAAGGAACTGGCACGGTTGTACGTGTCCGCCCGATCCCTTTCCGTATTCTTCGGCCTTGCCACGATCGTACTTGTCTTTTTCATGGGACGGGCGTTTTACGGCGATCCCGTTCACGGCCTTCTCGCGGCCTTCCTTCTTGCCATCGCTCCCGGGCATGTCGTCTGGTCTCACTATATAGGGACAGACGCGATCATGGCATTCCAGGTCTGCGCCCTCATATTGATATCTTATTTTATGGCGACGACGGACAACGGGCGCTGGTATCTGTACGCCGGGCTTCTGGCGGGCGTAACCGTAGCGACCAAGTACAGCGCCGCCCCTCTTTGCGCGATCCCGCTTCTGGCGGCGGTTCTGGGCCGGAAACCTTTTTTCCCGCGCCGCGTTCTCGTGTATCTGGCGTGCATTCCGGCGGGTTTTTTCCTGGCCAACCCCTACAGCCTTATCGACATGCCTTCGTTCATCGCGGCCATACGTACATCCCTGCGCACCAATATCCTGGCCGACGGGTCGATCTTCTGGATGGACTGCTTTGAAAAGGGTTCCGGATGGTGGTATCATCTGACCGTCTCGCCTTACTATAACCTGGGGCTGCCTCTCGCCCTGCTCGCGCTGGTTTCGCTCGTGTACGCTCTTTTCCGGCGGGAACTGCCGGCTCTTATCATGGCGGCGGCCATGCTGGTGCTCTGGTTCCTGCTCGGTTCGTCGCCCTGGCGCGTTATACGCTGGTTTACGCCGTTCATCCCGCTGCTGTGCATACTGATCGCCCGCTTCATGCTTCAAATAAAAGGAAAAGCGGCGCGCCCGGCCTCTTTTTCGCTCCTCGCGCTTACCGTCCTGTACACTGCCGGCTATTCGTACGCCTACGTGCGCATGATGGCCTCTCCCGACGTCCGGGATATCGCTTCGGAATGGATCGAACGCTCCATTCCCGAAGGAGAGACGATCGCCGTCCCGATGGCTTATTTCTGGAATCCGACTATCACGATGACCGAGTTCTGGTACAAACCCTCAGAACCGTTCTTCGCGGGATTGAAACGCTACCGCATCCTCCGGACCGGCAACGATGCCGGACTGCTGAAAAAGGAAAAGCCGGCCTGCGTGGTCCTGGCGGACAATGAGTATTACCCTTTGTTGAAATTGAAAAGAAAATATCCCGTCGATTTCGCGCTCCCTGTCCTGCGGGAGATCACCGAAAGCGGGACGTACTCCATGGTGAAGGAATTTGATACCCAGCCGCGCCTTTTCGGTAGAAGGGTCATACGCGGGTTCTATCCGCACGACTGGCGTTACCCCTGTCCGGTCATCCGGGTTTACCGCAGGAACGGCACGGAGGAATGATCATGAAACATACTGTACGCAAATGCATTATCCTCTTTTTGATCGCTTTCGGGCTTCGCGCCGGTTACCTTGTCCTCGTCCCGCAGGAAACGATCCTGACAGGGGACGCTACCGAATACGATACGATCGCGGTTAACCTCGCGCGTGGCAACGGCTACGCGATGACGCCCGGCATCCCGACGCCGATCCGCGCGCCCGCGTATCCCGTTCTCCTGGCCGCGGTCTACTCATTCAGCGGCCATTCCCTGCCCGCGGTCCGCTGGGTCCAGGCGCTGATCGGAGCGCTCACGTGCCTGCTTATCTACGCGGCCGGCAGAAAATTCCTGAGCGAACGGATCTCATTTCTGGGTGGGGTGCTCCTCGCGGCATATCCCGTCCTTATAGCCTACACGGGGCTCATACTGAGCGAAACCCTTTTCACTTTCTTCCTTGCCGCATCCATGTATTTCTTTGCCCGCGGACTGGTAAGGGGAGACACCGTTTCTTTCGCCGGCACGGGCATCCTGCTGGGGTCCGCCACGCTGACCCGTCCGACCACTATCCTGTTCCCGTTCCTCCTTGCCGCGGTGATCTTTCTGAGGATGCCTTCTTTCCGCCTGCGCCGGTCGCTTATCGTGTTCGTCGGATTCCTTTTCATCGTCTTACCATGGACGATACGCAATTACGTGGTTTTCCAAACTGTCATACCCGTGGCTACCGGCGCATCCGTGGGAGTGTTCGCGACCGGGTACATGGTCAGCGGCCATACCTGGGAAGAGGGAATAGACGAAATAGTGAACCGGAGCAGGGCGTACGAAAAGCGTCATGCCCGCGGCAAAATGGCGCCGATCGTTTTCGACCGGCAGCTGAAAAAGGACGGCAGGGAAATGATCAAACACAACATCCCCGGTTTTTTAGCGCTGGCCGTCCGCAGGCTGCCCACGTTCTGGGTCTCAAGCCACTCGTCCGTTTTCGGCATCGATCGGCCCGTGGACGAGTACCTGGCGGCCAAGCGCTACTTTCCGGTCTTCGCCCGCCTCCTGCTGTTCACCGCCCATGGCTTACTCATGTTCCTTGCCGTCGCGGCGCTTTTCCTGTGTCCGGGAGGATGGAAAAGCCTGATAGTCCCCTTTTCGGTCATAGCTTATTTTTCGCTTCATGTCCTGTTCGACCCCTGTAACCGTTTCGCTCTGCCCGCCATGCCGTATGCCATTCTGATGATGTCGGCGGCGCTGGTAACGCTCCATGAGAAAAATAGATTTTTCGAAGCTGCATAAACACGCGCTTGCCGCGCACTCCCTGCTGCCCCGTATTTTCGGCAGCACCCGGGCGCTGCCGCCGTTGTTCGTCCAGCTGGAACTGACCCACCGGTGCAACCTCCGGTGCGCCATGTGCTTCCAGGCGAAGAACGCGGAAGGCCGCGATGAGCTCACGACGGCTGAATTCAGGAATATTATCGACCAGACGCCCCGCTTTTCAGTACTCACAATAACCGGCGGCGAACCGTTGATGCGCAAAGACGCGGGAGAACTTATCAGTTACGCGCTGTCGAAACGCCGGTGCAATATCCTCACGAACGCGGCGCTTTTGAACGACGATCACATCCGCCTGTTCGTTGAAAAGGGCATGATCGCAGCGGGCATATCCGTTGACGGCATCGAAGAGACGCACGACCGTATCCGGGGCAAGTCCGGCCTTTTTGAAAAGGTTCGCGCCGCGGCCGCCGCTTTATCCCGGGCGAAGAAGGAGAAGGGAAAACGCTTCCCTCTCATAGATATCAAGGTCACTATCCTTCCCGACAACATCCCGCAGCTGGCCGCGCTGCTTTCGTTCGCCGAAAACTCCGGCGCCGATATCATCAGCTACTCGCTGCCCAAGCTCTCTTCGATACAGTTCAATGAGCCCTATGCCGACGGCCTTGCTTCCATTCTGCGCGCGAAACCCGATGCTCCCATGGCCCTTGACGGTTCAACGAACGCGGAGCTTCACCGGCAGCTCGGTCTTATTCAGGACTATCACGGGCCGGTACAGGTGCGGTTCTATCCTTACAACATGCTGGATCATTCATCTTGCGACGCCTATTATAAAGGGCAGCTCTCCCCTTCTGACTTCGCGCCCTGCCGCATGCCCTGGTCGCTGTGCGCCGTGTCGCCCTACGGCGATGTCTTTCCCTGCCTGTCGTTCAGGGCGGGGAACGTGAGGGAAGACAAGCTGATGAGGATCTGGAACGGACCCCGTTACCGCGCCCTGAGAAAGGCGCTGAAAGGGAACAGCCTCCCAGCCTTCTGCCTCGGCTGCTGTTATTCGGATAAATTTAGTGAGCAAGTAAGTGAGTAAGGAATGTCAAAAATACAGTAATGTTCGGACGCCTGAAGACGCCCTTGCTTAACAACACTTTTGGTTATGGAACAGTCTGCTAACTACTCGACTCTGGCGTGGCACTTTTGCTTATTTCCAGGTTATTTTTTGCCTTTGTTGTGCCATACTCACCTACTCACGTACTCACTACTTTGTTATAAAAGGGAGCGATCATGGAACTCAGCGTCATTATTCCGGCGTATAACGAAGAAGACGGGATAAAGGAAGTCATCGAGAGCACCCGGCGCGCGCTGGACAGATCAGGCGCGGCATACGAGATCATAGTCATCGACGACTGCTCGCGCGACCATACCGCCGAACGCGTCGCGGAAACTTCCGCGGCCCTGATCCGCCACCCGGTGAACCGCGGTTACGGCGCGGCGCTGATGACGGGCATCAACCGCGCCCGGTACGCCTGGATAGCCACGATCGATGCCGACGGTTCCTATCCCGCTGAAGCGCTTCTTTCGCTGCTCCCCGGGACTGAATACTACGATCTTATCGTCGGTCAGCGTACCGGGAAGGAGTACCGCGGGACCCTTTTCAAGTATCCCGCGCGCATCATGTTCCGCCTGCTGGCGGAATATGTTTCGGGCGAAGAGATCCCGGACATCAATTCAGGCCTCCGGCTGTTCCGCAAAGCGGACCTCCTGAGCATGCCTTCGATACATATCTGCCGCGGTTTCTCATTCAGCACGACCACCACTCTCATGTACCTCGCGGGCGGTTATACAGCCCAGTTCGTGCCCATCGGCTACCATCACCGGAAAGGCCATTCAAAAGTCCGTTATCTGCGGGACACGCTCCGCGCGCTCCAGATACTGCTGGAGATAGCGACACACTACAACCCGATCAAGGCGATACTCCCTCTGGTGGCGGTCCCGGCGGCCGGCGCGGTCCTGTTCGGGATTATCGCGCTGTTTTCCTTCAATATGTTCTGGTTATTATGTTGTATAATATCACTCTACGCGGCCCTTTGCCTGTTCGCCGTCGGCATGATGCTCCTGCAGATCCGCATGGCGAAGGAAGACTGATAAAGACAAAAGGCGTTCTTGTGTTCGCGTGTTCGTGTGTTCTTGTGTGAATGGCAAACAGGGCTGTCTTAATGACTGTCTCCCGAGAACTCGAGAACACAAGAACTCGAGAACGCCGTTAAGGATCTTATATGTGTGGAATAACGGGTATTTTTAATTACAGCGGCGGTTTTCCGGTGACAAAGGACCTTGTCCACCGGATGTGCGAGACCATCGTTCACCGGGGCCCGGACTCAGAAGGCGTCTATACCGGTTCTTCCGGGACGGCCCAGATAGGCCTCGGCATACGGCGGCTCGCGATCATCGACCTGGATACGGGCAACCAGCCGATCCACAACGAAGACCAGACGATCTGGGTCGTTCTGAACGGCGAGATATACAACTACCAGGACCTCCGCGCGCATCTTGCCGGCAAACACAGCTTCTCCACGAGATCGGACACCGAGGTTATCGTCCATCTCTATGAGGATTACGGCGAAAAATGCGTAGATTACCTGCGGGGAATGTTCGCGTTCGCGCTCTGGGACGGACGGGCCGGGAAACTTTTTATCGCCCGAGACCGGCTGGGGAAAAAACCGCTGTACTACCTGCCTTACCGCGGAGCGCTCCTTTTCGGTTCCGAGATCAAATCGATCCTCGCGGCGCTTCCCTCGACCCCGGAAACGAACCTTCAGGCGCTCGACTATTACCTGACCTACCAGTATATCCCGTCACCTCAGACGATATTCAAGGACGTTCACGCTCTTTCGCCCGCGCACGTGCTCACCTGCGGGCCCGACGGCTCCCGGGACGTGCGCCGTTACTGGCAGCTGGATTTCCGCCGGAAAACCGATCTTTCGTTCCCGGACGCCTGCGAAAGAATGAAAGAGCTGCTGGCCGAATCGACGCGGCTGCGCATGATATCGGACGTCCCTCTGGGCGCTTTTCTCTCCGGCGGCCACGATTCAAGCATTATCGTCGGGCTGATGAGCGGGATCGCGTCGCAGCCGGTCAAAACTTTTTCGATAGGTTTTGAAGAGGACGATTTTTCCGAGCTGCCCTACGCCCGCCTTGCCGCGAAGCATTTCGGCACGGAACACCACGAATTCATCCTGAAACCCAATTTCATCGATATCCTGCCGAAGATCGTCTGGCATTACGGCCAGCCGTTCGCCGACTCGTCCTCAATGCCTTCGTACCTGGTGTCCCGCGAAACGCGCGGGCACGTCACGGTCGCCCTGAACGGTGACGGCGGCGATGAGGCGTTCGGCGGGTATCTCCGTTACAAGGCGATGAAAGGATCGCTGTACTTTTCCCTGCCTTTCCGGCTGATGGGGAAAAAGATGACGAACCTTGTAGCCTCCATGGTGCCGCACACCGAAACGACGCGGGGGCGCAACATGTTCCGTTACATGTCGCGCCTTGTATCGGCGCTGGCGGAGCCGCCGGAGACACGCAACATCTACTGGCATTGTTTCTTTACCGGCGAGGCCAAAAAAGAGCTTTACAGCGACACCATGCACAACGCGCTCACGCGTGACGCCTTCGACTACATGCGTTCGATCTTCGAGAACGCGCGCGCCGGCGATGTCATGGACAGGACGATGTTCACCGATATACACGCGTATCTCCCTGAATGCCTTCTGGTGAAAATGGATGTCGCTTCGATGGCCGCGTCGCTCGAAGCGCGCAGCCCTTTCCTCGACCACAAGGTCATGGAATTCTCCGCGACGCTGCCGTCCCGCTGGAAGGTCCACGGCCTTACGACGAAATACATCATGAAAAAAACCTTCGACCCCATGCTCCCGCCCGAGATCACCCGGCGCGGGAAAATGGGTTTCGGCATCCCCGTCGGCAGATGGTTCCGGACGGAATGGAAAGACTATTTCCGCGAGATGGCCCTGTCCGAAAAGGCGGTCAACCGGGGCTATTTCAACCGGAAGTACCTCGAACGCCTTTTCAATGAACACACTCAGGGCGTGCGCGACCACGGGTACCGCATGTGGGCTCTCCTGGTGCTGGAACTCTGGCACCGCATCTATATCGACCGGGACATCACTCCATGAAAACGGTCTTCTTCCGGCAGTTCCCTCTTATCGCGATCGTCATGGCGAGTCTGCTCTATGCGTCAGCAGGCATCCAATGGGGATTGCCCTCCTCAACGCGCGCCGCGCTGGTCTTTCCCGACGGCGGCGCCGAACGCCTGTTCAAGACGATGATCGAGTCCAGGGACGAGATCTACCGCCATTCCGGAGGCAGCGCCCTGGGAAGGACCGGCGGCCAGGAAAGCCCCATCATGGCCAGCATGAGTATAGGGGCCTCGGGCAATGTCCTGCTGCCGCGAACGGACCTGGTCACCGCCCAGTGCGCGCGCCCGTACTTTCTGCGCACCTCTTCCACTGACGAACAGATGACCATCGCGGCCCTTTCCGGCATGAAGCCCCTGCGGGGCGACTTCAATCCGCGCCTCTTCCAGTACGGCGGCCTGTACCTGTACGGAATGGGGGGGATGTTCGGCCTTGCCCACGTAACCGGGATCATCACCCTTACCTCGGACCTCGCCTGGTACCTTGCCCGTCCGGAACGCATGGGCGCGGTATTCCTCGCGGGAAGGCTGGTGAACCTTTTTTTCCTGGCCGGCACTCTGATCCTTTTATGGCGCGGCGCCTGCGTGCTTTATTCACGCCGGGCCGGGTATTTCTCGCTGCTCTTCTTAGCTTTTTCGCCCGGGCTCATCTTTCAGGCGCATATCATGAAACCTTACATGGCCGGCACGTTCTTCGCGGCGCTCGCCCTGTATTATTCGGCGAAAGCGGTCGCGGATGGACGAGGGAAATCCATTCTTCTCTCAGCCGCCGCCGCGGGGCTGAGCATGGCCGCGATGCCTTTGTACGGTTTCAGTATCCTTCTGCCGCTGTGCGCCGCGCTTTTATTCCGCGTCGTGCCGCTCCGGAAAATCGTTTTTATCCCGCTGATCTTCACCGGCGTATTCCTTCTGTGCAACCCGTACTGGCTTCTGGACTTTTCACGGGGGTTCCAGGAGATGCTCGGCACGCGGAACATGTACCGGGCGACGCAGGATCTGTCTTCTATCGCTTACTTTATGGCGCGTCAGTTCCCTCAGAACTTCTCCTACTCGTTCACCCTGTTCCTCGGCGCGGGTATCGTCTATTCAGTACTGACGCGCCGGCGGCGTGAACTCTTTCTGCTGGTCTGCGCTCTTGTTCCGCTGGCTGTCTTCGCGAAACTTCTCAGCGGGTATGCCGCCTCGCCGCATGCGTCCCGTTTCCTGCTTCCGTGGGTGCTGATCCTCACGCTTCCCGCGGCGGGCATGCTCGACGGACTTTGCGTTTCTCTGCGTGGTATTGCCCGATCGGCGGTCCTTTCCGGGACCGCGCTCCTTTCGATCATCACCGTCACGCATACGGCGGGCTACGCGGTCAATTTCCTGGCGGATTCGGGTGCCGGATCGACCCGGATGAACGCCGGGCGCTTTATGAACGATACGATCCTGCCGGGGAGCGTCATAGGCATCCCCGCTCTGCCCGAACCGGCACTGACCCCTCCTTTCGCTTTCAGCCGTTACCGTCTCGAGATCGTCCGGGACCCTGCCGCGTCAGCCGCCGATCATATAGTCGTGCGCGAAGACCAGTTCTCTTTTGATCAGGCGGCGCTCGATAAACGCTACAGGCTTGTCCGTCGTTTCGCGCCGCGGGATTTTCCCGGATGGTTCCCCGCGCGCTTTTGCCCGTCCCATGTCAACCCCGCATTCCTGTTGTACCGCAAACGGGAGGAACAACCTTCATGAAAGTCTCCATAGTCATCCCCGTCTACAATGAACGCGAACGAATCCTTGATTCCCTCCGGCAGGTAAGGGAAGCTCCGTTCCCTCCGGAAAAAGAGATCATTATCGTCGACGATGGTTCCCGGGACGGAACGGCCGACATCCTCAGAGGCCTCAGCGATCCGTCATTCACTGTGGTGCTTACGCCGCGGAACAAGGGTAAGGGAGCGGCGCTTCGCGCTGGTTTCGCGCGGGCGACGGGCGACATCGTCGTCGTTCAGGACGCCGACCTCGAATACAGCCCGGAAGATTATCCCCGGCTGCTAAAGCCGCTGATGGAAGGATACGCTGACGCGGTCTTCGGCTCCCGCTTTACCGGAGGGGACGCGCACCGCGTCCATCTTTTCTGGCACTATGCCGCGAACCGTTTTCTGACGCTGCTGTCCAACATGGCGACCAACCTCAACCTGACGGACATGGAGGTAGGGTACAAGGCCTTCAAAAGGGATATCCTGGAACGCGTCACTCTCCGGGAAGACCGTTTCGGTTTCGAACCCGAGATAACCGCCAAACTGGCGCGCCTGAAATGCAGGATCTACGAAGTCCCCGTCTCCTATTACGGACGCAACTATACTGAAGGTAAAAAGATAACCTGGCGCGACGCCGTCTCCGCCCTGCGCTGCATCATTAAGTATGGACTTTTAAGGGCATAGTACAAGCAGTCTGCGTACAGCTGATGGCTGACAGCTGATAGCGCCGTTGTCCTAATAATCATGTGCGGTATTTTCGGCATCATTAACTATCGTTCCCATGAACCTGTCGCCGCTCCTCTTTTAAAAGAAGCGTTGTCAGGCATGGTACATCGCGGCCCGGATGACGAAGGGATGTTCCTTGACGGGTATGCCGGCCTCGGCATGCGGCGGTTGAGCATCATCGACCGCGCTGGGGGGCATCAGCCCGTCTTCAACGAGACCGGCGGCCTGGCGCTCGTATTCAACGGGGAGATCTATAATTACAGGGAATTGCGCGAAGAGCTTACCGGCAAAGGCCACGTATTCAAAACCTCCAGCGACACGGAAGTCATCGTGCATCTCTATGAAGAATACGGGGAGCGCGCGCCGCTCCGGCTGAACGGGATGTTCGCGTTCGCTGTCTGGAACCGGACGAAAAAAGAACTGTTCCTCGCCCGCGACCCTGTCGGCATCAAACCTCTGTTTTACGCGGACTACGACGGCCGCCTGGTATTCTCCTCTGAACTGAGGCCTATCGTTTCGCTTCCGGGATTCCCGCGCGACGCCGATCCGGAGGCCATCACCGATTATCTCTCCTTTTATTATGTCAGCGCCCCGAAGACCATGTACCGCGCCGCGCGCAGGCTGCCCCAGGGCAGCTCGCTGACGCTTTCGGACGACGCATATTCCATCAAAAGGTACTGGCACTATACGTTCGAAGAGACAAAGATGAGCGAAGGCGAGGCGGTGGAAGCGACGGTGAGCACATTCCGCGGATCGGTCGCGCGCCATCTGCAAAGCGAAGTGCCTCTCGGCGTCTTTCTTTCCAGCGGTATCGACTCCACCGCCATAGCGGCCATGATGAGCACGCTGGGCCATTCTCTGCGCACCTATACCATCGGCTACGAGAACGGAGGGACATACAACGAACTGAACGAAGCCCGCCTGGTCGCGGAAAAGTACGGCACGCGCCATTCCGACTGCATCCTGCACCCGCTCGACCTGACACGTTCCATCCCGGACATCATCGCGCATTTTGCCGAACCGCACGGCGACTGGACACAGGCGGCATTATATCATCTTGCCCGTGAAGCGAAAAAAGAGGTCACCGTCGTTCTTGCCGGCATGGGGGGAGACGAACTTTTCGGCGGTTATCCCACTCTTATAGCGGCGCAGGCGGCCAGGTATTACCGTTTGCTGCCCGGGCCTCTCCGTTCACTGATCCGCGCGGGGGTCGGCCATCTTCCCGTTTCGCACGAGCGGCTCAGCTTCGATTTCAAGGCGCGGGCATTCGTTGCTTCCGCCGAACTGCCGCCGGAACAGGCGCATCACGGTTTCAAGGAGATCTTTTCCTCCGCCGAACGGATGGCGCTGACGGGCCGTCCGGACGCGGGAGACCCGTTCAACGTATTCCGCCAGCACCTGCCGGACGTCAGGGACGAACGCCTGCTGAACCGCCTGCTCTATCTCGACCTCAACGTTTTTCTGCCGGCCTGCGCGCTGCATGTCACCGACATGGCGACCATGATGAATTCCGTTGAATGCCGCGTGCCGTTCCTCGACAGGGAGATGATCGAGCTAAGCGCGCGCATCCCCGTATCGCTCAAGCTGAAAGGCCTGACCACCAAATACATACTTCGCAAAACCTTTAACTCGGCTTTGCCGCCGGAAATACTCAAGATGCCCAAAAAAGGCCTCGCCATGCCGACCTCTTTCTGGCTGAAAGGCCCTCTAAGAGATTTTGTCCTCGACACCATCGCCGCCGCGGAGACCCGCAGGGCAATGGATATGAACTACGCTTTTGCCCGGAAACTTTATGACGATCACTGCTCCGGCAAAAGCGACAACACCCGCAAATTAACCTGCCTGCTGTCACTATTGTTCTGGCACGCGCGCGCGTAGGCGCGGACTTTGTTATTTTGATTATTTGTTCGAAAGTTCGTCGAACCCCTCACCCTGCCCTCTCCCGCGCGGAGAGTGAGAAAAAAAAAGATGTTCTAATCTCAAGGACGGGGTAATTGGGCCGGAATTGCGCAAAAATGTTATAATGCCTCAATACTATTTGCCCGGAGATAACTATGTATCGTGACAAAAAGATCGCGCTGGTCATTCCCTGCCGGAACGAAGAAAAGCTGATCGTCGATACGCTGAACGGCGTTCCGGAACTGGTTGACAAAGTGTATGTCGTCGATGACGGATCCACCGACCGCACGCGCGGGGCGGTAGCGGCGTACCCCCAGAAGCGGGTGGAACTTGTTTCTCACCTGGTCAACCAGGGCCCCGGGGCGGCGATCATTTCCGGATACAGGAAAGCCCTGGCGGACAACTACGACGTCGTGGCGGTCTGCGGCGGCGACAACCAGATGCCGCTGGAGCAGCTTCCCGCCCTGCTGGACCCGGTTATCGACGGGAAAGCGGACTACGCGAAAGGCAACCGGTTCATGGCGGGAGGAGAGAAGCTTTCCGACATGCCACCGACCAGGGTCTTCGGCAACACCATCATTTCCTTCCTGACCAAGATCGCCTCGGGCTATTTCAACATTTTTGACGTCGTCGACGGTTTTACCGCCGTCAGCAGGCGGGCGCTTGCCGCCGTCGACTGGGACAAGGCATGGAAAGGGTACGGCTACCCGATGGATTTCCTTGTCCAGATGGCGTTCTGCGGTTTTAAAGTCGTCGACGTGCCCCGCCGCACCATCTATCTGCCCGGCGTCCGGCAGTCCCAGATAAAGGGCGTCCGCTACGCGATGAAAGTATCGCCCATGCTGCTGCGCAATTTCTTCCGCCGGCTCATGAAACGCTACCTGATCGGCGATTTCCACCCGCTTATCATCATGTATTTCACCGGAATAGGGCTGATCGCCCTCGGGCTGCTCGTCGGCCTCTATATCGTGGCGGCTAAGCTGCATGGAGAACCGCCGACCGGGGCCACGGCGATCCTGTGCGCCCTGTTCCTCATCTCCGGCGGGCAGATGTTCCTTTTCGGCATGCTGTTCGATATGCTGGAGGGTAAAAAGCAATGAGCTTTATCGAACGGGCCTCCGGAACGCTCTCCCGCGCTTTCAGCGAGAGAGCTTTCCTTATCGGCATATTCATCGCCGCGCTCTGCGCGCGTCTGGCCTACGTTATCGCCGGCGATCCGCCGCTGTCCCCGGATTCCTACGACTGGATGCGCATCGCGGCGGACGTCGCTTCGGGAGAAGGGTTCGGCGACGCGTGGCGCCCGCCCGGATACGTGTTCTATCTTGCCGGCCTTACAGCCGTCTTCGGAAGATCAGTGCTGGTTTTCAAGGTGTTCAACTGTATCCTCGGCGGCCTGACATGCGTTCTCCTGTATCTTATCGGCAAAAGGATCTTCTCTCCCGCCGTCGGAAAGATCGCGTCGGCGATGGCCTGTTTCTATCCTTACCTTATAGCCTATTCAGCCGATGTCCTTTCGGAAACATTTTTCACTTTTCTCGTGGCTCTCGCCATTCTGTGCATTATCACGGCGGCGCAGGAACCTTCACGCGGGAACATCGTACTGTGCGGCATTGTCATGGGGATCACCGCCCTTACCAAGTCAACGATGCTCCCGTTCTTTTTTATCGCCTGCGGCTGGATCTGGTGGAACTCCCGGCGTTTCACCGCCGGTTTCTTTGCCGGCCTCCTGTGCCTGGCGGCCATGGCCCCCTGGACGCTGAGGAATTACTTTTACTATCACTCGTTCATCCCCGTCTCGCCCGCCTGGCAGAGCCTGTGGGTATCAAACAACGACGAAGCGATGGTCCTTGAGACCATGGGGGAAACGGACGCTCCCCCGCCGGGGAACTGGGACTGGACGCCGAAACGCTATCCTGAAATACTGAAACTGCCCCGCATGGCGTCCGAAGCTGTCTTCAAGAGGGAATATCAGGAATGGCGCGGCCGCAATCCCGAAAAATTCCGTTTCCTGGTACGCCGGCGGCTCGTTCATTTCTGGCGGCTGTATCCCATGATGGCATTTCCCAAACAGAAGATCGCCGCGATGGTAACCTCAGGCGTTTATATCCCGCTGGCGGCGATCGGCCTGCTCCTTTCATGGAAACGGATCAAGGTTACAAGCCTTTTTATCGCCCTTTTTGCCGTTTACACCGTTATCCATCTCTACTTCGCGGTCGTCATCCGCTACCGGGTCCCCATCGATCCTTTCATCATGCTCTTCGCCGCTTTCACCCTGCATTACGCGCATACCCGTGTCCATCGCCCTCGAGTCAATTATTGATAATGATTGATTTTCCGCCTAAATATTTACTTCATCGGTCAAAAAAGTTATAATGCTTGGATATAATGCAAAAGATCCTTTTTCTTTCTACCAGCCTGAATATCGGAGGGACCGAAAAATTTCTGGCGACGCTTGTTGAAAGGATGAAGGATCAGTTTGATTTTACGGTAGGATATATCAAGGAGAACGGCCCTGTCGGCCGTCGCCTTGCGGACAGCGGTATACCGGTCATCCACGTACCCCGGTTCACTGACATGATCGCGGCCATGAGAGACGGACGGTTTTCCCTGCTGCACACATTTCTCTATCGCGCGAACATCATGGGAAGGGTCGCGGGAAGGATCGCGGGAATACCGGCGATAGTTTCTTCTCAGCAGGCGATTGACGCGTGGAAAAAGCCCTGGCACGTCCTGGCTGACGGATCCACCGCGCGGTTCTGCGACACTATCATCGCCAATGCCTCGTTCACTCGCGACCTCCTGATACGCAGGGAACACATTCCCGCTGAACGGATCTCCGTTGTTTATAACGGGATCGATCCCGCCGCCTCGGCACCCAAAACGTCCCGTGCTGATGTCCGCCGCTCGCTCGGGATCCCGGCGGACGCGCCGCTCGTCATATCAGTGACCAGGCTCCATCGGGAAAAAGGCGCCGACCTTATTCCCCTGATCGCCCGCGGCGTGCCCGAAGCGTATTTTCTGATCGTCGGCGACGGTCCTGAAAAAGCCTCCTTGGAACGATCATGTGCCGGGAACGCGAAGCTCATAATGACCGGATGGCGCGGCGACATCCCGGACCTGCTCTCCGCCTCCGATCTTTTTCTTTTGCCTTCGCGTGAAGAAAGCTTTCCCCAGGCGATACTGGAAGCGATGGCGCAGGGACTGCCAACGGTTGCCGCCGATGCCGGCGGCGTGAGGGAGCTTGTAAAGGACGGAGAAACAGGAATACTTGCTCCTGTGGAAGATACCGGCACTTTTGCCCGGGCCGTCCGTCAGCTTCTCGGACACGGAGAAGAAGAGCGAACCACGATGCGGGCTCGCGCTCGAGCGGCCGCTGAACGGTTTTCTGAAGACGCAATGGTCGGCTCGATACGCACTATTTACACTAAACTGACAGGGGGCAAATAACCATGTTCGAGACACTGAAAGAAAAGATCGAAAATAATGAAGCAAAGGTCGGTATCATCGGCCAGGGGTACGTCGGGCTGCCGTTGGCGGTGGAGTTCGGGAGATCGGGTGTAAGCGTGACCGGGTTCGAAGTGGACGGGGCCAAGGTCAAAAGCATAAATGCCGGGGAGTCGTACATCGAAG
>CAZNYG010000012.1:29998-36247 GCA_964577205.1 uncultured Elusimicrobiales bacterium | reverse complement strand
GGACGTAACGACAATGACGGTAACGATGCCCGTTCACGACTCTAACGGGTTTCGTGACCGTTTTGCTGTCCCGGCTAACGAGTCTTTAAGACGGGCCTCGTTACCGCCGTTTCCGTTCAGTTTGTTCCCGATCCTTTTCAAGGGCCATCATTTTTTCGACGCGCCCGCGATGACGCGGCTGCGTGCTTGCCGGGGTGGCAAGCCACAATCCCGTCCAGCGTTTCAAATCCGCGGGAGACGCGAAACGCGCCCCCATGCATAGGATATTGGTGTCGTTGTGTTCGCGGATAAGTTTCGCTGTATCGTCGTTCCAGCACACGCCCGCCCGGATACCCGGGACCTTGTTGGCCGCTATGGACATCCCGACGCCGGTCCCGCAGATGAGTATCCCGCGGTCAGCATCCCCCCGGGCGACCGCCCGGGCCACCAACGCGGCGAAATCAGGATAATCACAGCTTCCCGCGCCGGAACACCCGTGATCGGCCACGGTGTGTCCATTCGCTTCAAGGAATCCGATCATCTCTTTTTTTACGGGAAAACCGGCATGGTCGCAGCCGAACGCGATCTTCATAATTCTGTCTCCGGAGGAAGCCGCAGGAGGGTAAGCACAACAGTACAGACAAACGAAGCGGGAAAACCTTTACATGATGATGATCATGTCACCGTTCTTGATGCCGGCGGCATTCGCTTCATCGGTATCCAGGTGACATTCCAGCGCCATTTTTTCACTGACCCGGGCCACGACATTTTCGAATACCAGCCCGCGCGCGCCGCCGCACCTGATGCTGATCATATCGTTATCCGCGATACCGTAGAAAGAGGCGTCCGCCGGAGTCATATGGACATGGCGTTTCGCCACGATACACCCTTCAGGAAGTTCAACTTTTCCCGCGGGACCCGTTATGGTTATCGGGGCCGAACCCTTCACATCGCCCGAAGAACGGACGGGGGCTTTCACACCGATCTTTATGCTGTCCGTCAGGGATATCTCCACCTGCGTCGCCTTGCGGAGCGGACCGAGAATGCGTACTTTTTCAATGGAGCCTTTGGCGCCTGTTATGGTGACTGTTTCCCTGCAGGCATGTTCCCCCGGCTGCATCAGGTCCTTGATCTTTTGCAGGGAATACCCCGCGCCGAAAAGCTTTTCCATGTCCGCGGCGCAAAGATGGATATGGCGATTAGAAACATTGGTAATGACGGGTTTTTGAGCTCTCAGGGCGTTGGTCATTTTAAAACACCTCAATATTCTCAGTGAGTAAGGCAACGACAACGTCAAAAATAAAGATAAAACCCTGAATCAATGAATTTCCCGGATAAGCATTTTCTTTCCCGTTCGTTCACTCATTCACTGTCTTTTCGCCTTCCGTTTTTCCTTACTCACCCACTCACTTACTCACTTTTTTGTTAAATGTATCTCACCAGTTTGGTGAAAGATTCGATCTCGAGGCTGGCGCCGCCGACAAGTCCGCCGTCAATGTCTTCCTGTTTCATCAACTCGGAAACGTTGTCGGGCTTGACCGAACCGCCGTAAAGGATACGTATGGAACCGGACGCGGTTTCTCCGTACATCCGGCTGAACAGCTTGCGGATGAACGCATGGACTTCCTGTGCCTGGGCCGGCGTGGCGGTCTTTCCGGTGCCGATCGCCCATACGGGTTCATAGGCGATAACGACCGTTTTAGCCTGTTCCGCGTCCAGGCCGGCCATGCCGTTGCGGATCTGGCGTTCAATGATCTTGAAGGTCACGCCTTTCTCGCGTTCGTCAAGGGTTTCGCCGACGCATACAATGGGGGTCAGTCCGGATCTGAAGGCCGCCAGCATTTTCTTATTGACGGTCTCATCGCTCTCACCGAAATACTGACGGCGTTCCGAATGGCCGATAATGACATACTTGCAGCCGGCGTCAACCAGCATTGCCGGAGCGATCTCCCCGGTATAGGCGCCTTTGGCCTCCCAGAAAATGTTCTGGGCTCCCAGCTCTATGCTGGAACCTTTAACAGCCTGTGCCACGGCATACAAAGAAACGAAGGCCGGGCATACCAGTATTTCACGGTCGACGACCCCGGCGAGACTGGCTTTAAGCCCGTTCACCAGTTCCAGCGCCTCGGGTATCGTTTTGTACATTTTCCAGTTGCCGGCAAGAAGTGGTTTACGTGTCGTCAAGAGAGTGCTCCTTTCGCGTATGAATGAGACAATAAATTCATTAGTTTATTATACCAATTCGCCGGAGCTAAATCAAGAAAGAAGGCGGATGAGCGCGTAAACGGGTGAGCGGGCAAGTGAACGGCATTTTTCAACAGCTATTGGTTTTACCTGCTCGCTTATTCACTTCGGTTTGTTTGTTTATGCGCATCGAGTGCGGCAGGGAAAGGAGAGAGGACCCGTTCGAGAACGCCCTGAAGATAGGATATGCATACGCCGTAGTTCGTCATCGGGACACCGGCTTCCCGCGCTTTCTGGACGCGGGTCAGCATGAACCGGCGGTTGATCATGCAGCCGCCGCAATGGATGATAAGCTTGTAATCCTTGAGATCATCGGGATAATCGCTTCCCGAAGCGACATCGAACGTGAGATCGAATCCCTTATACTGGCGAATCCACCGGGGTATCTTCACACGGCCGATATCGTCTTCCATGGCATGGTGGGTACAGGCCTCGGCTATCAGAACGCGGTCCCCTTCCTTAAGAGAAGGGATGGCCGCCGCCCCGCGTGCCGCTTCCACAAGGTCTCCACGACTGCGGGAAAAGAGTATTGAAAAAGTGGTACATGGTACCGAAGGCGGCGTGTCGGCCGTCATTTTCAGAACGACCTGAGAATCACAGATCGCGATGTCGGGGGGCCTGCGGAGCATCTCAAGCATAGCCGCGTATTCCCGTTCCTTGACGACGACCGCGGCGGCATCGTTGTCCAGAGCATCGCGTACAGTCTGCACCTGGGGAAGGATGAGCCTGCCCCGGGGCGCCTGGAGATCGATGGGAACCACCAGCACCGCGAACCCGCCGGGAGTCAGAAGATCACCGATCAGAGACGGCGGATGCATGAAATCCTCGGGACTGGCCTCGATAAGGTAATCCTTCAGAGTATTGACGGCCGCATCCCGCCCTTCTACGGCGCGGCAGGAAAGAGGGATTACCCAGGATGTTTTGGACCTGACACGATCGAGAAATGCCGCTGAAGGAGGGGTTGCGTCCGTCTTATTGATGATGATGATCACCGGGATCGACCGCCGCGCCGCTTCCCCGGCGATGGCATCTTCGAAATCCGTCCATCCGTCCGCTTCGGTCACCAAAAGCGCGACATCGGCCCGGTCAAAGACCTTCCGCGTTCTTTTCAAGCGCTGTTCAGCCAGCACCGAACGGTCGTCCAGCCCTGCGGTATCGAGGAAAAGCACGGGCCCCAGAGGCAGAAGCTCCATCGCTTTTTCCACTACATCGGTCGTGGTGCCTGGAACCGGAGAAGTGATCGCAACGTCCTGTCCCGTGATCAGGTTCAGAAGGCTGGATTTCCCCACATTGGTCCTGCCAAAGATGCCTATATGAAGATGAAGTGATTTCGGTGTTTTATTTTGCATCGTCGTAACCCAGGGCAGTCAGCCGCGCAGGCGAAAGAACCGTATCGACAAGTTCTTTACCCAGTTTCTGCTCAAGGAACTCCCTGAGCGGTTGCCGGGGAGCGGAAGCGAACTCCTTGAGAAGTTCCCCCGCCGGCACATCGCGTTCCCCAAGCTGATCTTTCTCTTTGCGAAGAGCCATCAAAACCTCTTATTTTCTGTTCCCGATCGAATAATCGATATGGCGCCCGATGGAACCGGCCATGCTTTCCATGCACGATGCACAGGATCCCTGAGGTTCTTCCACGCAGCGCTTGCCCGGATATATTTCGTACTGACGGCGGTAGGGAACAGGGGTGAAATTGGGCATCAGCACGTTTGCGCCAGCCTGAAGCCCGCGCAGCCTGAAATCCTTTCCATCCACGCTCCCCAACGCCGTAGTGGCGGGAAGGTTCGCGGTCGGCGAAAGGATGCGGAGCAGCGCGACGATCTTAAGCGTCAGGGAGACGCTGCCAGTCTCTTCGTTCCTCAGCGGGGTTTCCCCGTGGGGGATGAACGGGCCGATGCCTATCATGTCAAAATTGCGGTCCCGCAGAAAGAATATGTCCTCCACGATGGAATCGTACGTCTGCCCCTTCAAACCTGCAATGATGCCCGATCCTGTCTGGTATCCCATGGCCTGGAGGTCGTTGAGGCAACGGAGCCGGTTCTCAAGGGACATACCGGGATGGAGAGTGCCGTACAGAGCGGGATCGGTAGTCTCGATCTTCAGCAGGTAGCGGTCAGCACCGGCTTCCCGCCAGAAGCGGTACACGTCCGCATCCCATTCTCCGACGGAAAGGGTCACGGCCATGTCGTGCCGTTCCTTGACGGAGCGAATGATATCCGCAAGCCATGCCGCGTCGATCCCGCTGTCTTCCCCGGATTGAAGGACAACAGTGCGGATGCCGCATCCGGCGATCATCGAGACGCTCTCAAGTATCTCTTCACGGGTCAACCGGTAACGTTCAAGCTTCGCGTTATTCCTGTTGATCCCGCAGTACGCACAGGTGTTACGGCAGAAATTCGAGAACTCGACGATACCGCGCAGCAGGATCCCGTCGCCGACGTGTTTTTTCCGGACACTGTCGGCGAACGCGAATATATCCAGCAGTTTTATGTCATCGGTACAGGTAAGGACTTCCCGGACATCCTCGCGGGATGGCGAAGGATTCCCATAAAGACGGTCAAGGAGAGAAGTGATGGCATTCATAAAGGTAAACGGCGTTCTCGTGTCCTATGGTTCTTGTGTCCTTGGCTTGAGACACGATGCCGTTACACGAGAACTCGCGAACTCAAGAACTCGTGAAGGCCTTTCGTTTTATACGTATCTGTCCCTTACTCCGCTCTCGACTTCGCAGAAAAAATTTTCCAGCATCACGCGGTTCTTATCGTCAAGCTTGCGTTTTTCCCGTTCGATGAGCGCGTACCCCTGCCTGCGCGTTTCGGGAGACGCGAAATCGTCGAGGTATTCCCTGAGCGTGATAAGAGCGTTCATGGCGCAGGCGTTCTTTATGTTCCCCGGTTTCGCGAGTTTCATAAAAGCCTCTCCGGTACGGTGAGACCGGTAGCAGGCCGCGCAGAAACTGGGGATCTTGTCGCGCGCGATAAGCGCGGCAATGACCTCGTCCAGCGTGCGCTGATCACCCAGAGTGAACTGTATTTCGTTGCTTTCGTTGTTATCCGAAGAAGAGTATCCGCCGGGGGACACGCGGGACTCGGCGCTGGCCTGCGAAACACCGAGGTCGATCAGTTCGTCGCGCATCTCCGCGGTTTCCCGCGTCGACAGGATGATGCCGGTATACGGCACAGCGAGGCGCAGGACGGCCACGAGTTTCCTGAAATCATCGTTGGAAACCCGGTGCGGCAGGTTTTCGGTAAAAGGAACGCCCGGCGCCGGTTCGATCCGCGGCACGGAAATGGTATGCGGCCCCACGTTGAACGTCTTTTCGAGGTGCTCTATATGCATCAGCATGGCAAGAGCCTCGAACCGGTAATCGTAGAGTCCCAGCAGAGGCCCGATACCTATATCGTCGATCCCCGCCCTGAAAGCGCGGTCCACCGCGTCGATCCGGTTATCAGGGTCGCTTTTCGGACCGCTGATATGGACCTGACGATAGGTCGCTTCGTGATAGGTTTCCTGGAATATCTGATAGGTCCCGATTCCGGACGCTTTCAGCCGGCGGAACTCGCCGACCGACAGGGGGGCACAATTAATATTGACCCGCTTGATACGGTGAGGGCCGACGGCGACATCGTACACGGCGTTGATCGCGTCGACGTAATAATCGATATTGGCCTGCGATGAACCCGATTCTCCCGCCACGACCAGGACGCGTTTATGGCCGCGGGAGAGCAGCCAGCGCACCTGTTCGCGGATCTCGTCCGCCGTCAGCCGTTTGCGTTCCGTCACCGCGTTGTCCGCGTTGAAGGCGCAATAGCGGCACTTGTTGGCGCAGATGTTCGATATGTAAAGCGGAGCGAAAAGAACGACCCTGTCACCGTAGATCGCCTTTTTAACGGCGGCGGCGGCGGCGAATATCTTTTGTATGTGTTCCTTTTTCTCCGTCTTGAGCAGCGCCGCGGCATCTTCCAGCGTCAGACGCTTAAGCGCGCGTGTTTTTTCCAGAATTCCATCCAGCGTCGCGCCGGCGATATC
>CAZNYG010000012.1:23072-29988 GCA_964577205.1 uncultured Elusimicrobiales bacterium | reverse complement strand
CGTCCGGAACATCCCGGCCAGCGTCGAGCAATGCGTTGATCCTTTCTTCATCTATATGTATCATGGCTGTACCCCGGCAATCGCCGTTATTTTTCCGCCGCTTTTTTCCGGTAACTGTTGATTATCTCAACCGTCTTTTTCGGGGTCAGTTCGCCGTAGATCTTATCTCCGATCATGATGACCGGCGCCAGGCCGCAGGCTCCCAGGCAGCGCGCTTCTGCGAGCGTGAAAAGCCGGTCGGCCGTCGTGCCGCCGATATCGATCTTCAGCTCTTCCTTCAGCGTGTCGAGGATCTCCCCAGCGCCCTTGACGTAGCAGGCGGTCCCCAGGCACACGGCGATGGTGTATTTGCCGCGGGGCTTGAGGTTGAAGTAGTGATAGAAAGTGGCCACGCCCCAGATATGCGCCGTAGGTATGTTCATGGCCTTCGCGATCTCGTTCATCACGTCTTTTTCCAGATGCCCGTAGAGGTTCTGCGCCTTATGCAGGATACCGATAAGGTTCGATTCGGGGTATTGCGACTGTTTCGCCTTCTCTATGAAGGCTTTGAGTTCCGCCAATCTTTCGTCCTGAACAACAGGCATGGGAGTATCTCCTTATCATTAACGGCATTCTTGTGTTCGTGTGTTCTTGTGTTCTCGCGTTCAAGGCTAAAGGCAGAAATAAACGTTTTCTGTTCCTTCAACACATGAACTCGAGAACGCGAGAACTCGAGAACGCCGTTCTACATTATTTATGGAATCCCTCCCGCGGGATGATGCCGCGGGGCTCTTTCGCTTTGTAGTGCGTATGCAGAAGCTCATGCGCTTTTTCACTGTTGGGCCGGCCAAGGAATTCACGGTAAAGCCGCTGCACGTACGGGTTCTCGTGGCTCCGGCGGATCGTTTTATTCCGGTCGAGCGTGTAGAGAGCCTCCGCGCGCTTGCGCAGGCAGTCTTCGTCGAGAGGGATCGAATTGATACCCGCGTACGGCTGGCCGCCGCCGCCGACGCATCCGCCGGGACAGCCCATGATCTCAATGAAATGATAGCGGTTCGGATCTTTGCGGGCGATATCCAGAACAGTGGCCGCGTTACCCAGTCCGTGAGCGACCGCGACGCGGATCTCCTGGCCGTTCATGACGACTCTCCCTTCCTTGATGCCTTTAAGGCCGCGAAGATCGTTCATCTCGATATCCATGAGCGTCTCTCCGGTATATATCTCATACGCCGTGCGCAGCGCCGCTTCCATGACGCCGCCGGTAGTCCCGAAAATGGCTGCCGCTCCGGAAGAAAGGCCCAGAGGGTCGTCGAAGTTCTCGCCCGCGATATTCGGGAACCCGATGCCGGCGGACTTGATCATCCATGACAGTTCGCGGGTCGTGATGACGATATCCGTCGCGGGGACGCCGTTGACCATCAGCTCGGGCCGGGCGGCCTCGTATTTCTTTGCCGTGCAGCACATGAAAGCCACGCTGACGATGTCCATCGGGTCGCGATTGATCTTCTGCGCGAAATAGGTCTTCACCATCGAGCTCATCATCGACATCGGAGACTTGCAGGTGGACACGTTCGGCAGGAGGTCCGGATGGAACTGTTCCACGCATTTCATCCATGCGCTGGAGCAGGACGTGATCATGGGGAGCTTGCCGTTTCCGTGGACGCGGTCAAGGAATTCGTTCGCTTCTTCCATGATCGTAAGGTCGGCGGCAAGCTGGGTGTCGAATACGTAGTCGAATCCCAGTTTGCGGAGCGCGGCGACGGTTTCCTTTTCCATGTTGCGTCCCGGCTCTATCCCGAAAGCTTCACCGATCGCCGCGCGCACGGAAGGCGCGATCTGGGCGATCTTTACCTTGGATTTATCGTTGAGTATCTGGAAGAGTTCCTGGGTACTGTTCTTCTCAACGAACGCGGCGGTCGGGCACACGTTGATGCACTGGCCGCAGGCGGTGCAGACACTGTCCTTGAACGGCATGTCGTATGCCGGCATGACCACGGTCTTGAACCCGCGGTGCGCGTAGCCCAGCGTATTGACTTTCTGCACTTCCGAACAGATACGCACGCACCGGCCGCAAAGGATGCATTTGCCCGGATCGCGTATGACCGACGCGGAAGAAAGGTCTTTTCCGTACTGTTTCCTCTCGCCTTCGAAATGGCGTTTCTTGATGCCCATCGCGTGCGCGAGGCGCTGCAGTTCGCAGATGCCGTCGCGCTCGCAGGTATGGCAGTCCATCGGATGATTGTCAAGGATCAGCTCGACGATATCGCGGCGCGCGCGCCGGATCTCCTCGGTATTCGTCCTGATGCGCATGTTCTGCGCGACCGGGAAAGCGCAGGACGCGACGTAATTGCGGGCGCCCTCCACCTCGACGATACAGACGCGGCAGGCGCCTTCGATGGACAGGCGCGGATGATAGCACAGCCGCGGGATGTGGAACCCCAGTCTGTCGGCCGCCTGCATGATGGTCTGCCCCGGCGCCACCTGGTAGGGCTTATCGTTGATATAAATGGTGATCAGGTTGTTTTCCATCGCTTTTCAAATCCTCCGTTTCTTTCTGCAGGTGGAGCCCCTTTGGCGGGAGCCGGAGGCTCCTTTATTACGCTCCATCCCGCGTGCCTTTATTATTTTTCCCGCGACCGCGGGATCTCATGACGCGGGGGTCAGGCAGACTGCTTTGTGATCGCCTTGAACTTGCAGCTCTTGAAGCACATGCCGCACTTGATGCATTTCGACTGATCTATCTCGTGGCGCAGTTTCGGTGTCCCGGATATCGCGTTAGTCGGGCACGCCCGCTTGCAGACCGTGCATCCGACGCACTTGTCGCCGATCTTGTACGTCAGCAGGCGGTCGCAGTAGTTCGCCCGGCATTTCTTGTCGCGTATATGTTCTTCGTACTCCACGCGGAAATTTTTTATGGTGCTCAGCACCGGGTTAGGCGCGGATTGCCCGAGGCCGCACAAAGAAGCCTTCTTGATCATGTGGCCCAGCCGCTCAAGCTTCTCTATGTCCCCTTCCTCGCCTTTACCTTCAGTGATCCGGGTCAGGATCTCCAGCATCCGCTTGGTGCCTTCGCGGCACGGCGTGCACTTTCCGCAGGATTCGTTCTGGGTGAACTCGAGGAAGAACTTGGCCATGTTGACCATGCAGGAATCCTCGTCGATGACGATCATGCCTCCCGAACCCATGATCGAGCCGGCCGCGGCAAGGGACTCGTAATCGATGCTGGTATCCAGGTATCCTTCCGACAAACAGCCGCCCGAAGGGCCGCCGGTCTGGATCGCTTTGAATTTCTTATTATTGGGGATGCCGCCGCCGATATCGTAGATCATTTCGCGCAGCTTCGTCCCCATCGGAACTTCCACGAGGCCGGTGTTCTTTATCTTCCCCGCGAGGGCGAAGACCTTGGTGCCTTTGCTTTTTTCGGTGCCGATCGAACTGAACCAGTCGGCGCTGTCGAGTAGTATGACCGGGATATTTGCCCACGTCTCGACATTATTGATAAGCGTCGGTTTGCCGAACAATCCGGAGACCGAAGGGAAAGGAGGGCGGGGACGAGGCATGCCGCGATGCCCTTCGATGGACTGCATCAGCGCGGTCTCTTCGCCGCACACGAATGCGCCGGCTCCGAGACGGATCTCAAGGTCGAACGAGAAACCGGAACCGAGGACATTCTGCCCGAGCAGCCCTTCAGCGCGGGCATCGGCGATGGCTTTCTCCAGCCGTTTGACGGCCAGCGGATACTCGGCGCGGATGTACACGATGCCTTTTTTCGCGCCGACCGCGTATCCGGCTATAAGCATGCCTTCAAGGACGGTATGGGGATCGCCTTCGATCGCGCTCCGGTCCATGAACGCTCCGGGATCGCCTTCGTCGGCGTTGCAGATAACGTATTTCTCGTCGCTTTTCTCGCGCGCCGTCAGCTCCCATTTCACGCCCGTCGGGAAGCCCGCGCCGCCCCTGCCGCGCAGGCCGGATCTTTTGACCTCGGCAACGGCCTCGGCGGGCGTCATCGACGTCAGCACCTTCGCCAGGGCTTCGTACCCGCGCACCGACAGATAATCGTCGATGCTTTCGGGATCGATGATGCCGCAGTTGCGAAGCGCGATACGCATCTGCTTCCCGAAAAAGTTGACGTCGCCGAAGACCTTAAAGAAACGGTTGAAAAGATGGTCTTCTTCGATCGCCAGCCGTTTCAACGGACGTTTGTTGACGATGTGTTCTTCGATGATCTCCGGAACGTCGTTTTCCGCGACGCTGCCGTACACGGTGTAATGAGGATTCACGATCATGACCGGGCCTTTGCCGCACATACCCAGGCATCCCGAAATGTTTACGCTGACTTTTTCCGCCAGGCCCCGTTTCGCGAGTTCCCTCTCGACCACGGTATTAAGCCTGGTCGCGTTCTTCTGCATGCAGGACGGTCCGTCACAAATGGTGATGTTGAATTTCTTCGGCATCGGTTATTCCCTTCCGTAGATTAAAATGATTTATCTTACAAGTGTATCAAGCCCGGGCGACTCTATCGGACATCCGGATTCCAGATTCGTCAGCGATCCATGGATCCCCGATTAACTTTCGGGGATGACAGTGCTGAGCACTGTCATTTTATGATCCATTCCCTGATGACTTCGCCTTTTTTCAGGTGGCGTTCTACGATCTGGGCGGCCCGTTCGGCGTTGATCTTGCCGTACTTGACGGGAAGCTTCCCTTCCTCAATGACTTCGACCGTAGGTTCAAAATTGCACCTGCCGGCGCACCCTTTCTGACTGATATAGACATCCGTAAGGCCGCTGTTCACCGCCTGCTGAAAGACATCCATGACGTCTTTTGACCCGGCGGCTATCTCACAGGTAGCCATGCCGATGTAGACTCTCCGCCGCGCCTGAAAACCCCGCCCGTTGATCCGGTCTATGGCGGCCGCGCGTTTCTGCCTGATAACATCCAGTGGTGTTGCCATTGTTCACCTCTCCGCGTAGTAACCGATGAATAAAGCGTTACCCGTCACTCAATGGTCGATCTTGGGGAACTCCATCGACCCCGTCTTTGAAAGCGTGTTAACGAAATATATCACGTTCTCCAGCTCAAGTTCCAGGTTCACGTTGTTTACCACCACGTCTTCGGGTATGCGCAGGCGCATCGGGGCAAAATTCAGGATCCCTTTGATGCCGGCTTCGAGCAGCATATCCGCGACCTGCTGCGCTGTGACGTCAGGGACCGCGATAATGCCGATCCGTATCTTGCTGGCGGTCACGAATTCCTTCAGTTCTTCCATCGGCAGCACCGGGACATCCGCTTCCCGGACATGTTTGGAAGCGTCAGCATCGAAGCCGCAGCAGATCCTGATGCCTTCTTTCTCAAAACCCCGATACTTCATCAGCGCCGTGCCGATGTGTCCCACACCTACAACAATAACCTTTTGTACACGGTCCTTGCCCAGGATGCTGTTCAGTTTTTCTATAAGGGGTTCTATCTGGTAACCGCCCCGCTTGTTCCCTGAAATGCCGAAGAGAGAGAAATCCTTACGTACCTGTTCAGCGGTGACCCCGATGGCATCAGCCAGATTGTCAGAAAACACTTTAACGAATCCCAGCGCCTTAAGCCGGTACAATGAGTTTTTGTAGCGGGAAAGGCGGATGATGCAATTCCTGTTTGTGATCATTAATGTTCCTTTGTTTCACAATATTTAACCTATATATAACATATTTATAGGCCCATGTCAAGCATATTGTGAAACTTTTCACTTTTAAATCACAACTTTATCCACAAGAATATATGATTGAATAATGTACTAATTCGTTAAATATGTTAATATCGCGCTTTAAGTAATGTGGGCAAGCTATCGCATATTTTATTGATCCAGCAGGGCCGCGTCGACGCGCTCCCTGCCGACAGACGCCGTCCCGGACAAGCCGCATGGCCGCCCTTAGCGTGCGGGGTTCATCGCCTTCGGCGAAAATAACGGTGCCGCCGCGTTCTCTCGCGCGTTTGGTGATATCCTCCAGCACAGTCATTGACTTTCATCCCTCACGGAAGGCCGTTCGCCTGTTTTCTGGGAGGTCCGGCCCGGACTTTTCTGCGTCGAATGGGAGGGATAAAGGATCGGCGCCTGGGAACGCATGCGGCCTTTTTGCCGCTCGAAATACGCTTTCATGTATTCGCGGACCTCAAAACCGGTTCGTTTTTTAATCACTTCCCTGACCAGCGCCTGCGCTTCATGGAAACTCGTCGAACGCAGAATGCTTTTTACCATGTTTATAGCGAGCGAGTTGACGCTCAGGCGGGTATACCCCAGCCCGAGGAGGATCGGCAGATACAGCGGATCGCTCGCGATCTCGCCGCAGATCGTGATCTCCTTGCCCGCGCGGTTGGTGACGTCTATGAGCTTGCGCAGCATGAGTATGATAGACGGGTTCAGCGGCTCGAAGAACCGCGCGGCTTTTTCGCTGTTACGGTCGACCGCGAGGGTATACTGGATCAGGTCGTTTGTCCCCACGCTGAAAAAATCCACTTCCTGGATGAGGTACTCCGCCAGCATGGCCGCCGACGGTACCTCGATCATGATGCCCAGCCTGACGTTCGGATTGAAAGGGACGTTGCTCTTCTGAAGTTCCCGCTTCGCATCGGCCAGGATCTTTTTCGACACGCGCACTTCCGTGATATCCGATATCATGGGAAGTATGATGCGCACGTTCCCCGAGGTGGCGGCCCGCAGGATCGCTTTCAGCTGGGTTTTAAAGAACTGCGGGTTGTCCAGGAAGACCCGGATGGCCCGCCATCCCAGGTTCGGGTTCTCCTCCTTGGGCATGGAGAGGAAACTCATCATCTTGTCGCCGCCGAGGTCCAGGGTACGGATGCTGACCGGTTTCCCCTTCATCTTTTCGACGACGCGGCGATAGATCGCGTATTGCGTCTCTTCGTCAGGGAATTCGCTGCGGAT